>CAZZZW010000021.1:0-23832 GCA_964658795.1 Phormidium nigroviride PCC 7112
TCGAGACGACGATGATCACGATCGTGGTCAGCAGTTGGGTCGAGCTGACATCGGGCCGGAGGAAGGCCGTCCTGGCCCGGCGTGCGTCCTCGACTAGTGGCACAGGCTGACGATAGCGGCCGGGAACGTCGGCGGTCCCGCCCGGTCGGTTGACCGGACGGGATCGCGGGACCGTCTGACGCACCGTGCTGTCCTACGCGGCGACCAAGGACCGGACCGGGGCGACCGGCTGCTGACGCTTGACCAGGTAGGCCCGGACCAGCAGGGTGCCGACGCGGGTGGCGACCTCGGTGAAGGCCATCAGGATGAAGGCGGTGACCCAGGCCTGCTCGGTGGTGATGTCGTGGTGGCCGCTGAAGGTGGCGATGCTCGGGCCGCCGCCGTGGCTGGAGTAGAGCTGGAAGGCCATCCGCGAGCCCATACCCAGGACCCACAGGATGACCGCGGCCCAGCCGGCGCGGATCAGGGCGTGCCGGCCGTCGAAACGAAGCTTGGTGACCAGGCCGCCGGAGATGCCGAGGATGGCACCGATGGCGGTCAGGCCGCCGATGAGCACCAGGTCGTTGCCGGCGGTGGGCAGGCCGTGCAGGTACTTGCTGGCGAAGTAGCTGACCAGGCCCAGCGGGACGAGGACGAACATGAGGTCGACCCGGCTTTCCCGGATCTGGCGGAACACGATGGCGAGGAGGGCGATGTCGATGATCCAGTCGGTGGTTGTCATGGCTGGAACTCTCCCGTTTTCACGGGCTCAGCACCTGCGTCCACGGGTGGAGATCAGGGTGGAGACTTCTCGCCACCCGTGCTCCACCTAGCCGGTCACGACCGGCCACCGCCAGTCACGACACCGCCCGTGAGTGGCTACTTCTGCTGTGAGTGGCTAAAAATTTCTAGCCACTCGGCGGAAAAGTAGCCACTCGCGGGGAGCCCGGCTACTGCTCGCACGCGATCCCGTCTTTGTCGCGGTCCAGGCTCGGGTTCAGGCTGTAGAGAGTGTTGGAGAAGAACGGGATGCCCTTGAACGGCCTGAGCACTCCGCGCACCCGGTCACCGGTCACGCCGGTGCGAGCCACGCCATGCGGGTACACCGCGTTGAGCGAGTCACAGTTCTGGTAGGCCTGCCCGGGCACCGCAGCAGTCGCTGCCGACACTCGCTGCACCGAGGTGTAGCCGGCCCGAATCGCCGTGACCACGACCGAGATCCGTCGATCCACATCGGTGGCCCGAACCACATACCGCGATCCGGTTTGACCAGCAATCGCAACGTTGTTGAGCCGCCACTGGTAGCGGTAGCCGGCTGCGGCCGGAGTGGTCGGCATACTTGCGGTCAGCACCGCACCACGCTGCGCGGGTCCGCCGATGCGGGGCGTGGCCACGACGGTGAACAGCGCCGGACCGATGATGACTGCGCCCGAACGTCGGGCCAACGATTGGTAGCCGGCTCGACCGCCGGTCACGACGACCGAGATGGCCCTGCCGATGTAGGCCGCGGGCGGCGCGTACCGAACTCCGGTCGCGCCGGGAATGGCCGCCGCACCCACATACCACCGATAGCTGAAGGAGATCGGCGCCGGACCCCACGTACCGGTCACCGCGGTCAGGACCTGGCCGTAGCGCCGCACCCCGCTGATCGTCGGCACCGAAGCCGCGGTGAGCGGCTTGAGCACGCGAGCCGTACCAAGGCTGGTGACGATCGCGGTGGTGTATCCGGTGCGGATTCCGCCGACGCGGACCGACATCACCGCACCGGCATCGACGGCGGTCAACCGATACGCATGCAGCGTCGCCGCGACACCAGCGATCGGCTGGTTGTTACGCAGCCAGTGATAGGCAAAAGTCGTCGGAGCCGGCGACCACGCGCCCGGCAGCGCACTGAGGACCTGCCCGACCACCGGAGTGCCACTGATGGTCGGCCTGGGCGTCGCCGCGAACGTGGCGGGCTGGATCAAGAGCGCGTTGCTCACCTCGACGGTGGTACCGATGTTCGTCCGGACGCCGGTCTCGGCGAAGGAGATGGACTTGCCGACGTCGGCCGGTTGGACCAGGTAGGTCAGGCCGGTGGCACCGGTGATCGGGGTGCCGTCGGCCAGCCACTGATAGCTGATGCTGGTCGGCGTAGGTGACCAGTCCTGCACGGTTGCGGTCAGGGTCTGTCCGATCGCCGGCGTCCCGTCGATGCTGGGCGCCGGTTCCAGCTTGGACGGCACGAAGAAGGTGTAGCTCGCCTCGGCCGAGTCATTGCCGGCCGCATCCTGACTCGCGATGGTCAGGGTGTTGGGCCCGACCTGAGTCGGCGTGACGGAGAACGTCGCGGTACCGCCCGGCGCGGCGGCCACCACCACGTCCGACCACGTGGACGGATCTGGGCAGACGATCTGACCGAACGCGCCGGTCGTGCAGGTAGTCACCGACCGGTTGCCGTTCAGTGCCCATCGGAACGCGACCGTGTCGGTATCACCGTGCGCGTCGAAGGTGAACTCGGCCGGAACGCCGTAGGGGCCCTTGGCATCGGTCGGGAAGTTGCTGGACGTGATCGTCGGCAGGCTCGGCGCTGTGGAATCGTTGTGGAACTGGCAGGTCTGGGACCAGTCCGAGGTTCCGTTCACGTCGGTCAGTCGCACCCGCCAGGAGTAGTCCGAGTCGGTCAGGTCCAGCTGCTGCTGCTCGGTCGTGAGGCCGAAGTCGGATTCGGTGGCGTTCAGATCGGTCTCGGCGGCCGGATCCGCCGTGGGCCAGATCGCGAAGGTGTAGGTCAGCTGCTCACCCGCCTGCGGCGCGGCCGGGTCGGCGCCGACCGCCTGCAGCAACAGATTCGCCTTTTGATTCAAGGGTATCGGCGTCGAGGAACAGGGGTGCCCGCCGTTGTAGAGGCTGGCGTTGTCGATCGTCGGACCGGTCCCGTCGGCGTGCGCGGCGACCGGCGCCGTCAGCGCGGCGGTCACGGTCAGAGCGAGCAGAAAGGGCACGCGGAAGCGGCGCATCTCAAGGGTCCCCCGATATCGGACGGCGTTAGCCGACGCGGACAAGACCGTCAGGATGCAAGATCTACATGTAAAGCGCAAGTACAGAAACGTCTTATTATTCGGGCCGGCCTCAGGACTTGGCCCCGGCGTTGATCATCACCGAGTCGATCGCCCCGGCACCGACGCCCCACTGGTCGAGGATCGCGGAGTAGCGACCGCTGGCAATGACTCGCCGCAACGCCTCGGCCACCGCATCGCGCAGCTGGGTCTGGTTCTTGGCCACCGCGATGCCGTAGGGACCCGGTTCGTATTGCGTGGTCGAGGAGAGCTGGTAGAACGCACTGGTCTGGGAGTTGGCGACCAGAGCGGCCGCCGGCGGGTAATCGGTCAGCGCGGCGTCGGCCCGTCCGGTCCGAACCTGAACCAGGGCATCGGTGTTCGAGCTGTAGACCGAGGTCGCGATCGTCCGGCCGGTGGCGCAGTTGGCCTCGGCCCGCTGGACCAGATCGACCTGCACCGTCCCCTTCTCCAGCGCGACGGAATGTCCGCACAGGCTGGCCAGGTCGGAGATGCCGGCGGGATTGCCGCGCTGCACCACGATCGAGGAACCGGCCGTGAAGTAATCGACGAAGTCCATCGTGCGTTCCCGCTCGGCGGTGTCGGTCATGGCGCTCATGACCAGATCGGTGCCACCGGATTTCAGCAGCGCGGGCAACGTGGCGAACGCCCTGTTGGCAAAGACGACCTTCACCCCGAGCACCTGGGACAGGGCCGAACCCAGATCAGGTTCGAAGCCGATGATGGTGTGCCCGTCCGGTCCGAAGGAGGACGCCGGCGCGTAGGAGGCGTCGGTGGCCACCCGGATCGCTCCGGCCTCGCGGATCGAGCTGGGCAGCGCGTTGTAGAGCACCGTGTCGGTCTTCAGGGCCGGAGCGGACTTGGCCGCCTTGGCCGCCGACGCGCATCCGGTCAGGCTCAGTCCGAGGGCCAGCACGGCACCGGTGATGATCAGTTTCTTCATGACAGGCTCGCTGTTCGCAGGACGGAGTTCCGGCAGAGCGTGGGCCACGCTCCCGGGCGGGCGAAGTGATATCCCTGGGCCACGGTGCAACCAGCCGAGCGCAGCCAGGCTGCGGTCTCGGAGTTCTCCACTCCCTCGGCGGTGATGCTGCAGCCCAGTCCCTCGCCGAGACCGATCATGGCCCGGACGATGCTCCGATCCGGCTGCGATCTGATCAGGTCGGCCACGAAGGTGCGATCGATCTTGATCTCATCGACCCGGATGGTGCGCAGCTGCCCGAGGCTGGTGAATCCGGTGCCGAAGTCGTCGATCGAGATGGCCACCCCGAGCCGGCTCAGTTCGGCCAGGGCGATGGTGGCCTGCTCGGTGTCACCGGTCAGGGCGGTCTCGGTGATCTCCAGGCACAGCCCGGCCGGGTCGGCGTCGGTCTCGGTCAGCAGATCACGAATCCGCTGGGCAAAGCTGGCCGAACCGATACTGCGGGCTGAGACGTTGACCGACACCGGCCAGGTCTCGCCGACCGCCAGCCAATCCTCGCGATCGCGCAACGCCCGCCGAAGCACCCAGTCGGTGAGCGGCTCGATCAGCCCGGACTGCTCGGCCGCCGGCACGAACGCCAGCGGCGGCAGCAGGCCACGGGTCGGATGCTGCCAGCGCACCAGGGCCTCGACACCGACCCGCTCGCCGGTGTTCAGATCGACTTTCGGCTGGTAATGCAGGACAAGCTCGCTCTGACTGATCGCCCGTCCCAGCTCGGCCTGGATCAGCACGCCGTGGTCACTGCGGTTCTCGGCCCCGCTCCCGTCATAGACGACGATGCCGTCGGCACCGCGTTTGCCTTGATACATAGCGGAATCGGCTCGTTGCAGCAGCGTCTCGACCGAACGTCCGTGCGCTGGGAACAACGCGATGCCGAAGCTGGCTTCGACCCGCAGGTCCTTGCCCTCGATCACGATGTCGGCATTGAGGGCCGTCGCGATACCCCGCAGCAGATCGACCGCATCCTGCTCCTCGGCGATGCCGGGCAGCAGGATGCCGAACTCGTCGCCACCGAGCCGGGCGACCAGATCGTCGGTACGCAATGCTTCGCTCAGCCGCTGCGCCACCACCTTGAGCAGCTCATCGCCGGCATGGTGGCCCAAGGTGTCGTTGACCGCCTTGAAGTGATCCAGATCGACCAGCACGAGGGCACCGTGAGCGTCGTGGCGCACCGCGTCCTCGGCGCTGATCCGGAACAGTTCGCGATTGGCCAGCCCGGTCAACGGATCGTGCAGGGCCTGGTGGTGCCGGAAGGCGGCGTGGGCCCGCAACCGCCGGGTGGTCGACCACGAGATCGCGGCCAGGAACAGGTAGAGGATGCCGAGCCCGATGCCCAGCCGCAGGTAGGTGTCGTGCAGGTGCTGTCGCGTGGCCGCCCTGATCTGGGCGTAGGGCAGGTAGAGCTCCAGGACGCCGGTCGCCTGGCCGGTGCTGTTCGGCACGACCGGTTCCAGCACCCGGATCACGTCACCGGCGGCGCCGGACGGATCGGGCACGACCTGGACGCTGGACTTGCCCGCGACGGCTGTCTGGAAGGCCGGATCGGTGACGGCCAGCCGGCTGGTCTTCGAACCATCGTCGGCGAACACCGTGCCGCCGCTGAAGGAACGCAGCCGGAGCCGGGTGATCGAACCGGAGAACACGGCCAGATCGGTGGCCTTCTGGATGTTGGCTAGTTCGCTCTGGGTCAGGCCGTCGGACAGGTCGTCCCCGGCCAGCGCCGGCGCGATCGCGGTCTGTTCGATGACGGCCGCCTTGTCCCGGCCCTGGGTGTGCGCCCACGCCTGCCCGGTGCGCTGTTCGTCGCGAGCCAGCACGACGCCCAGGGCCAGCACCGGGAGCAGACTCACCAGGGCATAGGTCAGGAACAGCCGGGATCCCGCCCCGCTACCTGACCGTCCGGTCCAGCTCGCTCGCATACCACTCTCAGTCGGCAGATAGCACACCGAGATGAGTTGCCTACACTCCGTAGTCAACGCGTACGGTCTGTCTAGCGGCCGGATCCGGATGATTACCCCGTTTTGTCGGGCCCGAGCGAGCGTTGCCGGCACCCACATGGAGCGCGTCGTGCACCCAGCAAGGCTCGGTGTGCACACGCCAGTAACCTCGGAGGCGAGCGAACGGAGGGCGGCGCGAGTTGATCAGTAGGTCGGTGCGCCGTCGCATCGAGATCAGTGTGGCGTTGGCCCTGGCCTGGCGTCCGACCGGCGCGGCGCTGATAAACCTGATCCGCTCCTTGGCGACCTCGTTCATCGCGCTCGGCATCACGCTCTACGTCCTTCCCGGTGAGCAGTCCTCGGGACCGGCCGCGGTCGCGCTGCTGGCGGTACTGGTCGGACTGGTCGGCTCACTGCTGCGTCCGCTGCTGCTCGGTCTGACCGTCCTGCTCGGGTCGTTCGGGCTGTTGATCGTCGGCATGATCGCCCAGGCCGCCATCCTGGCGGTGGCGATCCGGGTGTCCCCCGACGTCCATATCTCCGGGCTGGCGTCCATCCTGGGTGCGTCCTGGGGCGCGGCGATCATCGCGGCCGCGGTGAACTGGCTACTCGACGCCGGCAGCCAGGACGCCTTCCTGGCTCACATCCTCGGCCGGGTGGTCCGGATCGCGCACCGCCTGGCCAAGGAGGAACCGGCCAGCATCGGCCGGCCGGGACTGCTCATCGTCCAGCTGGACGGCGTCGGCCGGGAGTTGCTGCGCCAGGCCATGGTGTCCGGAGCGGTGCCGACCCTGTCGCGCTGGCTGCGCTCGGGCAGTCACGTCGGCTACGGCTGGCACACCGGACTGCCGGCCACCACGCCGGCCGGGCAGGCCGTGCTGCTGTACGGCGATCGGCACACCATCCCGGCCTTCCGCTGGTACGAGAAGGAGAACGAGCGGCTGCTGGTGGCCAACCGATCGGCCGATGCGGCCGAGTTGGAACGCCGGATGTCCACCGGACGCGGGCTGTTGGCCGACGGCGGCGTGAGCGTGTCGAACCTGTTCTCCGGCGACGCCGCGACGCAGATCCTGACCATGAGCGACGCCCGACTGCCACCGCGATCGACCCGGGGCGTGGCCTCGTTCGCCACCACCTCGGTCGGCTTCGTGCGGACGGTGGTGGTGTTTGCCGGCCAGGTGGTCGAGGAGCTGTACCAGGCACGGCGGCAACGACGCCGAGACGTGCAGCCCCGGGTCTCCCGCGGCTGGCTGTTCGCCCTGTTGCGCGGGGTCACGACTGCCTTGCTGCACGACCTGAACGTGGCCATCGTGGCCGAGCAGATGGCCCGCGGCGCACCGGTGATCTTCGTGGACTTCGTCGACTACGACGAGGTCGCCCACCACGCCGGACCGAGCCGCCCGGAGGCGATGCGCACCCTGGACGGGCTGGACCGGGTGCTGCGGTTCTTCGAGGACGTGGCGGCCGAGACCAACCGCCGGTACGAGATCGTGGTGGTCTCCGACCACGGCCAGTCCCAGGGGGCACCGTTCGCCGACGTCGCCGGATTCACCTTGCAACAACTGGTCGATGCCATCATCGGCGAGCCCGATCGGCCGGGGCTTGACCTGGATCGCGACCCCGCCGAGCGCTGGACCGGCGCCAACTTGCTGCTGACCAGCGCGGTGCACGCCCAGACCCCGGGCGTGAACACGCTCGCCCGCCGGACCGCCAACCGGGTCGCGACCGACCAGCCGACCGGGAGCACCGCGCCGCTGGTGGCCGCCTCGGGCAGTTTGGCCCATATCTATCTGACCGAGCTGCCCGGACGAGCATTGCGGGATCAGATCGAGGACTGCCGTCCCGGCCTGATCCGGACGTTGGCCGCGCACCCGGCGATCGGGCTGGTCATGGTGCGGACCGAGACCGGACCGGTCGTGATCGGTGGACAAGGTTGGCGCGATCTGACCCGTCCGGACAACGGTGCGGGCGAGGATCCCCTGGTTTCCTATGGTCCTCGAGCAGTACACGATCTGCTCGATCTGGACGTCCGCGACCATGTCGGGGATCTCGTCGTGCTCGGCCGCTATGACCCCGAGACCGGTGAACTGGCCGCGTTCGAGGAACTGGTCGGCTCCCACGGCGGCCTGGGCGGCGACCAGACCGCAGCTTTTCTGATGGTGCCTTCGAGTTGGCCGGTGCTGGCCGATGGTTCCCCGCGGTACCCGTCCGATCCCGGTGTACGCCCGGTGCTGACCGGCAGTGAAGTACACCAGGCGTTGCTGGCCCGGCTGACCGCGGCCGGCCTTCGTTCCAGTGGCGAAGCCATCGATGAACAAACGGTGATCGCGTGAGGATCACCTGGTGGGGCCACGCCAGTGTCACGATCGAACTGGCCGGCCTGCGGGTCCTGACCGACCCGGTCCTCACCGATCGGGTGGCCTTCCTGCGACGGTTCGGCCCGACCCCGCCGCGGTCGGCCGCCGATGCCGATGTGGTGATCGTGTCGCACCTGCACGGCGACCACCTGCACCTTCCCTCATTGCGGATGCTGGCGCCCCGGACCCGGCTCATCGCCCCGCGCGGGGCCGCCCGGTTGCTGGCCGGTGTGCACTCCGGCGTCGAAGAGGTGGCGCCCGGCGACGAGATCGAGATCGGTCGACTGCGGCTGACCGCGGTACACGCCGAACACGACAACCGCCGGCATCCGTGGTCTCGGCATTCGGGCAAGTCGTTGGGCTTTGTGCTTTCCACGGCGGGCAATTCGGTGTGGTTCGCCGGTGACACCGGGTTGTTCGACGAGATGGCCACGCTCGGCCCGATCGACACCGCGATCATCCCGGTCGGTGGCTGGGGACCGACCCTGGGCCCGGAGCATCTGGACCCGGACCAGGCGGCCGCCGCGGTACAGCGGGTCTCGGCCCGGGACGCGGTGCCGATCCACTACGGCACGCTGTGGCCGCGAGGCCTGCGTCCGCTCGCGCCGGCCCTCTTCCGGGCCAAGTGCCAGGAACCCGGATGGAGGTTCGAAGCCGCCCTGCGAGGCTCGACGGTGCAGCCGCACGTGCTGGAACCGGGTGGATCGGTGCAGTTTCGCGGCCCGGCGGCATCGGAGTTGAGCCCATGAGTAGCGGTGGTTTCGGCATCGGCTACCTGCTCGGCATGTTCGGCGTGGTCGCCTTCGGCGCGGTCATCCCGATCGTGCCGACCGGTGCTGCGGTCAGCGTGGCCGCGGCGCTGTCGGTGTCCGACGCCGACGCTTACCTGGCCCTGGTCATTGTGGTCGGGGCGGCCGGGGCCTACGTCGGCGACGTGATCACCTACGCCGTGTTGCACTGGGCCGGGATGGGTCTGGCCCGCCGGGTCCGTTGGTTGCAGGCCGATGCCCGGCCGGCCGCGCTGGACCGGATCCAGGAACAACTGAACGAATCCGAGCTGCGCACGTTGCTGTTGTCCCGGCTGGTTCCGGGTGGCCGGGTGCCGGTGTTGCTGGCCGCCGCGATTGGCGGCTACTCGTTTCGCCGGTTCGTGGTGGCCGACATCGCCGCGACCCTGCTGTGGGCCGTTGTCTACAGCATCCTGGGATTGGTCGGTGGCTCGATCTTTCCCGAGCCGTGGCAAGGCGTGCTGGCCGCGATCGCCCTGGTCATCGGCCTGAGCCTCATCCCGCCGCTGTGGCGGCGGATCTCGGGCCACCGGTCCGATTCCGACCGTCCGGCGGAGAACACCCTTTCGGAATAGGAGTCTTCGTGGACGCAACTGCTTGGGACGGACCGGTCACGGTGGTCGGCGCGGGGCTGGCCGGCGCCGCCTGCGCGCGTGAACTGAGCCGGCACGGGGCCGAGGTCCGGGTGGTGGAACGGGCCAAGGCACCGGGCGGGCGACTGGCCTCGCCCGAACTGCACGGTCGCCGGGTCGATCTGGGGGCGGCCTATTTCACCGTGCGGGACGAGGAATTCGCCACCGTGGTGGCGGGGTGGGAGTCGTCCGGACTGGCCCGGCCCTGGACCGACACCCTCGACGTCCTCTCCCCCGCCGGCCTCGAGCCGCGACCCGGGCCGATGCGCTGGGCCACGCCGGCCGGCTTGCGCAGTGTGGCCCGGGCGGTGCTGGACGGACTGGAGGTCTCGCTGCGGCAGGAACTGACCGAGCTTCCGGACGGCCCGCTCGTGCTGGCGATGCCCGATCCGCAGGCCGCCCGGCTGGTCGCGGTGCCGGGGGCCGTCGACTATGCCCCGGTGATCGTGCTGGTGCTGGAATGTCTCGATCGAACCTGGCCGTTCGCCGACGGCGCGTTCGTCCACGACGTGCCTGAGTTGAGCTTCGTGGCCGACGACGGGGCCCGCCGCGGCGACAACGCGCCGGTCTTGGTGGTGCACTCCGGCCCGGACCTGGCCCGCCGGCACCTGGCCGATCCGAGCGCTGCCGTCGAGCCGATGTTGACCGCATTGCGAAGCCTGTTCGACGTGCCGGAACCGCTCTGGACGCACACCCACCGCTGGACCTTCGCGCAGCCGACCGGCAGCCATCGATCGAGCTTCGGCCGGGTTTGGCTGCCCGATGGCCGCCAGGTCGGTCTGGCCGGCGATCAGTGGTGCCCGGCCGGATCGCCGCGGGTCGAGAGCGCCTGGCGTTCGGGCACCGACCTGGCCCGGGCGATCATCGCCGCCCGGGCCTGATCGTGGTCGAACTACGCACCGCGCGGCTGTTGATCCGGGACTGGCAGCCGGCCGACGAGCAGCCCTGGGCCGAGCTGAACGCTGATCCGGCGGTACGGCAGTTCCTGGGTCCGACGCTGACCCCGGAGCAGTCACTGGCCTCGATCCGACGCTTCCAGACCAGCATCGCCCAGCACGGATTCGGCTTCTGGGCTCTGGAGGTGACCGCGACCGCGGAGTTCATCGGTTTCGTCGGACTGGACGTGGTCGATCCCGGTGTGCCGTTCGCCGGGGTCGAGATCGGCTGGCGGCTGGCCCGGTCGGCTTGGGGCCACGGCTATGCCAGCGAAGCGGCCTTGGCGGTGCTGCGGTTCGCCCGCGGCGAGTTGGGCCTGAGTGAGGTCGTCGCGGTGACGGCGGAGACCAATCTGCGCTCGCAGGCCGTGATGCGCCGGTTGGGTCTGGTCGAGGAGCCGGCGTACGGCTTCGACGATCCGACCGCCCCGGTGCTGCGGCAGGTGGTCTACCGGACGACGTGGCCCGATCAGGCGGATCGTGAATAATTGGCGGATGCGGGAGTCCGGGTTCGAGAACGTCGCCACGGTGCTGGTCGATCCAGCCGTGCTCGACGACTTCGAACTCGACCTGATGTCGCACGACTTCCGGGTCTGGACGGTGCACACCAGCACGGTGTTCTCCGATGCCGCCCGCGCCGCGACGCAGATCCGACGCTCGCTGATCGACTGGAGCCAGGGCCGCTGGGAGGCCGCCGCCGACTGGACCGTCGTCTGGATCACCTTCGGCGAGAGCTGGCTGGACGGGGAGAATCCGATCCCGTGGCCGGCCCACGACGCCTTGTGGAAGAAGCTCAGCGGCTACGCCGACGCGGTCCGGTTCAACCGTGGTCTGGGTGGTGTGCCCCGGTTAGGCATACCCCGGGAGGCCCACGAACGCTGATCCCTGCGTGCCGGTGGTTCAACTGTGGACGATCTCGGCCGATGATGTCGATGTCCGGTTGATCGTCCGTCCCGGGTCGGTGTTCGGGGAGGGGTGGCGACGCCATGCATCCAGCCCCGCATCCAGCCGCCGCCGAGGCTGAATCGAGCCCGCATCGGCGGGCCTACCGGCAGGCCTACGAATTGCTCGAGCGGGTCCAGGGCGAGGACCACGTGGTGGCGGCGGCCGAACTGACGCCGGCGATGTATCACGCCGAGCACGCGGGTTGGCGGGATGTCCGGTTCATGCTGCAGGTGGCCGAGGTCGTGCATCGGATGAGCCGCATCGATCCGGAGGTCCTACGGGCCCTGACCGCGGACCTGACCGTGCGAGCGGAGTCATTGCCCGGTCCGTACACCGCGATCGCCCTCGGGCTGTCGGCAGTGGCCTGTAGCGACGACGCGGCCCGGCTGATCGGCCTGGCCAGCCGCGCGGTCGCCCGGTTGGACGAGGAGAGCCAGCCGTCCATGGCGCGCTGCCTCGGCTACGTGATCGCGGCGGCCGCGTTCAACTCGCTGAACCTGTGGGAGCTGGCCGACGATCTGTATCGCGTGGCCAGTGACCTCGGGGCGGTGTGTGACGAGGCGCTGCAGACCGACGCGATCGCGATCAACCGGGTGCTGATCCGGACCGAATGGGCGCTGTCGCTGGTGGAGAACGGGGACGAGGCGGCCCAGTCCACGATGGCCGGTGTGCTGGAGGCGGTCTCGGCGGCCCTGGACCGTGGGCTCCGGCCGCTGTGGCGGGCCGACGTGCTGGCCTGCTGGGACATCGTCCGGGTGCTCGGCTGCCAGTCGGACCTGGAGTTGGCCGCCCTGCTGCCCGCCGTCCGGACCTCGGTCGCCAGTTACCGGACGTTGCTCCTGGACGGCGGCGACCTCGAGACGCTGCCTTCCCTGGATGCCACCCTGGCCCTGGCCGAACAACGGGCCGGTGATCCGGCGTTGGCGATGCGATTGGCCACGGAGCTGCAGTCGACCCTCTCATTGTCCTCCGGCGTGCGCAGCTTTCCCTTGTGGGCCCGGGCCCAGGTACTGGCCGCCGACCTGCCCGCGGCGGTCGCCGGCAGCCAGCGCGAATACGCGCAACTGGTGAGCCGGATGCGCTGGCAGTCCCGCGCCGCGGTGCTGGCCTCGGCCCGGGCCCAGATTGCCGCCGAGCGCCGACGGTCCGAGCACGATCGGCTGCAGCTGGCGGTCGAGACGGATGAGCTGACCGGACTGCAGAACCGGCGGGTCTTCGACCGGGCGCTGCGAGCGGGCTCGGGCCCCACCGCCATGCTGCTGCTCGACATCGACGGCTTCAAACCGATCAACGACACCTACGGCCACCATGTCGGCGACGAGGTGCTGCGCCGGATCGGCCGGTTGATGCGACAGAACTGCCGGGCCGAGGATCTGGCCATCCGGCAAGGTGGCGATGAGTTCGCGTTGATCCTGCAGGGCGACACCGTCAGCCACCCGGCGGCGACCGAACTGGCTCGTCGATTGGCGGCCTCGATCCGTGCCGAGGCCTGGGCCGACGTGGCCGACGAACTGACCGTGACGGTCAGCATCGGCCTGTCGGTCGGCAGCATCGATTCCGGCCGGATGGACGGCGACGGGGTGCTGGCCGACGCCCGGATGCTGTACCTGTCAGCCGATGCCGCGCTGTATGAGAGCAAGCGGAGCGGGGGCCCGGTCACGGTGGCGACGCCGGCTCGGCTGGCCAGCTGACGGACACCGTTCGCCGCCAGGAACGCCGGCAATTGCTGCGTCGCCGATCGGTGACCGGCGACGGTGAAACGCAGCACGTCGGCTTGACGCAAGCCCCGGGAACCCGCGCTTGATGGATCACCCAGGCCGCCGTTTCCGGACCGGTCCTGGCAAATTGCCGGGGCGATGGCGTGGATTTCGGCTCCGGGCTGGCATGCTTGGTTCCGTGTCACATCTCGTTTTCCCTCCGTTCAACCCGAACGGACTGCCGGCGCCGGCCCGCCCGAGCGGAGATCGCGCCCGCACCGGTCGCCGATGAGCACCCCGTTGTTGAGCCGTCCGTCGACGGCGATCAAGCGCTGGGCCGGCCGACGGTTGCTGTCCACCTCGGCCGGCAAGAAGGCCGGGCTGAGCGGCGTCACCCGGATCCCGAAGAAGCTCACCCCGCCCTTCCGGCGGATCGGTCTCGATCCGCTGCCCGCGATGGCGGAACTGCGACGGACCGATCCCGTGCACCGGGTGGCCAAGGTCTTCGGCAAGAACGTCTGGGTGGTCAGCGGCTACGAAGAGGCTCGTACCGTTCTGAACGACACGGTGAACTACTCGACCGATATCCGGGCCATCCTCGGCACCGGCGGTCCGGAATCGATCGGCGGCCTGGGTTTCACCGACCCGCCCGAGCACACCCGGCTCCGCAAGTTCCTGACTCCGGAGTTCACCAAGCGCCGCCTCGTCCGCTTGCAGCCACGCATCGATGAGATCGTGGCCGAACGGCTGGACGCGATGCAGGAACTGGCCGGCGCCGACGGCGTCGTGGACGTGGTTCCGGAATTCGCGTTCCCGATCCCCTTCCTGGTGATCTGCGAGTTGCTCGGACTGCCGGTCGAGGATCGCGCCCGGTTCCGCAAACTCGGCAACGCTCGCTTCGACCTGTCGGCCGGCGGCGTCGGAGCGTTCGGGGCGATGAGCGAGTCCCAGAAGTTCCTGCTGGACGCGGTGCGGGCCCAGCGCGCGAACCCCGGCGACGGGCTGATCGGCGCGATCATCCGCGATCACGGCGACGAGGTGGACGACCTCGAACTGGCCGGTCTGGCCGACGGTGTGTTCACCGGCGGCTACGAGACGTCGGCCAGCATGCTGGCGCTGGGCACGCTGACCCTGCTGCAGAACCCGGACACCTTCCGGCAACTGCGGGACGACCCGGCCTCGACCGGCGCGGTGGCCGATGAGCTGCTGCGGTACCTGACGGTGGTGCAACTGCCTTTCCCCCGATTCGCCAAGCATGATCTCGACCTGCACGGTCGTGCGATCAAGGCCGGCGATGCCGTTATGTGTGCCCTGACCACAGCCAATCGCGATGCCGTTTTCGGTACCGACCCGGACTCCCTGGTCCCGAGCCGGTCCGGCCCGTCGCACTTGGCGTTCGGCCACGGCTTCCACCGATGCGTCGGTTCCGAACTGGCCCGGATGGAACTGGTGTCGGCGTATTCGGCACTGGCCGCCCGCTATCCACGGCTCAGCCTGGCCGTCGATGCCGCCGACCTCGAGTATCGCGATATCTCTTTCGTCTATGGGGTTGTCTCGCTTCCGGTTCGGCTGGGCGCGCCGTCGGGTCCGGTGACCGCATGAGGATCGTGCACGTGGCCGACTCCTTCGCCCCGGATATCGGCGGCATCGAGCGCCAGGTCGAGGCGCTGGCGATGGCGCAGCGGGCAATGGGGCACGACGTCACCGTGATCACGGCGGTCAACGACCCGGCCGACCTGGAACTGCACGTGGTTCGGGCGCTGCCCGGCCGGTGGCTGACGGTGTGTTTCCCCTGGCGCAACAAGCGATTGGTGCACGAGGTGTTGGACGCAGGCCCGATCGATGTGATCCACGCGCATTTCAGCGTGGTGTCGCCGATCGCGACCTACGTGACCCGCCTGGCCAGCCGACGGCGGATTCCGATTGCGGCAACGGTGCATTCCATCTGGTGGAAGGTCACCATCGGCACCCGGCTGTCGGCGATCCCGTTCGGTCTCGGCCCGATGCGAGCGGCCTGGTCCGGCGTGAGCCGGGTGGCCGCCGAGCATGTGCGCAAGACGTTGCCGCGCTGCGGAGAGGTGTCGGTGGTCCCGAACCTGATCGACGTCGAGTGGTGGTTGCCGCGCGCCCCGGTCCGGCCCACCGGGCAGGACGAGATCCGGATCGTTCTGGTCGGCCGATTGAAGAAGCGCAAGCACGTCGATGAGTTCCTGAACATCCTCGGACAGGTCCGTGGTCGGCTGAACGCGGCCGGCATCGACCGAGCGGTGGCGGTGAGCATCGTCGGCTCCGGTCCCCGTCGGGATGACCTGCAGCAGCAGATCGACGAGCTCGGACTGGCCGACTGGGTGAGTCTGCTCGGGCATCGCAATTCGACAGAGATTCGCGAGCTGCTGCACCGTTCGGACCTGTTCATCGCGGCCTCTCGACAGGAATCCTTCGGCATTGCCGCGTTTGAGGCCCGCTCAGCCGGCTTGCCGGTGCTCGGCTACTCGGGCAACGGGCTGGTCGAGTTCATCGAGGACGGCCTGGAAGGTCTGCTCGTACCAGACGCTGACGGCATGGTCGAGGGCTTGCACCGGCTGCTGGCCGATCCGGCCGAGCTGGAGCGGCTGCGCAAATACACGGTCGCCACCCCGCCGCGCATCTCGGCCGAGTCGGCGGTTGCTGACGTGTTCACGCTGTATGAACGCGCCCGGGAAATGCACGGATTGACGATGCCGGCCGAGGCCGTCGCTCCCGTGGCGCGCTGACCCAGCCACGTTCGGCTCGTCACCTAGCACCAGCTCCGGTGTCCGAACCGGCCGACTACGAACAGGACGGAAACCTATGACGATTCTTGGTGCCATCTTTCCACCGGACCGCCCGCCGGAGGAGCTACGCGCGGTAGCGGTCGCGGCCGAGGCGGCCGGCCTGGAACAACTGTGGATCTGGGAGGACTGCTTTCGCGAGAGCGGCATCGCCACCGCAGCCGCCGCGTTGGCCTGGACGGACAGGGTCACGCTCGGCATCGGCTTGTTGCCGGTGCCGCTGCGCAACGTCGCGCTGACGGCAATGGAGCTGGCGACGCTCGAACGGCTGTTTCCAGGGCGCCTGGTCGCGGGCATCGGTCACGGCGTGGCCGAGTGGATGCAGCAGGTCGGGGCCCTCGAGGCGTCGCCGATGACCCTGCTGCGCGAATATGCCGAGGCGTTAGCCGCATTGCTCGCCGGCGATGAGGTCAGTGTCAACGGGCGGTACGTCACCCTCGATCGGGTGAAACTGGACTGGCCGCCGACCACGCCTCCGTCGCTGTTGATCGGCGGTGTCCGGGAGCGGACTGTGACGCTGGCGGGCGAGGTCACCGATGGCGTGATCCTCACCGGTGACACCACCCCGGAGATGATGCGGACCGCGAGCGCGCACGCCGCGACGGGTCGCCAACTCCGCGGCCGCTCAGGCCCGCCCGACGTGATCTCGTTCATCACCGTCCAGCGCGACGCGAGTGCGGAGTCCGTCGCTGAGACCATCGCCGGTTACACCGACGGCGGCGCGACCCACGCAATCCTGCTCGGCGTGGGTGATCGCGGACGCGAGTTGCCGGAGTTCGTCGAGTTCGTCGCTCGAGAGGTCCGGCCGCTGGTGAGCTGAGGCAGACCTCCGGCCGGAAACGGCCACCCTGGTCCTGCGCGCGGCTTCGCTGAGTCGGCGCCGCTATTGGCTTTGGCTGTTCGCCACCTGCGAACTGTCGATCTTCAGCACGCCGTCCTGCTGCACCAAGGTGTAGTTGGTCTGTTCGACCACGGTGCTGCCGTTCTGATAGTGGTAGGTGATGGTGGCTGAGGCACTGTTCGGCGCCGAACCGCTGGCGTTCGCGACGTCGACCGAATCGATCGAACTCCAGAAGTCCTGGAACGCCTTTCGGTTTTTGGCCGTGCTCTTCTGGTAGTTCTTGGTCAGGCGGCTCCAAGCCGCATCCGTGTTCGACGGCAGCAACGCGTAGTAGTCCGTGATCGCCTGGGCCAGCTCTGCGCCGGACGGGCCAGCGGGTGGACTGCTCGCACTCGATTGCGACGACGGATCGGAGGACGGGCTGGACGGTTCGCCGGTGTTTGCCGAGGACGGGTTCTGCGGGGTCGAGGCATCGGTCGAGGGGGCCGATGCCGTCGTCGGCGGCGATGCGGTCTTGGGTGCCGAGGCCGTCTTGCGCGGCGCCGAGACGACCGGCACGGACGGCCCGGACGGATTCGCGTTGTTCTGATTGTGCTTTCGCACCAGCAGCAATCCGATCACCGCCGCGGCCAGCACGACCAGCACGACCAGGGCGGCCATCAGGCCGGACCGGCTCGACCTCGGTGGCGGGCTGGCTGATCCCGGGCGTGCGGCGTCGGGACGCCGAGCCGGGTCGGCAACCGGCAGCACTGGCATCGTCGTCGTCGGGTTGACCGGCAACGGGGCGATCCGCTGGGTGGCGGTCGGGGGCGGGCCGAACCGCTGCGTCAACGGCGTGGCCGCATCGATGTCGGCCGCCAGCGCACCGAGGGTACGGGCGACATCGAGCATCGGCGGCCGGGCTCGCGGGTCGGTGGCCAGCATCCGCAACAACAACGGTGCCAACGGACCGCTCTGCCGTGGCGGGATCACCTGACCGGAGGCGACCTTGTGCAGCATCGCCATCGGGTTCTCGTCGGTGCCGAACGGCGGCTGCCCTTCCAGTGCGTCGTACAGGGTCGCCCCGAGCCCGTAGACGTCGGCCGAGAACGCGGTCTCGGCACCGCGAGCAACCTCAGGAGCGAGGAAGGCCGGCGTGCCGGTGACCAGTCCGGTCGAGGTGAGCGACACGTCGCCCACCGCGTGCGAGACGCCGAAGTCGGTGACCTTCGCCGAGCCGTCCTCGGCGATCAGGACGTTGCCCGGCTTGACGTCGCGATGGACGATGCCCAGTTCGTGCGCCGCCGCCAACGCCGACGCGACCTCGGCCCCGATCCGCGCGACCACCGGGGGCGCCAGTGAGCCCTTGTCCCGCAGCATCTCGCTCAGGCTGGTCGACGGCAGGTACTGCATGATCAGGCAGGGCAGACCATTGTCGTCGACCACGTCCCACACCGGCACCGCGTGCGGGTGATGCAGCCGGGCGGTGATCCGGGCTTCGCGCATCGCCCGCTGGCTGGCCAGCTCGGCCGCCTCCGGGCTCAGCCCGGGCTGCACGTGCAACTGCTTGATGGCCACCGGCCGGTGCAGCCGTTCGTCCTGTCCGAGCCATACCGAACCCATGCCACCGGCCGCGAGCCGCCGCTCCAGCCGGTAGCGACCGCCGATCAGGCCGCCTGGACCGGTCACGCCAGGCCCCGGATGAGGGCGAGCAGGGCCGGCTCGTCCTGCCCCGGCCAGCGCCCGATCAGGCCGGGCACGTCGCCGGTCACCGGACCTGGGTCGAGCACGTGCAGCAACGTCAGCTCGATCGGCCCGGCCCTGAGTACCGTCGTGCTCCCCCGGACCTCAGGGGCATCGAAGACGACATCAGCAACGCTGGCCGAGGGCCGGCCGGTGCCTCGGGCGAAGGTGGTCGGCTCGCGCCGCTGGCGTCCCTGGTCGGTCTCGAGGAACAGCTCGGCCTGCTCGGCTCCGGTGACGATCGTGGTGAGCAACGCCTGGCGATAGACCGGATCCTGGGTGCCGTCATAGACCCAGCGCGGACCGAGCACCGAGTGCTGCATCGTGCCGGCCGGGCTCACCCCCGCCAGCGGGGCGGCCCGATAGGTCAACGGCACCTGCAACACCGAGCCGCCGGCCGCCGCCAGCAGATGCGTCTCGATGCCCACCTCGTCGGCCGGATCGTCGAACCGGTAGGCGCCGATCAGGCTGAAGCCGGCCGGGTCGAGACCGGTCGCCCAGGGCTGGGTCGGGATCCAGGCTTGCAGCAGTTCGAGCTTGGATGGCGTCAGCTGGGCCCGGTGCAGGAGTGCCATTGCCACGACGCTACCGGGGTTTCTTCCGGCCAGCGCCAGGGCCATGCTGGAAGCATGACTGAGACCGCACCGTCCGAGGCCGACCAGCACCTGCTGAGCCGGCTGACCCTGCCGGAGAAGGCGTCGCTGTGCTCCGGTTCGGACTTCTGGCACACCCAGGGCATCGAGCGACTCGACGTGCCGGCCGTGATGCTGACCGACGGCCCCCACGGCCTGCGCAAGCAGCCGGACGAGGCCGATCACCTGGGGCTGGGCAACAGCGTTCCGGCCACCTGCTTCCCGCCGGCCGCCGGGCTGGGCTCGTCCTGGAATCCACGATTGGCCCATCAGATCGGCGCGGCCCTCGGTGCCGAAGCCCGCGCCGAACGGGTCGCCGTGCTGCTCGGACCCGGCATAAACATCAAGCGATCGCCGCTGTGCGGCCGCAACTTCGAGTATCTGTCCGAGGATCCGCTGCTGGCCGGCGAACTGGCCGCCGGCTACGTGACCGGGGTCCAGTCCCAGGGCGTCGGCACGTCGCTCAAGCACTTCGCGGCCAACAACCAGGAGACCGAACGGCTGCGGGTCGATGCGATCGTCGACGAGCGGACCCTGCGCGAGATCTACCTCAGCGCGTTCGAGCGAGTGGTCGTCCGGGCCCGCCCGTGGACGTTGATGTGCTCGTACAACAAGGTGAACGGCACCTACGCCTCCGAGGATCCGTGGCTGCTGACCCAGGTTCTGCGGGACGAGTGGGGCTTCGACGGCCTGGTGATGTCGGACTGGGGCGCGGTCAACGATCGGGTCGAGGGACTGGTGGCCGGGCTCGATCTCGAAATGCCTTCCTCCGGCGGGGTGAACGACGCCCGGATCGTGCAGGCGGTTCAGGACGGAACCCTGGACGAGGCCGTGCTCGACCGGGCCGTGCTTCGGGTCTTGTCCTTGCTGGGCCAGGCGAAACCCGCCCTGGACGACCCGATCCCGTTCGACGTCGCCGGCCACCAACGGCTGGCCCGGGCCGCCGCGACCGAATGTGCCGTGCTGCTGAAGAACGACGGAGGCCTGTTGCCACTGAGCCCTACCGGCACCGATTCACTGGCCGTCATCGGGGAGTTCGCCCGCACGCCGCGCTACCAGGGCGCTGGTAGCTCGCAGGTCAATCCGACCGAGCTGCTCACCGCGCTGGACGAGATCACCCGGCTGGCCGAACGGCCGGTGCGGTTCGCGGCCGGCTACGGAATCGAGGCCGAGCAGCCGGGCCTGTTCGAGGAAGCCGTTGCCCTGGCGGCTGATTCTGCTCAGGTCGTGCTGTTCGTCGGCCTGCCGCCCAGCTACGAGTCCGAGGGTTGGGATCGGGACAGCATCGACCTGCCGGCCGAGCAGATCCGGCTCATCCGGGCGGTGGCCGGCGCCAATCCGAACCTGGCGGTGGTGCTGTCCAACGGCTCCGCGGTGGCGGTAGCCGACTGGCAGGACCGGGTGCCGGCGTTGCTCGAGGCGTGGCTGCTGGGCCAGGCCGGCGGCGGCGCCATCGCTGACCTGCTGTTCGGCCGGGCCGCTCCGTCCGGGCGACTGGCCGAGACGATTCCGCTGCGGTTACAGGACAATCCGTCCTATGGGAACTTCCCCGGCGACCTGCTCGAGGTCCGCTACGGCGAGGGTCTGCTGGTCGGTTACCGGCACTACGACACCCGTTCGATGCCGGTGGCCTATCCATTCGGACACGGGCTGAGCTACACGAGCTTTGACTACTCCGATCTGGTCGCGGCGGCCGACGCCGAGGGCGTGCTGGTCACGGTCGCGGTCACCAACACCGGCGATCGGGCCGGCGCCGAGGTGGTTCAGGTCTACCGGCATGACCCGCACAGCACCGTGTTCCAGCCGGAGCGCTCGCTGGTGGCATTTGAGAAGATCTCTGTCGAACCTGGCCAAACCCGAACGGTGGAGCTCCGGGTGGAACGCCGCCAGCTGGCCTTCTACCACGTCCGTCGAGGTCGTTGGGTGGTCGAAACCCGGCCGGTCGAGCTGCAGGTCGGTGCGTCCTCGCGCGACATCCGGCTGACCGCGACGGTGTCGATCGAGGGCGACGACGGACCAGAGCCGCTGCATCCGGATTCCTCGCTGTCCGAATGGATGACCCACCCGACCGGTGGCCCCCTACTGCGCGAACTCATGCACGCCACGGCCCGGGGTTTGCTCAGTCAGGACGAGGACGTCGTCAAACTGTTGGGTAATTTCCCGCTGTCGAGGTTGGCCGTGATGCCCAACACCGGCATCGACCAGCAGTCCCTGGCTCAGTTGCTGGCCCAGCTCCAGGATGGCCGTACCAGCCGTGCGGTGAGCCGCTAACGCAGCGCCAGGCGGCCGTGCCGCGCGACCACACCAGCCACGAACAGCTCAGTTCCATAACTGAAATAGCCGTCGACGTCATCACACGCCATCAACACGTCGACACTTTCACGCACCCGCGGATAGGTGTCGGCCGGCAACTGGGCGATCGAGGCCCGCTTGGCCTGACGCACCGCCTCGCGTTCTGCGGCGGCGACCGAGAGCTCCGCGCCGGGCATGCCCGAGACCAACATGAGGGCGGTCTGCAACGCGGTCCGGGCGATGTCGGCCGCCTCCTGTACGTCGAAACCGGCCTCGCGCAGGAACTGCAGCGTCCGCTCGGTCATCTCGAGACCACGTGGCGCGATCAAGATCCGTGGTGCGGCCAGCGACGTCGATGCCGGGTGCTGACGCAACCGGGAGACCAGCAGGTCCAGCACTGACTGCAACCGCTCGTCCCACGGACGCTCGGTGGCCTCCAGCGGGCTCAACTCGAGATCGGCGAAGAACGCGTCCCCCATCGCGGCCAGCAATTCGTCCTTGTTCTTGAAGTGCCAGTAGAGCGCCATCGGCGTCACGCCGAACTCGGTCGCCAAGCGTCGGATGGTCACTGCCTCCAGAGACTCTTGGTCGGCGATGGCCAGGGCACGGCTGACCAGCGTCGTCCGGTTCAGCTCCGGACCGGCGGCCTTCTTGGAGGCGGATCGAGTTGCCATGTTGACAACTATACAACGTAGAGGGTTTGCTATACGGCATACATGTACGACGTATAGGAGACGCTGCCGTGAACCGATCCCGCTGGACCCTGCTGGCCGTAGCACTGGCCACCTTCATGACCTATCTGGACAACAACATCGTCAACGTCGCGATGCCGGCCATCGAGCGCAGCCTGCATCTGAGCATCTCCGGGCTGGAGTGGGTGGTGAGCGCCTACATCCTGGTCTTCGCCAGCCTGCTGCTGGCCGGCGGTCGACTGGCCGACGTGTTCGGCCGACGCCGTCTGTTCCTGCTCGGACTGGGCATCTTCACCGTCGCGTCGCTGGTGGCCGGCGCCTCCGGCAGCGTGGAAATGCTGATCGGGAGCCGGGCCATCCAAGGTCTCGGCGCTGCCCTGGTCACCCCGACCACGCTGGCGATCATCTCGGCCACCTTCACCGAGCCGCGCCAGCGGGCGGCCGCGGTGGGCATCTGGAGCGGCGTGGGTGCGCTGGCGCTGGCCGTCGGTCCGCTGCTCGGGGGCCTGCTCAGCCAGCACGCCAGCTGGGGCTGGATCTTCTACATCAACGTGCCGGTCGGTATCGCCACCTTCGCCCTGGCCCTGTGGGCGATCCCGAACTCGGTCGAGGCCGACGCGCCCCGACGCCTGGACCTGCCCGGCATCGTCACCTCGGCACTGGCCCTGTTCGCCCTGACCTATGCCCTGATCGAGGGCGGCTCCCGCGGCTGGACCTCGCCGCTGATCCTCGGTTCGTTCGCCCTCGCGGCCGCTCTGGGTCTGCTGTTCATCCGGCTCGAGCTGCGTAGTGATGCCCCGATGGTGGCGCTTTCACTCTTCTCCGAAAGGGTGTTCTCCGGCGGCCTGGTCGCGCTGGTGATGTGGGGTTTCGGCTTGTTCGGTATCTATTTCTTCACCAGCCTCTACCTGCAGAGCGTGCTTGACTTCTCCGCGACCAAGGCCGGTACCGCGTTCGTGCCGATGGCCTTGCTGATGGCCGTGGGCGCGGTCATCTCCGAGCAGATCACCCACCGGCTCGGCGTCCACCGCGTGGTCGGAGCGGCCATGCTGCTGATGGCGGCCGGCATCGCCTCGGTCAGCTTCCTCGGCCAGCACGCCAGCTTCGCCGATCTGATGCCGTCCTTCGCGGTGATCGGCATCGGCGGTGGCCTGACCGTCCCGCTGACTGCCTCGGTGCTCGAGGCCATGCCCCGGTCGGAGGCGGGGGTCGCGTCCGGCATCTTCAACGCCTCGCGTGAGGTGGCCGGTCTGCTCGGCATCACCGTGATCGGTGCGATCCTGACCGCCCGGCAGTCCCACCAGCTGCGGGTGGGTCACACCCCGGTCGACGCGTTCCTGTCCGGCTACCAGATCGGACTGCTGATCGCGGCCGGGTTGGTCGCCCTGGGTGGCGTGGCGGCGTTCGTCGGCCTGCGGCCTGCGGCCACCGCGACCCTCATCCAGCCGGAACTGGTCGCCGTATAACCCCCTGCTTGCTGCATTGTGCGGCCCGAAATGGTGTGGCTGGAGATCCAGTCGCACCATTTCCGG
>CAZZZW010000022.1:0-3550 GCA_964658795.1 Phormidium nigroviride PCC 7112
CCGTCGTTCGCCGAACTCGTTCCTCGTCCGGTGAACTCCTCCCAAATCCCGCAGCGCTGCAAGCGATGTTGCGCACCCGGTAAAGCGCGGGGTGCGCAACATCGCTGCGGAGCCTATGGGATGGCTTTCACACCCGTCGGGTGTCCGGCTACCTCGACACCTCAGATCGGCCGCGACGCACTCATCACACCAGCTGCTCGATGTTGACAGTGGAGACAATCGCTATTGAGGCAATCCCACCCTATCCGACCTGGCGAGTCCAATCTTGAACGTACATCCGCACGCGCGTCAGCTCACGCTCATCCAAGGTATTGCTATGGGCGATGATGTTCCGCGACGCTTCGAGCTCCGTGAGCCGGTTGACGATCCAGTTTTGATCCGGGAAGAGATCCTCGAAAGCTTGCCAGTTGTTGCGGATGATTGTGATGAGATCACCGAAGTCAGTGTAGTAAATCTCCTGAGCTCCTCGACGGATATGCCATCTGTTGACGCCCTCCTTCTCTTGGCGACCCTCCACCTTCCGCTTTAGGTCGCTACTTGCGCCGCCGTTAGACCACCAATCGGATCCCTTCGAATCCGTCATGCGCTCCGATACCAGCTCCCGCACGGCGTTCTCGATGCAGAAGAAGGCTAGGTACGCAGGAAGTGCGCGCAACGCGGACCGTCGAATCTCGGCCGAGAATTCCTCCAGTGGCATAACTCGTTGAAGAGCTCCAGGATCGTTCGCTGCCCGAACGGCGAGGCCTTCACCTTCCAACGCATCCAACATCGTCTCGACTGAAAGGCCCTTGAACAGCCAATCGCGAACCAGGGACTCGTCGTTCATAGCAGCTCCTCGCGCAGCGCGCGAAAGATCGCCCGGTAGACCGCGACATCTGAGGTGGGTGGCAGGTGCACATGAACGTCGTGATGCAAGCTCACACCGGAACCTGGCGCTGCGGTAAGCGGAACTTGCTCCAAGCTCCGGCTCGACGCGTCAGCGGGAGCGTGCTCGTCGGCTTGTGCGGCGACACCAATGGGAGGTTCGGACCAGTCGGCCTTCGATGCAAGAGCCTTGAACGTGCTAGCCAATTTCTGTGCGACTGCCTCACCCTGTCCGGTAACGGTCTTGAACGTTTCCTTAAGTTCGGCCACCGACCTCGTATGAGCGGCTTGGTCGGCGAGGAAGACGGGTGCCCAGCCCTCGCGCAATCCAGCAGCAAGAGCCTTGCCGCCGGTTGTAGCAGACTTGTATTCGTTGTACCGCGGCAGCGGCGTGCCATCGGCGTTCAAGAACCCCAACTGCTTGAGAATCTTGGGAAACGGGCGATCCTGAGACGACGTAAATCCAAGAGTTGATTTCAAAAACTCGATATTGAATTTTGGCGGAGTGCCAGCTCCGCGGATCTTATCGAGGATGGACGGCACATTGCCAACAGCCGTCATATATGGCAAGTCTGCTGCCATCTGTCGCCTCCACGAGTCAAACGCAATGGGCATTTCGGAATATCAGACTGCGACGTCACCTAAGTCAGCACGACTAGCTTCGTACCCTATAGCTAGGCAGGACCGAAGCTGCGTATCTCGACCGCCACGCCAGCTACATCCTCGCCACGCCCGCTTGCGGGGAGCGTTTCCACCTCCGTCGCAAGACGGCACCTCTGCAAGCGTCGACCAGAATGCGTCAGGTTAGTGACAGCAGCGGCCCTAGCATTCGATCAGAGACGTACATCGATACCACGGTTCGAGGATGGTGGGCATCCCCGAGTTCCATGATGGTCGGCCAAGCCCCGCCGAAAGGCCGTTGCGCGCATCCAGGCCTGCGCGCAGGGCCGCGGGTCGAGGCTCCTGTGGTGCAACTGCGCTGACGGACCAGTGGTTGGGCGACGGGCCAGAAGCCGGCGACACCCCCTAGCCCCCGTCGAATCTTCCCAATGTTCGTCAAATTCCTCATTTGGCGGAGCAGTCTCGCTGCTTGAACGCTGGCAGGTTATCGTTCGGCAGGAGCCGGACACACTTCTGCAGCTGGGCCGCGGACATCATGAGGGAGTACTTGCTCAGTCCGGCCGCCCGTGCGACTTGAGGTGTCAGCTGACCCCTGGCCCCGGCGTATTCTCGCCCGTCTGGTCGGTGGCCCGTGCTCTTCGAACGCGGCGTGGGGATCAGACCCAGCGCACGCGTCCGTCACAAAGCCAGAAGTGGCATCGCCTTTCCGCCCGGACGTCGACCGACGGTCGCACTGAGGGCGCGCCTCCACCGGACTGGCTATTCACTTGCCACTGAGCCCTGCCCGGGTGGGCCAGGTTGAGCTCAATCAAATGCCCTCGTCCACAAGGGCAGGTCATGACGGCCCACTTGCCGGGTTCGCCGAGTTGGTAGAGCCGGCGCGGATTCATGTTGGCCGGCAGATCACTTCGGCTGGCCAACGTCACCAGGTGGGTTAGCTTGGCACGAGGACGTCGGCGTAGCCGCCGCGTTCCGTTGATCAGTGAGTACAGGCAGGCGAGGACTGGGTTGATCACGCCGGCTCCTCGAATACCGGCCTGGTCCACATGAGGTCCAGGTATTGGCCTTGTCGGCCGCGGCCGATGTAGTTCGGGTCGCTGCAGAAGCAGCCGGGGCGCTGCGGGATGCGGTTGCGCCGCAGGTCGCCGAGGTGGGGGCGCAGCAGCAGTTCGGTCGCGTCGGCCGTCCCAATACCGGTCAGCCGCAGAAGGAACTCGGTGGCGGCGAGCGCGGCGACGAGCGTCGTAAGCGTGACGACCGCCGGTTGCGGGGTCTCCGCCGCCGCAACGTATCCCTCGCCGGCGAGGCGTTGACGCGCCTCGGGGTCGAGGTTCTCCGCGTAGGCGAGTGCGGCATTGAGACGACCGCGGCACAGCAGGCAGGCCGTTCCGGGTCCGAGCCAGGTGACGCGCCCGTCGACTTCGATATGGTGACGGGTCGGGCCACCGCCAGCATCGGTGACGGCGACGAGAACGGCGAGATCGATAACCGGGGCGAGATGCGCGTAGGCGAAGCGGTTGAGGATTAGCCGCGCGCCGTGACCGTCGACGCAACTGAACACGACGTCAGCGTGCTGGATGCCGCGCAACGCTGCCGGGGTGTGCAGCGTCGCGTTGACCTCGACGACACGCGTGCCCAGGCCGATGTTGCGCAGGTGCTCGCCCAGGACCACCACCTTCGGTCGTCCTAGGTCCTTGACCCGCATGCCGTGCCCGCGCGTCGGGGTGGGCGCGGTGACCTCGTCGTCGTCGACCAGGGTGATCTCGCCGATGCCCAGGCGGGCGAGTTGGACGGCCACGGCCGAACCGGTCCCGCCTGCGCCGATGACCGCGGCGCGCACGGCGTGCAATGTGCTCTGGCCATCAATGCCGAGCATGCGGACCTGCCGGTCGAAGGTCTCAGCCGGACCGTCCGGCACCTGCGCGCCATCCTGTTCCGGCTGCGAGTGTCCGGGCCGCGACCGACCCACGGGCGGCAGGAGCAATCGGACCGACTGGCCAGCAACGCGGATCGCGTTGACGATGGCGAGTTCTGGCGCTGGCCCGGCGGTTGACGCCTGCTCCTC
>CAZZZW010000022.1:3560-8066 GCA_964658795.1 Phormidium nigroviride PCC 7112
CCTCGGCGTCCGCGCTGGCGTCCGTGGGGAACAGGCACATCCGGGCGACCGCCGCCGGTGCGTCGGCGCGACCGGCGAACACGATGGAGGCGTAGCCCTGCGCGCCGAAATACCGGGCGGTGGACGCGAGAGCCGCATCGACCTCGTTGTCCCAGTGTGAGAACTCGGCCTCACCAGCGGGGTGGGTGTGCACGAACACGGGGATCAGGCCGTCGCCGACCGCACTGCGGAATGCAGGCACCCACCCTGCCGATCTGATCGACAGACCAACACCAGTCCGCCGCAAGTACGCGTCGTCGGGCACCCAGGAAATCGTCCGCGCCAGCAGCGACACCTCGGCGCCGTCGCCATCGCAGCTGCCCGCACCGGTTCGCACACGCAACTCCGCCGCCGCGCCGATCGTGAAATTCACGCCGGAATCTCCATGGGCGTCCACGCCTGCGTTACCGTCGGGCTCTACGGGGCGGGCGTCGCAGACGAGGCCAGCCGCGATCACCGCGGCGAGCTCCTCGTCGGCGTCGAGGCCTTGCGCGAACTGGTCGAACTGGTCCTCGGTGAGCGCGATGCGCGTCCGCATCAGTTCCCTCCAGCCTGCCGCAGGCAGCGCCGAACGTAGGCCAGGTAGGTCTCCAGGTTGTCGATCCCGGGCCGCCACTGTCCTGCGATGTGGCGGCTCCACCTCTGCCAAGCACGGTTCGCGAACACCTCGGTCAACTCGGTGCCGGCGACAGGCTGGCCGACAACCGTGGCGATGTTCGGCGAGACCCAGAACATGTCCGGCCCGGCGTCGGGGAACCCGAGAGGCAACCGAATGAGCATGTCGACCTTGCCCGGTGCTAGCCCGGGGGCGGTAGGAAAACCTGTGATGATCAGGTCGACGAACTGGCCGTCGGTAGCAACCGTGTGGGTTAGCGCCGAGTCGGCCAGGAACTGCTGGTCCTGGTGCCGAAGCATGCTGACTGTTCCGGCGGTCACGACTGCTCCGTGGTCCCGGTCAGCTTGCAGTGGTTTACCGTGCCCGGGTTGATGACGCTGGGAACGGTGAAGAAGCGCATTTTTGCCTCGATCTCGACGACCTTGTCATCGGGGATGAGCTCGTCAAGCTTGTCCACGATGTCGAGCCACAGGTCACGGTCCTCACCGACTGGTGGCTTCACCAGCTTGCGCACCTGCGCTCCCGTCAGCTGATGGCCGTGCGTCTCATACTTCGAGCCGTCAATGAAGATCGGGATGCTCCCCTTGATGCGGTGGGAAAGGGCGTCATCTGGGCTGCTTGCGGACTCCGGCGTGCTGGTCATCTGAGCTCCTAGCTCGGTGCGTACACGAAAGTGATTGGCGTTTACTACGGTAAACACATCCAAGAAACTTGTCAACTTTGGTAAACGGGAATACCTTGAGTTCATGAGGTACGAACTGATGGGCGCGTACACGGCCGTGCGCGACTGCCGTCCGTGACTGACGGAGCGCCCCGCACCCTGGGCACTGAGCTGAGCCAACTTCGCGACCTGCGACAGGAGACTCTCCGCGCCGTGGCTAGCGCGGCGGGCATCTCCAGCGCCTACCTGCTGAAACTTGAACGAGGCAACGTCCAGGCGCCGTCGCCGCACGTGCTTCGTCGGGTCGCCGAGCATTTTGGGGTCTCGTATATGGCGCTGATGGAGCTCGCCGGTTACGACGTAACCGACGGCGATCGACCGAAGGTGCCGGCTGGGGTACTCGCGGAAGCGCTATCTGCTCAAGCGCTCTCCGACAGTGAACAGCGAGCTGTCGCAGCGTTCCTCACGACGCTCCGTGCCCAGCCAAGCAGCTGATCGCCGGGGCTCAGGCGTGTTCTAGCCAGATGGTCTGAACTGAATCTGTCGACCACACCGGGTAACTTCCCTGTGCTCCGGTAACTAAGTTGTCACACTCCGCGTATACGGTCCTTAAGGACCGACCAGCCACCCAAAGGATGACGGCATGACGACTCAGAATGAGTCCGGGCACCGAGCATCGGTGCCCGGGGAACCTACGACGCGCAGCCTCGCCGACATACTCGAGTTCGACGCAGGCATCGTCAGTGCCGACTTGCGGGAACAGCTTGATCGCATCCGTGAGTCCGAACGTGAAGCTGAGCGAGCTACGGCCGAGGTTCGGCTGTATTGATTGGCCGTGTGAACACGATCCCGATGACCAACGGTTTCGTCTGAACCGTCGCTAGGCTGTCTCTCGCCTCGGGCAGCGAGCCTCAGGCAGGGAGGCGCAGCGATGGTTCTCGGGTTGACGGAGTGGAGTCCCAGCGGGCAAGCGCCGACCGTCTATTCCATGTCCGATGCGACGACCTGGGAAGGATTGGTCGATGACTACGCGCATCAAGGCGCGAGCGGGCCACTGAGACGAATCTTTGAGATCGCCCGATCCCACGGGGTTGTTTGCATCGTCAAAGAGCCACGGTACATCGACGCTGACTGGCGGAGCCAACTCGCGCGCTTCTACAACGGCGCCTTCCGACGCTACCCATCTGTCTGTCATCGACTGCACTTCTTCACGCGGGTCGTGGACCCTGAAGTCTTGGACCTCTCCGGCCTGGAAGACGCATATCGCGGCTACGCGGTCCTGCGCCCGCTCCCGGTGGCACCCGTTGGTCGCACGATGATCGTTGCTCCCCCTGAACTCGACGACGCCGTGCGCTGTGAGGGAACCGAATCGGTCGACCTTTTTGGCTGGCCGTTCAGCGTTCGCGCGATGCCCTTCATTAGCCAAGACACCCAGCTACTACGTTGCGCGCATGCGGCCCTCTGGATGGTGCTGCGACACGGCTCGCTCGTTCACGGACAACCCAAACGACTTCCTGCAGAGATATATGACGCTGCGCTGGGTGGAGTCGTCGTCGGTCGGCAGTTGCCAAGCGACGGCCTCTCGGCGTTTCAACTCATCTCTGCCATGTCGGCCCTAGGGCTGAGTCCGACGGGCAAGAAGCTTCCGGAGACCCATGCAGATGAAGCGGCAGCGCGGGGCCTCCGTCTTTACGGAATTGTGTGCCGCTACATCAATTCGCGCCTGCCGCCGGTAATTATCTCAAAGACCCACGCGTGGACGATGGTTGCTTATAAACGGGTCGGATCTGGGGGCAACTCGGTTGTCCAACTTTGGCGCCACGACGACGCGCGAGGTCCCTACCTGCTCGCCGACGATCCGTGGAACGAGCCAGAAGAGGCGCACAAACCGTGGCTTACGGCCTACCTGCCGCTGCTCCCAAAGGCGTACCTGGATGCTGAACGTGCCGAAGCCGTAGGTCGCAGCTGGATCGAGGGGTACCGGCGAGCGCCGTTAATGGCCGGCTCCACCCTTGAGGCAGCCGACGCCCGCACGGATTCTCTTGAGCGATCAACGGTTCGCACGTTTCTGGTCGAGTCGACCACCTTCAAACAGAACCTCGTCGCCCGAGCCGTACCGCAGGTCCTGGCTGAGGCGTTCCGGCGAGCACCCATGTCGCGATACATCTGGGTCATTGAGATAGTCGACAGACGAGAGAGGTCCGCTGGACGCCCGGACGTGATCGGCGAGGTCGTCCTCGACGCCACGATCACGCAATTTGAGCCACTCGACGACCCGGGCGCGATCCTCGCACTCCATGTCGATGACTTCGCGTACGTGACTGGTGTGGACGGTGCTGCGAGCGCAACCGTCCAAGTGCCGAAGGGGTCGCTTTACCACAGTGCTTGTCTCGCATTCGTCTAAGCCGACTCTGGTCAGGCGAGTGCTCCCCAGATGAAGGGAAGTCGAGGATCAAGTGACTGTCCTCGTTGGGGTCTTGCCACGGCCGAGGTCTTTAGAGCTGCCGGCGAGCGCGTCATCGGCGCCGCGGTTCTCCTGTCGGACTCTCTTAGCGCCTGGGACTACACCGCGGCCTTCCCGGCTAAGCACACGTGTGACGTGGACCCCGTCGTTGTTGTCGGTTCAGGTCGCTGGGGTTTGTAGGTCTTCTGCTTCTGGGTTAGGTCGCTAGGTGGCGGCGACTTCGGTGGGGGTGCGGTAGCCGATTCCGGAGTGGGGTCGGTGGTGGTAGCGGGCGATGTAGTCGCCGATCTCGGTCAACTACGGCGGTGCCGTCTACGACGGCAACCACCAGCCACTCGTCGCGATCGAAACCTGGCAACACGTCCAGAACCTGCTATCCAGCCGCAACCAGAAGGGCGAGAAGCACCGCACCCACACCCACTACCTCAAGAGCTCCCTCTACTGCGGCCGCTGCTCCTCCCGCATGATCGTCAGCCACAACACCAACCGACACGGCACCGTCTACCCCTACTTCCTCTGCGTCGGCCGGCACCAGAAACGCACCACCTGCCAACAACCGGCCATCCGCATCGAAATACTCGAAGAGCGCGTAGCCCAGCTCTACGACCAACCGCACAACCAGCTAGCTGCCGACGACGCCGACGCGCTCCGCCGCTACCTGACCGCCGAATTCGAACTGCTCCACGGCCAGCGCCAATCCGAACAGGCCGCACTCACCCGTGAACA
>CAZZZW010000022.1:8076-20040 GCA_964658795.1 Phormidium nigroviride PCC 7112
AACAATCCCGGCTCAACGACGAGCGGCTGAAGCTGCTCCAAGCCCACTACGCCGGAGCCATCCCGCTCGACCTGATGAAGACGGAGCAGGAACGGATTGCCCACCAACTGGCGGCCGTCGAACGGAAGCTCATCCAACTCGCCGGCACCATGCAGCAGGTGGCCACGGCCCTAGATGCAGCAATCGGCTTTCTCACCGATCTAGGGCACACCTACCGCTGCGCCTCCAGCACTGTGAAGCGGCAGATCAACCGAGCCATGTTCGAGCAAATCCTAGTGGACTCAGACGACCCAACCTCCGGCGAGCAGCAACAGCTCTACCGCCAGATGCTCGCCACCAACCTGCTGACCGCTGCACGCACCTACGCCCACAACCAGACGCAAGAAATGGCCGATCTCGTTGGACTGCCGGATCCCGGCGGAAGAACGAAATTGGGCCTCCTTCGCGCCGCCCGGCGTGCCGGGGGTGTGAAAGAGGCCCAACTGGCGGTGGCGGTGGGATTTGAACCCACGGAGGCTTTCACCTCACACGCTTTCGAGGCGTGCTCCTTCGGCCGCTCGGACACGCCACCGGCGGAAACAATACCGGCCGGGCGCGTGGCCACGAAATCAGGCCGCCAGCGCGCAGCCGGCCGCCGTCCGAGATACCCACCGCACGCCATGGCGACCGGTACGTATCTCGGTCGGACGAAGCCCGCGGAGACAGCCAGCCTCAGCGACGCGAAGCGAAGAAGGCCCGCAGCAGTTCCGCACACTCCTCCGAACGGAGGCCGCCGTACACCTCGACCCGATGGTTGGACCGCCGATCCCGCACCAGGTCCCAGACCGACCCGCAGGCGCCGGCCTTGTCGTCCCAGGCACCGAACACCACCCGCGCGACCCGCGCCTGCACGAGCGCCCCGGCGCACATCACGCAGGGCTCCAAGGTCGCCACCAGGGTGCAACCGGTCAACTGCCACGAACCCAGCGCGGCGCCGGCCGCACGCAAGGCCACCAGCTCGGCATGCGCGGTCACATCCGACCGGGCCTCCCGCTGGTTCCAGCCCTGCCCCAGCACCGCTCCGTCGGGCCCGAGAACAACCGCGCCGACCGGCACATCACCGGTAGCCAAGGCGGAAACGGCAACGGACAGGGCCACGCCCATCGGCTCGGCGAAGCCCGCGGCGAACGCAGAAGTCACCCGCGCAGGCCGTCCAGGGCCTCCGCACAACCGAGCCGCTCACAGACCGTGTCGAGCAGGTCCGAGGGCAGCGTGCCCTCGTGCAGCGCGAGCTCGAGCAGCAAGGAACCGGGCACGCCCAGGTCGGCCAGCACCGCGGGATCACCGAACGGGGCCGCATCGTGCACGCCGGCCGGCGCGTCCTCGTCCCCATCGAGCGGGTCGCCGCCGACCTCTTCCAGTTCGTCGGCGAACAATTGCGCCACCGGGTAGTCGTCGGCGGCGTGTCCGTTGGACAGGAACACCCGCAGCGAATCGTCCGACAGCCGGGCCAGCACCGCGTACTCGTCGTCCTGTTCGACGCCCAGCAGCCGGATCGGCGCGACGTAGTCGGACAACAGGGCGGCCACGTCGTCCACCGACTCACAGTCGGTCAGATCGACCTCGGACACCTCGAACGATCCGGGCTTACCGATGACGGCAAAGGCGAACAGGCTCACAACGGCACCCGGCCAGCCGCCATCCGTGCCCGGGCGAACTCATCCTCCAACCCGATCCGGTCGAGCACCGTGTCGAGCATCTCCTCGGGATAGGCGTCCAGGTCGTCGAGGATCGTCTCCATCTCGTCCTCGCCCAGTTCCAGGTCGCTGAACAGGTCGAGCTCGCCGATCGGCCAGACTTCGTCCAGCTCGTCGTCCTCGGGCGGATCCTCGCCGAGCCGTTCCAGGACCTGCGCGGCCAGCGGGAACTCGACCGACGCGGTCAGGTCCGACAGCAGCAGGTCGATCCGCGGCCCATGCGAGCGCGCGATCAGGAAGAACTCGTCATCCACACAGGCGATGACGAACGGGCCGCCCTCCGGCGGCTGCGAGCGTAGGGCGGACAGCAACACGCCCAGATCGTGCAGAACTCCGTTGGGAAGCGCATCGCAGTGCCAGACGCCGCCGTCTCGGAACGCCGCCACCGCGTACCCGGCTTGTGCCATGAGCAGCTCAACCTCTTCCACACTTCGCCGTGCCGTCGACGAACATCCGCCGTGAATCTGGAATCGAGCCCCGTGCGCTCGGTCAAATCCTGGCACGGATCGCGGGCCGGGCAAAGTGGGAAACCGCGAAGAAGGTGTCAGCCCGGCATCGGAACGATCACGCTCAGCAACCGAGCGATCATCTGAGGCGATGTCTGCGGATACTTTGATCAGGTGCCCCCACAGTTTCGTCGTATCGCTGTCCTCGGTCTCGGCATGATCGGCGGATCCGTCCTGCAGGCCCTGGCCCGGGGCGGATACCGCGTGGTCGGCTACGACCCCGACCCCAACGAGGCCGGTGCGGCCCGGGGCTCCGGTTACGAACTGGCTCTGTCGGCCGCCGATGCCGTGACCGGCGCCGACCTGGTCGTGCTGGCCATGCCGTTGCCCGATATCCCGGCCGCTCTCGACCAGATCCGGCCCGCGCTTGAGCCGGACGCGGTGCTGACCGATGTCGGGACGCTCAAGACGCCGGTGCTGCCGCTGATCGCCGAGCGGCTGCCGGGCGTCCGGTTCGTCGGCGGTCATCCGCTGGCCGGTAACGAGTCCTCCGGCTTCCTGGCCTCGGACCCGATGCTGTTCCGGGATGCCCCCTGGTCGCTGATCCTGGAGAACGACACCGACCTGGCGGCGTGGCTGTCGGTCGCGGTGTTGCTGTGCGACCTCGGCGCCCGGCCGGTACCGACCACGGCGGCCGAACAGGACATCGCCATCGCCCGGGTCATCGGACTGCCACACATCCTGGCCGAGGCGCTGGCCTTGACCGGTCTGCACGGCGGCCAGCTCGGCCTGTCGCTGGCGGCCGGCTCCTACACCTCCGGCAGCCGCGTCGCCCGGACCCGGCCGGAGCTGGTGGCGACCTGGTGCGACGGCAACGGAGCGCTGGTCAGTGCCCTGGACGACGCGCTGGCCTGGCTGACCAGCACCCGGGATTCGCTGGCCAAGGGCGAATCGGTGCTGCCACTGGCCCAGGCCGGGCACCAGGCCCGGATGAACTGGGAGAACCGGGAGTTCGGGCCGGTCGACCTGCCGGCCGACCCGGCGGCGCTGCGGCAACACGGCCGCGAGGGCGGCTGGATCACCGCGGTCATCGAGAAGGACGGCCCCGCCATCGGCGAACTGCGGTTGCTCGGAATGCGGCCCCTCTAGCAACACCTGACGGGCCGGGACCGGCAGCTCGAACCGGACCGGGTCCGCGACCCTTCGACCACAGAGGCACAATCGACTCCCGTGATCAGACTGTCCACCGGCGTGCGGCTGGTCGAGGTGGAGCGCAACGGCGTGGTCGAGTCGGTACACACCGGCCACGTCATCGTGCTCGACGCCGACGGCTCCGTCCGGCTCTCCCTCGGCGACCCGAACCAGATCGTCTTCGCCCGCTCGTCCCTCAAGCCGCTGCAGGCCACCGGGATGCTGCGGGCCGGGGCCCAGCTGGATCCGACCGAGATCGCGCTGGCCGCGGCCTCGCACTCCGGCTCGGGTGAACACCTGCGGCTGATCGAGGCGACGCTGACCAACGCCGGCCTGACCGAGTCCGACCTGGAATGCCCACCCGACCTTCCCCTGGGCGTGGCCGAGCGCCGGGCCTATCTCAGCCAGGGCCAGCACGAACGCCGGCTGGCGATGAACTGCTCGGGCAAGCACACCGCGATGCTGATCACCTGTCTGGCCAACGGCTGGCCCATGTCGGGTTACACCGCAGCCCAGCATCCGTTGCAGCAGCGACTGGCTGCCGCGGTGGCCGACCTGGCCGGCGAGCCGGTGGCCGCCACGGCGATTGACGGCTGTGGTGCCCCGCTGTTCGGGATCAGCCTGACCGGGGTGGCTCGCGCGTTCGCCCGGCTGGCCAACGGCACCGACGACGACGGCCGGCGGGTGGCTGAGGCCATGCGAGAACACCCCTATCTGGTCGGGGGAAATGATCGCGCCGCCACCGTGCTGATGCAGCGGATCGGTGGCCTCATCGCCAAGGACGGAGCCGAAGGCGGCTTCGCGGCCGCGTTGCCCGACGGCGGCGCGGTGGCGATCAAGATCGACGACGGAGCGTCCCGGGCGGCCGACGTCGCGGTCGCCCGGGCGCTCGGTCACCTCGGTGTAGAGGTGGGAGAGCTGACCACCATCCCGGTGCTCGGCGGCGGCGAGCCGGTCGGGTTGATCCGTCCGGCCGAGGGTTGGTAGGTCAGGCAATGCGCGCCCGTCACTTCGTCGTCGTAGCCTTCACCGCATGAGCAGCACTCAGACGGAGCGCACCGAGCAGGCCGCCGCGCCCGCGCTCGCGACCACCGTCTCCGTCCCCGAACGCCTCGGCTACAAGGTGAAACGGGTGCTGCTCGGACCACCGCTGGTCAGTTCGCAGATGCATGAGGAGAAGCTGTCCAAGCGGCTCGCCCTCGGCGTGCTGTCCAGTGACTGCATCTCGTCCTCGGCCTACGGCACCGAGGAGATGCTGATCGTCCTGCTGGGTGTGTTCGGGCTGGCCGGGTTCCACATCCTGGCGCCGATGACCGCGGTCATCCTGGTCATCCTGGTGCTGATGACGCTCTCCTACCGCGAGGTCGTCATGGCCTACACCCGGGCCGGCGGTTCCTACGTCGTCTGCCGGGAGAACTTCGGCTACAAGATGGCCCAGGTAGCGGCCGTGGCCCTGCTCATCGACTATGTCGTGACGGTGGCGGTGCAGACTGCGGCCGCGGTCGCCGCGATCACCTCGGCCATCCACCAGTTGACGCCGTACAAGATCGAGATCTGTGTCGTCCTGATCATCCTGCTGGCCTACGGCAACCTGCGCGGCATCCGCGAGGCCGGCCAGGCGTTCGCGTTCCCGACCTATTTCTTCTTCCTCTCAGCCACCGCCGTCATCGTCGTCGGCGTGGCCCGGGAGATCTTCGGGGACCTGCCGCAGTACGCGATCAATCGCACCGTCGGCGGTGAACACCAACTTCCGATCGAGGACAAGGGTCACGCGATCCTGTCGTCGTTCGCGATCTTCTACCTGCTCAAGGCCTTCGCCAACGGTGGTGCCTCGCTGACCGGGCTGGAGGCGATCTCCGACGGCGTCAGCGCGTTCAAGACCCCGAACGGACCGAACGCGCGTCGCACCCTGGTGATCATGGCCTCGATGCTGGGCTTCCTGGTCGTCGGCATCGGCTACCTGTCGATGGAGACCCGCTCGGCTCCGTTCCACGACGGCACCCCGACCGTGATCTCCCAGGTCGCACAGGCCTGTTTCGGGACCGGGGCGATCGGGCACATCGGCTTCATCATCGTCCAGATCGCGACCGCGCTGATCCTGATCACCGGGGCGAACACCCCGTTCACCGGCTTCCCGTTCCTGGCCAACTTCGTGGCCGAGGACTCGTTCCTGCCCCGGCAACTGACCCGCCGCGGGCATCGGCTGGCCTTCAGCAACGGCATCATCATCCTGACCTTCCTCTCGGTCATCCTGCTGATCGTCGGCAAGGCGAACGTCGACAAGCTGGTTCCGTTCTATTCGCTGGGGGTGTTCACCGGCTTCACCCTGGCCGGCTTCGGGATGGCCAAGTACCACACCATCCACAAGGAACAGGGCTGGAAGTACAAGTGGTGGATCAACGCCAGCGGCGGGGCGCTCTCGCTGGCCGTCGTCATCATCACCGCGGTGGTCAAGTTCACCGAGGGCGCCTGGGTGGTGCTGTTGGTGGCGCCGCTGTTGTGGCTGCTGCTGATGCGGCTCAACCAGCAGTACCGGGCCGAAGCTCGGTCACTGGACCTGGTCACCAACGCGATCGGCTCCCGGGGATCGCGCGGACCGAACTACGCCCGCCACGTCGTGCTGGTGATGGTGGACCGGCTGGACCTGGCCGTCGTCCGGGCCTTGCGGTACGCCGGCAGCCTGCGCCCGACCGACCTGCGGGCGGTGCACATCTCCCTCGACAACGACGCCGCCGACCAACTGGGCCAGGACTGGGTCGACCGCGGCCTCGGTGAGCGGGTGCCATTGGAGATCGTCGAGTGCCCGGACCGCCGGCTGATCCGGGCCGTGGCCGAGACCGCGCTCGGGGCCGTCATCGGCGATCGGGCCGAGGTCACGGTGCTGTTGCCCCGCCGGACCTTCAAGCGGGTGTCCCAGCGCATCCTGCACGACCGGACGGCGGATCGGATCGCGGCCGCGATGGCCAAGATCCCGCACGTGTCGGCCACCATCGTGCCCTTCGACACCACCTTGGACGAGCGCCAGGAGCAGGAGCTGGAGAAGCAGCGGACCAAGGCGGCCGAACGAGCGGCGCTGACCGACGAGGCCGGCGCGCTGGACGATCCGGAGCCCCAGCCCGAGCCCGAGGTGCAGCCGGACGAGAACGGTGTGCTGCCGATCGCCTCGGTGAAGTGGAAGCAGCGGGTCACCATCGAGGGACGGATCAAGATCGTCCAGGTCGGTACGGCAGCCGGGAAGTCACTGGAGGCCCAGGTGTTCGACAAGACCGGCGGCATGCGGCTGCTGTTCTTCGGCCGGACCCGGATCCCCGGCATCGAACCGGGCTCGATCGTCCGGGTGACCGGCACGGTCGGCGAGTACAAGGGCCACCTGGCCCTGGCCAACCCGCGCTATGAGCTGCTTCCCGCCGACGCCGTCCAGCAGTGAGCTCGATCCGGTCCGATGCCGGTTCACCGGTCAGCTACGATGGACCGGTTGTTCTGGCCCCCATCGTCTAGAGGCCCAGGACGCCGCCCTTTCACGGCGGTAGCACGGGTTCGAATCCCGTTGGGGGTACGCCGATTTCTTCTCGGTAGCCAGAGGTAGTAAAGTCTCGCGAGGCCGTTGAGAGACGGTCGCACGGCTGTTTCACCTAGGCCGCGTAGCGCAGTTGGTTAGCGTGCCGCCCTGTCACGGCGGAGGTCGCGGGTTCAAGTCCCGTCGCGGTCGCAGGATCGAGAAGCCCCGGAGTTCGCTCCGGGGCTTCTCGCATTTTGTGCTGGCGGGGCTGCGTAGCGTTGACGGATCATGACCACACTGCTGGCGGTCGCCCACGGCACCGCGGACCCGAACGGACTGGCCGAGATCCGCCGGCTGGTGATGCGAGTGCGGACCTTGCGGCCGGACGTGTCGGTCCAACTGGCCTGGTTGGAGCGGGCCGAGCCGTCGTTGCCCGAGGCACTGTCGTCGCTGGCCGGCCCGGTCGTCGTGGTGCCGTTACTGCTCTCTACCGGCTACCACGTCAAGGTCGACATCGCCTCGGCGGTGGACTCCCGGCCGGAGACGGTGGTGGCGCGGCAACTGGGGCCGGACGACCGCATCACCCGGGTGGTGCTGGAACGGTTGCTGGTCGACCGCGACGAGGCCGTGGACGTCCTGCTGTTCGGGGCCGGCTCGTCCGATCCGGAGTCCTTCGCGCAGCTGACCGCGGTCGGACTTCGGCTGCAGCAGTGGCTGAGCGACCGCGAGAACGAGCCGATCCGGGTGCTGCCGCGGATGCTGACCGATCCGGAGTGGGCGCAGGGCGTGCCGGAGGAGGTGGACGTGGCCAGCTACCTGCTGGCGCCGGGCCACTTCAACGATCAGTTGCGTCGGCACGGGATCGCGTTGGGGGCCGAGGCCGTCGCCGCACCGATCGGCGCGCATCCCGCGGTGGCTGCCGTGGTGTGGGATCGCTACGACGAGGCCGTGGCTGAACTGGCTTCCGGGGTTGGGTAGACTCATCGCGATCCGCGGCTCACGAGGTTGCGGGTCGTACGGCCAGGTAGCTCAGTTGGTACGAGCGACCGCCTGAAAAGCGGTAGGTCGGCAGTTCGATCCTGCCCCTGGCCACCTCTCCGACCGGGGTTAGGTTGCCGACACCAGGCCGATGTCCAGGTGGGCGCCCGGCCGCTCGTGACCTTCAAAACTGATTTCGACGCCTCGCAAAGACGGGTCACGAGGGCCAGCCGCAGCATGATCGGCCACACCGTCCGGAACGGACTCCGCCCCTACCGCAACGACGTACACCCAGCCTGACGAGCCAAAGCTTTGGCGGACGGGAGCGACAACGAACAACCCCGTCGCCACCAGCACAGCCAGAAGAGAATCCCGGTCGTCGGCCTCACGTAGATCGGGCGACAAGCAAGCGCTCGGCGTATTCTTGCGACGGTGTTAGAGCTGACCTCCGCCGACCTGCTAGCCGGTCCACGAGGCCGCGGGCTATGTCTCGCGGTCGCTCGGCAGCTCGACCGCGACGTGTGTTCAGCGCTGATCGAAGCGGCGCACCACGGTGCTGATGAGGTTCGGCGACGAGATTTGGTCGATGCGCTGCGCGCCTTCGACTCAGAGTCGTTGCAGTCGCGGCAGGATCCGATCTTGTTCGTGGATGCGGTGGAGGAGACGATCAGCCACGCCCTGTACTGGCAGGCGCCGCATGATGCGGATGTCATAGCTGCGCACCCGGCAGTAATGCATGCGTTGGAACTCATTGCTTCAGCCGTGAGCACTGCGCCGGCCGCGGCCTGGTGGACTGAGCCGGTGGAGCTGTCCGCCCTGCGTTACACAAGCTTTTTCGACGACAATTCCGGCGCTCCGACTCCCCCAGTGTTGATTGGTCTGGCTGAGCGACTGGATCGATGGCGTGCCGACGTGATCGCTGATGAACAGGCGGCCACTACCCGGCCCACCGACCCGGAGGCTCCTGTCACTGGCCGCTGGTGGTCCACCCCTGCGCTGACATCAATATGCACCACGGCACGACCGCTTGCTGGTCTTGGGTCGGCAGAGCTGGCTTGGCGGGAGGATAGCCTCCGAGAGCCCCACGCTGCCGTATGGCAGCTGCGCACACTCGACGAGCCACGGGTCTGGGAGGTCGACGGCCCGATGGCCTGGACGCTCCTGGTCCAGCAATATCCGCTTGAGGTAACTGACGGTCGTCGCCACGACTGGTATCGCACAACCGGCCGGGTCGAACGCTGGTTCATTCCCGACTGGGAGGCGGTGGCGGCTGACTGGGACGCGGTGCACCTGACCGTCGCCGGCTACCTCACCAGTGCTACCCGCGCGCTGCCCATCGCCGACGACGGGAAATGGACCGTTCTCGCCGGCTGGAACCCCGACCAGACCTGGTGGCTGACCGACATCCTCGAAACTTCGGCAGCCGCGCCGGAACTCTGGCGACGGATCGATGACTCTTCGACGGGCTGGTTTCCCGCTGCAGGGTGAGCAGCACCGCCGGCGAGAGCATTCACAGCGCGAGATTTGCTCAGCCGTGCTCAGCCCGGCGAGCGTGTACCGGTTGAGCGTCAGCGCCGTGCTGCGCCCGCGGATGGCGTACTCGACCACGACATCGTTTTGTCGGGGCATAGCAGGATGCCGACCGTTGGTGCGTGCTTGCGATGGTCGCGGAACTGGTCGTCGACGATGTTGACGTAGAAGTCCAGTTGGCTCACATGCCCGGGCTGGAATTTTTCGATCTTCGGCGCGCGACGTAGGCCCGGTCCGCGGCTGTCGCCATGGTGGGCACTGGTGGTGCGTTGCGATCCTCATCGCGATGGTGACGCTCGTCGGGTCACCGTGGGGCAGGGACGAGCAGGAGCAGCCGCCCGAAGCCGAGTTCTCGACCCGGCGCACTCGGGCGTCCCGGGCCGCGACCGGACCGACCCCGGCCCCGGCCCCGCCGAAGCGGAACGGCCAGGTCATCGGTCAGTTGCCGAGACCTGATGGCGCGTGAGCGGAAGCAAGACACCAGCGACGATCAGCCAGACCAGACCGCCGAATCGAACCACCGGCAGCAGCGGGTACAGCGCCGAACTTAGCAAGCTCAGACTCGCCAGTACACCGGCGACGGCCAGCGCGAGACCGAACCAGCTGAGCGCGCGGGCATTGATCCGCAGCATGAGTACCGGCACCGCGACACCGGCCAGGAGCAGGGCGAGCGGAACCGCGAAGCCCGGACCACCGGCAGCGAAGGCGAGGTCGACCAGGGCCCGGGCGACTCCGGGGGCGAGGTCCGGGGCAGCCTCGGCCGCGGCCCAGCTGACCAACCCCGACAGCACCAGCGACGCCGAGGCCAACGTTCCGCCGACCAGGGCGATCGCCGCTCCCGGCGCCGTGATGCCCAGCCGTCGCAGGCGCCGGTACATCGTCGCGCTGTACACGCCGATCGGGAACGCCGTTGCGAACACGAGGAAGGCGAGCACCCGAACCTGAGCCCGATGGGCCTGCAGGTAGGCCAGCGCGGTTGTGCCGTCGGTAGCCGGGCGCGGGCCGCGCGCGAACACCAGGGCGGCGGCCACGGTGAGGCCGAGGGCCACGGCCGCGGGGACTGCCAACGGCGGCCCTGATTGGCGATGGCTGGTGCGGATTGACATGTCGACCCCTTGAGTTGGAAGAATAAATCACTCCCAAAATAGTTACACATTGAAACGATTGTCAATGTGTATGGTTACTGGCGTGACGAAGCCGCGAACCCAGGTCGCCTTCTTGCTCGCCCAACTCGGCGCCTACGCGGCCGAGCAGTTCGGGGAACGCGCCGGCGCCCTCGACCTCAGTCGGCCCGAATCCGGCCTGCTCAGGCTCATCGGCCGTAGCCCGGGACAGAGTCAGCGCGCGATCGCCGCCCAGCTGGGCACGCCACCCAGCCGACTGGTCGCCCTGGTGGACGGGTTGGAGGACCGGGGGCTGGTCGAACGACGTCGCAGCGCCACCGATCGCCGCAACCACGAACTCCACCTCACCGGCGAAGGGTCAGCCACCCTGTCCCTACTGGGCCAGGTCGCGGCCGAACATGAAGCGGCGATGACCGAGGGTTTGACCAGCAAACAGAAGGCAGATCTCGAATCCATGCTGCGGCAGCTCGCCGACCGGCACGGGCTGACGCCCGGCATCCACCCGGGTTACCAGCGCAACTGAGCGGCGGTGCCGCCGGAAGCGGCTCCGGTCAGGGACAGTTCTCGCCCAGCTTCACGGCGGCAAAGGAAACGTCGCCGGTGGCTGCAACCGTCGTCCCGGCCGCCGGCGTCTGGCCGCAGACCTTCCAGTCGCGATCCAGGATCTGGTGCCGACCGGCGCCGGTCGCATCGGTCGAACGGCTGATGAAGACGGGGTTTCTGGATACCCGCTGGAGATCGTCCTGTGCGGCCTGCAGGCCTTTACCCACCTCGTTCGGCATCACGAACGATGCGGCGACACCCGGACGGGCTGACGAGGAGGTCGGGGTCTGACTTGGGGATGTTGTAACCGACGCCCTGGTCGTCGATTCGCTCGCGGTCGAGGACGGAGTGACGATCGCTGACTCACCACCGGACTTCGTCGACGTGCTGGACGCGCAGCCGGCCAGGAACAGGACGGAGACAGCGGTTAGGGCACAACGGCGGGCGAACATGCCCTCATCTTGCCACGGCATTTAACACAATTAGCCGGTATTTGTCGGCACTTACAGCGGCTAGCGCCGGTCCGCGTGGCTGACCGCGGCAAACACGAGCATGATCGCGGCCAGCATCGGCAGCACGTCGGTCCAGGACAGAAAACCCATGTCATTCCCTCGCTCGTCTTGTCGTTCATGGGTATGACGCGCCGACCCGGCGATCGGTTGCACCGAGTTCGTGCCTTGTCCGGACGGGCCGGTTCCGCGCCGTCGACGCGGTGCGACCGAGACGAGCGCCCACCGTTACCAGGCCGGCCGGAGGCGACCCGGTGTGGCTGCGGCCGTCACCGCGGCTCGCATCGCCGTGGCCAGCTCCGGCGTCAGCCGCTGTTCCCAGTCAGCCACGGTGCGCTGCGCAGCATCCTGGTGGCCAGCCTGATCAACTACGGCCACGAGCGCCAGCGCGTGCTGCTGAGCAACACC
>CAZZZW010000022.1:20050-23806 GCA_964658795.1 Phormidium nigroviride PCC 7112
CGGCGGCTGTTCACCGCCACCGCATCCCCCTGCTCGGTGAGCACCAGGCGGCGGGCCCGCCGGTCGGCGGGGTCGGGGATGCGGATCAAGTAGCCCCGATCGACCAGATCCTGAACGAGCTCACTGGTTGCCTGCTTGGTAATGCCCAGATGCTCTGCGAGTTGCACCGTCGTCGCCGACGTACCGCTGACGAAGGCGAACACGAAGCCGTGCAGCGGACGCACGTCGTCGAAGCCGCTGGCGGCGACACCGGCCTGAATGCCATCGACCAGCTCCGCCGCCAACCGCAACACACCGGTCGCAACCAGCCAGTTGTCCGCTCCCACCACCGAATCTGACACGACTGCATCTTGACACAGCCGGCAAGCTGCCTGACTATATAGTCAATTTACCTGACTATTGGAGAACAGCATGCCGATCGCCCGTCCAGCCGATGCAGTCACCTTTGAGACCCACGGCAGCCGTTTCGATTCCTACTTCCGTCCGGCCAACGGGAGTTCGCAGCTGTGCGCCTGGCGGCTGACCGTACCGGCGGATCTGCAGGGCGTGCCGCACCGCCCAAGTCTGGATGAGATTGTGCTTGTTCTAGAAGGAGAATTACGGATCACCTTGGACGGCGTCCACGCGACGCTGCACTCCGGCGACGTGGCCTTGGTGCCGGCGAACAGCGAGTTTCAGGTCGATGCCGGCCCGGCCGGCGCGAGCGCATGGATCACCACGACCCCGGGTCTGGCGGCGGTCACCGCCGACGGCCGCCGGATCACACCGCCGTGGGCCGCGTGACTTGCTGTTCGCGCAGCGCGTCGAGCATCGCAGCTACCGCGGCCCGGGGCGCAGAACCCGATCGCACCGCGGCCACGATCCGGCGGGACAGCGCCGGGGTCAACCCGAGGACCGCCACGTCGTAGCGGGTATCCATCGTCAACTCCGGCAGCAACGCCACGGAACCGGCCGTCTCGATGTGCTGCAACGTCAGCAGGTAGTTGTTGAACCGGCCGGCCACCCGTGGCTCGAAACCGGCCGCCCGGCAGAGCCGGGTGGCCACCGAATCCATGTAGGACCCCGGCTTGTCCAGGATCCAGTCCTCCTCGGCCAGCAAGGACAAGTCGATGGCGGACCGCCCGGCCAACCGATGACCGGCCGGCACCACCGCCACCACCGCATCGGTCAGCAACGGCACCACGGCGAGGTCCTGGTGCCGCGGCGCATCCACGAAGTCGGTGGTGGTGACCGCAAGGTCATGCTCGCCGCGCAGCATCGCACGACCCGCCTCGTGCGGCTCGACCTCCTCTATCACAACCTGCACCGCCGGGAACGCAAGCTGCACCGCCCGCGCCGCCGGCACCACCAGTGGATGGATCGCGCTCTGGAAGGCCGCCACCCGGATCAGCCCGGACACTTGCTGGCCGAGGGATCGTAGTTCGGCCTCGGCGTCGGTCATCCGATCGAGAATCCCCCTTCCCCGGCTGGCCAAAAGGTGGCCAGCCGCAGTGAGCCGCACCCGGCGGCCGGTCCGCTCGATCAGCCGGACGCCGGTCTCGGACTCCAGCACGGCCAACTGCTGCGACACGCTCGAGGCGCTCAGGTGCAGCGCGGCCGCGACCGCCCGAACCGTGCCGAGCGCCTCCAGCTGACAGAGCAACTGCAGCCGCCAGGGGTTCAAGGCCATGCCATCTCTGTACGGCACAGCCGAACAGGACGTCAAGATTTGTGCGCTGGACCCCGATGATCTGGCCGCCCTAGCCTGATTGGCATGGCACCCGCGCAGACCGACACCGATCGACTGAGCTATCCCGAACGGCTGAGCGACCCGGAGGCGTTCTGGCGAAGCGCGGATCGGCACCTGGTGCGGTACTCCGGCGCCGGCAGCTTCAGCCCCGAGATCATCGCCTCGGCCGCGGGCAGCTTCGTCACCACCACCGACGGACGCCGGATCCTGGACTTCACCTCCGGTCAGATGAGCGCGATCCTGGGCCACTCGCACCCGGAGATCGTCGCCACCGTCAGCGCCGGCATCCGCACCCTGGATCACCTGTTCAGCGGCATGCTGAGTCGTCCGGTGGTCGAACTGGCCCAGCGGCTGGCCGACTCCCTGCCCGACCCGCTGCAGAAGGTGCTGTTGCTGTCCACCGGCGCCGAGTCGAACGAGGCCGCGATCCGGATGGCCAAGCTGGTGACCGGCAAGCACGAGATCGTGTCGTTCGCCCGGTCCTGGCACGGCATGACCCAGGCCGCGGCCAATGCCACCTACAGCGCCGGCCGCAAGGGATACGGGCCGGCCGCCCCCGGCAACTACGCGATCCCGGCCCCGAACAGCTATCGACCGGACTTCGTCGGGCCGGACGGTCAGCTCGACTGGCAACGCCAGCTCGACTTCGGCTTCGACCTGGTCGACGCCCAGTCCGTCGGCAGCCTGGCCGCCTGCATCGTCGAGCCGATCCTCAGCTCCGGTGGCGTGCTGGAACTCCCGCTGGGTTACCTGGCCGCATTGCAACGCAAGTGCCGGGAGCGCGGAATGTTGCTGATCCTGGACGAGGCGCAGACCGGCCTGGGCCGCACCGGGACCTGGTACGCCTTCGAACGTGACGGCGTCGTGCCCGACATCATCACGCTGTCCAAGACCCTGGGCGCCGGCCTGCCACTGGCCGCGATCGTCACCTCGTCCGAGATCGAAGCGCTCGCGCACGAGCGCGGTTTCCTGTTCTTCACCACCCATGTATCGGACCCGCTGGTAGCTGCGGTCGGCAACACCGTGCTCGACGTGCTGGAACGCGACCGGCTCGACGTCCAGGCGGCGGAGCTGGGCCGGCGGCTGTCGGACGGTTTGTGGAAGCTGGCCGAACGTCACCAGATCATCGGCGACGTCCGCGGCCGTGGGCTGCTGCTCGGCGTCGAACTGGTCAGCGATCGGGCGACCAAGCAGACCTCGGACGAACTCGGCGCCGCCGTCACCCGCCGGTGCCTGAAGCTCGGATTGCACATGAACATCGTGCAATTGCCGGGCATGGGTGGGGTGCTGCGGATCGCGCCGCCGCTGACGGCCACCGATGCGGAGATCGAGCTCGGCCTGAGCATCCTGGACGAGGCCGTCGCCACCATCGACTGAATCAGGTTGCCAGACCGCGTCCGGGCTGAAAGCGTGACTTGCATGCAGCCCAGTGAATTCGAGCCGCCGTTCGACCAGTTCATCGCCACCGGCGAGCGGGTCATCACCGAGCGGCCGGACGCCGATCCGGACCTGGTCCGCGAGATCTTCCTCGAGGTAGCCGGGGTCCTTTACAACGGGATGGCCCTTGATGGCCTGGACGAACACGACGCGAGCGCCGTTGCGGCCGGGCTGTGCGACGCCCTGGTGTCCGACGATCCGGCGATCGCGGTCCGGGCCCGTGCCGAGACGGCACTGACCGACACCGCACTGCACGATCCCGAGAACGCCTCGGGTGCCTACCTGTTCTCGGCCACCATCCTGCAGCTCTAACCGGCGGCCCGGACGCAACGGCGGACGGGCCACCGCTGCGTTCGAACGACGAAAGGAAAACCCGGACGGCCGCCACCGGGATACGGTGACGGCCGTCCGATTTTGTGCCGGTAACTACACGGTGTTACGGCGCCGGCGGCCCAGGTTGACCAGTACCAGTCCGGCCCCGGACAGCAGCGCCGCCCAGAGGGCGATCCGGAACAGTTCGGCACCGGTGTAGGCCAACGACCCGGACGACGAGCCGGTCGAGGTAGTACCCGAGCCGGTCGAACCCGAAC
>CAZZZW010000023.1:0-9436 GCA_964658795.1 Phormidium nigroviride PCC 7112
AGTCACGATTCAGGGCCGGGTGAAGGCGCCGGACGAGATTTCCTTGCTCCTGTGGATTGATCGGTTCCAGAGCCTGCTGACGACCGGCGACCGGACCGGAACGCTGACTGCGGTCGAGCCGCACCTGACGAGGTATCTGAAGGTACGGCGCGGCGCTGCGGCGATCGCCCAACCGGTCAGTCCGACCGAGGCCACATTCTCGATGATCCTGTACGCGCCGAAACCGAAGAAGCTCGGCGATCCGCTCACTGGATCCACCGGACTGCCCAGCGCTACCGGTGGATTGATCCTGCCGGTGTCGATGCCCCTGTCCATCGTCTCGGTCATCACCAGCGGCCAGATCACGCTCGTCAATCCCGGCACCGCGTCCGGGCCGGTCATCGCCACCCTGTATGGGCCCGTCACTGGGCCGGTGATCACACACATCGCGTCCGGCAAACAGCTCGTGTTCTCCAGCGCGCTCACGCTCAACCAGGGCGAATACCTCGTGATTGACATGGAAAACCATTCCGTGCTCGCCCAGGGGCAGTCCAACCGGGCTCAGTACGTCACCGCTCGCGGCTGGTCGCGTTTCGACCGCGGCGGCAACACCTGGGCAGTCACCGCCATCAGCTCACCCGGCGGGGCGCATCTCGACATTTCCGCAACGCCGGCATGGCGCTAACCACCAGGAGGCCGTGATGGGCTCAGCAATGTTCGCGGTCGACAACTACACCGCGCTGGTCGGCCGCAAGCTGCGGCAGGTGCTATCGGTCTTTCTTCCGGTCGCATCATCGACGCGGCCATTGGGCTCAGTGTCAGGCATCCGTCGCAACGCACCGCCGGCGCTCGCTGTGTCCTCGACGACCTGGTCGATCGGCGCGCACGCCGGCGTCCTCGACGTCGAGGTCGCCGCGATCGCCGGACCGTATGAGTACGCCTTCGACAGCGCCCAAACGGGCAGCGTGACTGCAGCGGTGGCCTTCACCCGTCTTGACCTGGTCTCGGTGCACGTCACCGACCCGACGGAGGACGGCACGACCGGATCGCCGAGTGTGGCGATGGTCTACACCCAGGGCACCGTCGCGAACGTGCAGCCGGCGACACCGGCCGGGTCGATGCCGGTCGCTCTGATCACCGTGCCTGCCTCTGGAGGCGGGTCGCCCTCGATCCAGCTCATCGCACCGACTTTGCCGGGCAATGACCTCTACAACGCAACGCTGAACGGCAATAGCTCGGTGACGACGGCCAGCACTCCAGTGACGTTGACGAACGTGCTGACGCTCCCGGCTCTGGGCTACCCGACCCTCGTCGAGGTCGACTGTGGCGCGGTGGTCACCACGCAGGTCACGACGACCGACATCATCGAGCTCGAGCTGCTCGTCAACGGCAGCATCACCCGTGGCTGGCGCGGGACCGGTGTCGGATTCACCCTCGACGGCGGCTACCGGTTTCTTGTGCCGGCCAACACCGTCACCACGCTGCAGGCCCAGGCCCAGAAAGCCGGCGGCTCGAGCAACAACGCCACAACCATGCCCGTCGACACCCTCCGCCGATGGCTGCAGGCCGTCGTCGTGCCGAACTGACCGACGATGGCGAACCTCCGATGGGTCGCGGTCGACTTCCACACCGGCTACGTCTACGACGACATCCCGCAGCTGATCCTCGGCAAAAACCCGCTGACCCAGGTCATCAACCAGTTCTCGACCACGACGGCCACCCTGCCCGTCGTCAGCAACCCGCCTCCACACGAAGGCTGGTTCTACTACACGACGCCCTACCGATCGGCTCTAGTGGCACTGGACGCCTCTGACCCGTCGGATCTGCAGCGCCCATTGTGGGGCGGCATCATCCAGACCCGCGAGCGCCAGGCCAGCACAATCGGACCGAGGCTGGGTCTCGTCACCGCCGAGGCCTACCTCACTCGCAGATTCATCCGTGAGACCGTCCAGTACCCGGGCGAGGACTACGGCGTGTGCCAGGTCGGCGTTGACCTGCTCAACAACTTCGTTGTCGACGGCGCCCAGGTCCTTCCCGGGCCGCAGCTGCGCATCGAGATGCTCGACGCGGGCGTCCCGGCCGGCGACCTGACCTTCAAGGACCCCGACGACAAGACCGTCGGATCAGCGTTCGCCGACCAGCCGTTCGAGTTCACGGTGTGGTGGGAATGGCGAACCGTACCCGGAGCAAAGCCGATCCTCGCACCGGTCCTTACCCTCGGCACCCGGATCGGCAAACCGGCCAAGCCTGGCCTGAAACCGGAAGCGACATTCGACTGGCCTGGCGGCGCGCTGCTCGACGTCACCATCACCGACGACTACACCAGTGAAAAGGGCGGCAACGATGTCATGGCCACATCCACCGGCATCGGCGAGGCACGGCCTCAGTCCGATCACCAGCTAGCCGACGACTTCGAGGGCCGCGTCACCGTCGAGGACCGGTACTCGGCCGGCACATCGATCGAAAAGCTCGACGCGCTCAACGCCGACGCGCTGGCCACCCTGGCCGTCATCCAGGACGGCGCGACCGCGATCAGCCTGCAGGTCGGCTACGGGCTCGGCCCGGCCTACGGCAAGACCTGGAACCTCGGCGACGACATCGGCTATGACATCCAGGGACCGCAGTTCCCGGACCACCCCGAAGGCGTAGCCCGCGCGATCGGCGTCTCACTGACCGAGAAGACGTATACCCCAATATTGGCAGGTGATTCGACGTCATGACCCGAGGTATCGACAACAACCTGCCCCGCGGTGCCGACTGGGTACCGAAGAAGCTCTACCAACTCAACGATGCAGTGATGGGTCTGCTGTCGGGTCGTCGCATCCTGAATAAGGCCGTCATCGACTCCGGGGGCATCGAGGTCATCAACAACGGCGCCGTCACAGTCAACCCCGGTGGCACATCCGTCGCTCTCAAGACGTTGGTCGACCCCGCCAGCGGTACCGCCGTGGGCAGCGAAATCGCGTTCGGATCCAGCGACCCGTCCAAGGCTTTGCGCTCGGCGGCCGTCGTACTCGCCGACGGGACCAACCCGGAGTTCGTTGTTCAGGGCTTCCCAAACGGTAACGGCGACGCCGCGGCCTTGTTCCTATTCGCCAACATCGCGGAGATGCAGGCATCCGACACACCATCGGGCGGCCTGGCCCACGTTGGTGTTGCGGCAGGGGCAAGCTCGCCCTACCCGGCCGGTGCCGTTCTCCTCGACGCCGGCTCGGCACACCTGACCTTCCACGGCGACGGAGTTTCAACCTACTACGACACCGGATTCTTGAGGTGGGTCGCCGTTGACAACAGCGTCAGCGTGCAAGAGTTCCGAGCGCAGACCACCAGCTCCGCCTACGTGCCGATCCGAGCCGCCGCGTTCACTGTGACCTCGTCACGTGAGGTCAAGACGGACATCGTCGAGATCCCATTCGACGCCTTGGGCGCGGTAATGGCGGCCGAGCCGATGCAGTGGAGCTACGACGAGGCGTTCGCTGCCGATCCAAACCCGCACGTTTCACCGATGGCCGAAGACCTACCGACTGAACTCGTCCACGAGGCCGACGGCGTGAAGTCGATCGACCCGTTGTCCTTGACCGGGACATTGTGGGAGGCAGTTAGGCAGCTATCAGCTCAGGTTGCTGCACAACAAGAATTGATCGAAGAGATAAGGGCTCTGATTCCTGAACGGCGGGCCGCCGACGCAGCGGCAGAGCCGCAGCAATGTTGAGAATCGCAACAAACGACGCGTAGACCGCGGCGATGCCGGCGATCGCAAGAGCCGGATCGGCCTCGACAAAAGCGGTCATCAATACCAGAGCAATCGCCAGCGTGCCCGCGGCCCACCGCCGCAGGAACTGCACTTCGCCCCACGTCAGCAGGGGGCGACGTGAGGTCGAGTCACGCTTGATCACGGCGAAATCCTAACTTCCAACACAGACGAATAGTCGACCCTGAGAGGTGAACCGTTAGGTGTTTGATACACATCTAGGTCTTGTTGTTATACGCGTCACGAAACAGCTGAGACGCCCCGACCGGCGCGACGGGTTCCTGATTTTGATAGGTCTGCTGGCATTACTGCTGGGCTACTCCTATGGAATCGCGACCGTCACCCCTGGCGTGCGGGCCGCCCTGCACACCGTGACCCTGTATGTGCCGTTGCGCTTGCTCGGCTATCTCTGGATCGCCACGGGCATCTTCGCCGTTGTCGCTGCGCTGACCGGCCGTGGTCAGCGCGGCTTCGCGGCCGTGGTGTTCATGCCCTCAGTGTGGGCGTCGGCCTACCTCATCAGCTGGATCAGCGGTGACGTCGGCCGCGGCTGGGTCAACGCCGCTCTCTTCTATGCCTTGGCCGGCGCGGTGTTCTGCGTGGCTGGGCTGATCGACCCGACGCCGGTGATCACCCGTCCGGCCGGTGCGGAGTGAGCGGCCTGGGCGCGGACGTCGTCCTGAGTATCTTCGCCGCCGGCAGTGGGTTTGGCGCATCGTGGCTGACCAACCGTCGCTCGAACAAGACCACTCAGGCCACGAACACGATCGCCACCGGGAAGCTCGAGCTGGACAACCGGCGCGAGGACGGCGCGGCCTACGAACGGGCCCAGCAGATCAACAAGGAGATCGTCCAATCTCTCCGCGACGAGCTCAAGTCGCTGCAGTCCACGATCGCCAGCCTGCGGGCCGAATTCCGCACCGTCCAGCAGCACTCGGCCCTGCTGGAGAACTACATCCGCGACCTCGAGGCCAGCGCCGCGACCATGCGTGACCTACTTCGCGGCGCCCACGTCGAGTACCCGGCACCGCCGACCCGACCCGAAGGGATGTGACCGGATGACTCTGCCCGCCGACCAATTCCACGACGCCGAGGGCAATCCGCTGCAGCTGCAACAAAGGCCATATCAAGGGCCGGGTGATGACGAGCTGTCGCTGCCCGACGGCATGAGCCACGTCTGGACCGAAGGAGTTGAGCCGGACTATGGGCACCGTAGCTGACACCCTGGCCGCGGCCCGGTCCCAGATCGGGTACAACGGCGGCGGGAACTGCGGCAGCCCGGTCACCAAGTTCGGTGCGTGGGCCGGGGTGCAGACCCAGTGGTGCGCGGAGTTCTGCTCTTGGTGCCTGGATCAGGCCGGCGTGGCCAGCGCGGACCGGTTCGGCCGGTTCGGCTACGGCGAGGACTACTGCCCGGCGTGGGTCGCGAACTTCCGCAGCGCCGGCCGGTTCCACGCGAGCCCCGAGCCCGGAGACCTCGTCTTCTACAGCTGGAACCACGACGGCGTCGCCGATCACGTCGGGCTGGTCGAGTCGGTCGAGGCCGACGGGTCGATCGTCACGATCGAGGGCAACACCGACGATCCGACGCTGGCCAACTACCAGTGCGGCAACTGCTGCCGGCGTAAGCACCGCAACACCTACTACGTCCTCGGCTACGGCCGCCCGGCCTACACCAGCGAGGAATCCACCGCGTCCAACGGCGCATCCCCGATCACCACACCTACACCCAGAGTGAGGCCAGGCATGTTCGAACTCCTGCAGAACGCCGAAGGCCGCGTCGTCGCGGCCGGACCGGGCTTCTGGTGCGACACCACCGGAAAGACCCGCCAGATCACCATCGACAACATCGCCCAGCTGCAGCGCTCGGCGCTGTGCCTGAACAAGGTGCCGCGCCGGGTCCGCGACGCCCAGATGGTGTCCTACCACAACCTCTACATCGGAAGGAACCGCTGATGTCCAGCACAGTGCAGAAGATCGAGACCAAGGTCATCGCGGCGACGGCTGGCGGCGGTGCGGGCGCGGCCGTGGGTCAGTTCATCCTGTGGTTGCTGGCTGTTCTGTTCTGGCATGCCAACAACTCCGCGGGTGCTGCGGCCGAGGCGATCGCACAGGTGCCGGGCCCGGTCGCCACGATCGTGACGCTCGTGGTCGCGGCGATCGGTGTCTTTGTTGGTGGCTACGCGGCCCCGCACACCGCCCGCCCCGACCTGATTGACCAGTCCAGTACCCCGGCCAGCGATACCAACGTGCCGGTGGTGACCACGGCCGTGAAGACCGCGCTTCAGCAGCTGGCTGACCATCAGTCGATCGCGGTTACCGCCAGCGGCGCGTCCACCCCCGCGCTGACCAACGGCAACGACAACGCCGGGGTTCTGCCGGCCGACTTCGACTTCACCAGCCTCGACCAGGCCGGCGACACCACCTCGACCCCGACGGGAGCAACCTCATGAGCATCCGCACCGTGCCGTTGAACGACGGCACCAACCGTGTCGGCTACATCGCCGACGAGCCCGATGCCCACGTAGTCCTGACCGGCCCGATCCAGGGCGGCGTGACCACCAGTGACGGCACGACCTACGACGTGACCCCGGGCGCGATCCTGGTGGCCTCGCCCGAGCATGCCGCCGAGGTGATGGCCCAGATCGGCGATCGGCACATGCTGGAAGGCCATCCCGCCCACGACCCGGACACCCCGTTCGTGCACGTCCCTCCGGCTGACATGGATCACATCGACGGTCCGACCGCGGGCATGTCGCCGGCGCTGGCCGCGGCGATGCTCGACGCCGGCAACGGCATCAACCCGACGGTCAACTACTACGCCCAGGTGAACCTGGCGACCGGAGCGACCGGCACCACCGGCGCGAACGCGATGACCGGCGCGACGGCGCAGGCGTGTGCCTGGAACGCGGCCAGCACCACCCTGAACACCAAGACCAACAGCTCGAGCCTGTCGTACTCCAACCCGGGCACGGCGATGGCGACCGACTTCATCTGCCAGTCCACCGGTGCCTTGTTCGGGATCGGGGGCCCGCTCACGGCAGGTGTGCAGGCGGCGACCATCAACATCGCAGCCGGCGCGCTGACCATCGGCGCCACATCCCCGTCGAGGTAGTTCGAGATAGGAGGAGGCGGTCGTGCCTGTAGCCAGTCCCTTCTCCGGTGTCGACTTCAGCACCGGCACCTACAACAGCGGCGCCAGCGTCTACCAGGCGGCCAAGCCGACCGGCCTGGCCGACCACGACACCGTGCTCCTGGTGGCCTACTGCCAGTTGGCGGGCTCGACGTTCAGTAGCCCGCCCACTGGATTCACCCTGGTCTACAAGGCTGCTGCGTCCTCGACGCGTGGGTTCGTGCTCTACGCCAAGTTCGACGTCACCGCCGCCTCGGAACCCTCGACCTACAGCCTCACCCCGTCGAGCACCACGGCCCGCGGCGGCATCATCGCGATCCGCGACCCGGGCATCCCCGCACTGGACGCCGCTCCGACCTCCGACGCCTACAACTCCACCCCAGGGACGTCAATCACCGCGCCGGCCGTGACCGCAGTCGCCGCGCAGGTGTACGAGTACCTGTTCTCCTTCTCCAACAACAGCACCGCCGTCTACCAGACGTTCTCCGCCACCGGGTTCACCGACTTCTGCTCGCTGAGCCAGACCAACGGCTCGTCCACCTCGGTCGAGGACGTCCAGTGGCGCTCCACGGCCGGCGCCGGGTCGACCGGCACCACCGCGGTCGGCATGAGCCCGTCAGCGGCCACGGCCGGCTCCTTCAAGGTCACGTTCACCCAGCGAGCCGTGATCGCCGGTTCTGCGACGGTGGCCGTCACCGCCGGCGGCGCGACCTCGCCACCGGCCGGGGCAGGAACGGCGGCGGCCGCGGTCACCGCGGCCGGCTCGGCCACCACGCCCAGCAGCGGGTCCGGGTCGGCCGCCGTGTCGATCACCGCGGCCGGCAACAGCCCGTCAGTGGCCACGGCCGGCAACGCCGCGGTGCAGGTCACGGCCGGCGGTTCGGTCGTCTCCCAGGTCAGCACCATGCTGGCCAAGAACCCGTTCTACGGCTACTGGCGCGGCGGCGGCGGCGACAACACCCAGGACGCCGCCGTCACCTACGCCGGCTCGACCACATGGAACGGCGACACCAGCCTGTGCTTCCTCGAGGCGTCGGTCTGGCCGACCTCCGACGGCTACTGGATGCTGTCCGACCTCGGCACCACCGGCGCGGTGTTCGACCAGAACCTCACCATCGCCTCCTCGACCCGGGCGCAACTCTCGGCCCTGCGGACCCAGGCCGGCAGCTACCCGCCGATGTTCCTGGAAGACGACATCCTCAAGGTCTACGGCCCGGGCGGATCCAGCCCGAACGCCGGCCCGGGCTGGGTGCTGTTCCTCGACAACAAGGGCAACGCCAATGTGGCCACGCTCAAGACGCTGGTCGAGTCCTACGGCTACAGCCCGAACAACCTCGTGGCCAAGTCTTTCGGCCCGTCCAGCGGCGCGTGGGTTACGACCATGACGGCGGCCGGCTACCAGGCCTGGGGCTACTTCTACGACGCCGACGTCGGCAACGGCAACGTCGCCACCTACCAGTCCCGCTACACCCTGCTCGGCCTCAACTACGACGCCAGCACCGCGAGTTGGACCGCGATCACCAGCTACGGCAAACCCGTCATCGGCCATGTCGTCACCACCAGCGCCCAAGCCTCCACCGCACGCTCGCAGGGCGCGGCCGGGCTCATGGTTGGCGGCGTCCGCGCGATCGTCCCCCCAAGCGCAGCCGGCACGGCCAGCGTCGCAGTGACGGCCGCCGGGGCGATTACCCCGCCGACATCCGCTGGCACCGCTGAGGTATCCGCGACGGCCGTCGGCGCCGGGTCGGCTAGAGGCCAAGGCACTGCGGCGATCAGCGTGACGGCCCAGGGCAGCGGCATCGCATCCGAAGTTGCAGGCACTGCCGAGATCACCGTGACCGTCACTGGCAGTTTCAGGTCGCCGGGAGCCGTCGGAATCGGTGTGGTGAGCATTACCGCGTCCGGTTCCACGGGCGGACCCGCCGCTCCGACCGCCGGCAACGCCACCATCAGCGTGAGTGCAAACGGACGCTCCGTCGAGGTCGTGTCCGCCGGCATCGCTTCCGTCGCCGCAAGCGCGTTTGGTGCGGTAACCGCCTGGATCTCGGGATCGGTGACGGTGCTGGTTGCCGCCAGCTCTACAGCGATTCCAGGTGGCGGACCTCGGGCCATCACGATCGCCGGCAGTCTTGAGCCTGACCATTGGCTCGGCAGCATCGACCCTGACCGGTGGCAGGGAGAACTGGAGCCAATATGAGAACCGTCCGAGTCAGTGCCGGTGACCGCGACTACATCTGGTTCAGCGCTGTTGAGATCAATGGGGGAGACGTTTCTGCCGACACGGTGGTGGTCGGTGTGGGTACCTATCGCGATCCGCCGGCGCTTCAGATCACCCCTGACCAACGGTCGGATCTGGTGCAGCATCCGATTCCATCGCGGATCCGCGTTGGCTTGTTTGTAGCCAGAGATGCCGGCATCGACGATGCGCACGTCTTCGCCCCTGGCGTGTACTACGGATGGATCAAACCGACCGACTCGCCATCAACGGCGTGGGTCTACTGCGGCATGTTCAGGATCATCTGACACCTAGATCGCTCAACGGGCCCCCGGACCACCACCGTCGTCGGTGTGGT
>CAZZZW010000023.1:9446-23247 GCA_964658795.1 Phormidium nigroviride PCC 7112
GGGGGCCCGGTTTCGATTCGGAGGGGGACTACTTGACGCAGCTGGCGTACTCGGTGGCGTAGGGCCCAGCGCTCGTGCTGATGTCCGTCGTGCTCTTCTTGAGCGGGTCGGTGTTCCGTCCGTAGTACCAGGGTGAGTCGCCGAACTGGTACAGCTTCGATCCGTCTTTGCAGTCAAAATTGGCCGAGAGCAGCACCGTGTCACCGATTGTGCAACCCGGGCCGCTGACGATCGGCTCCCAGGTCGCCCCGGGTTTGCCGACAAGGGAGTCGCAACTGACGGCCTGGGCGGACCTGATATTGCCGGTGCCATCGACAGTCGGCGTGCTGCTGGTGCCGGTGCGATGGCTGCTGCAGCCGACTATGCCGACGGTGGCTAGGGCGAGGATGAGGAGACGCTTCACGGATGTCGTCCTACCATCCTGGTGGACACCATGCGGGTCAATTGCCGGAATCGCGGCTGAGCTGTTTTGTCGGCCAATGCTGGTCTGATTTCATCCGGTCGACATGCGGTGGGCTATACCAGGTGTTGCCGCAGGTTCGGCAGCGGACGGTGCGGTGTCCCATCCGTGGTGGCCAGCACGTGCAGGGCAGCCATCCGACGAGAACGTTCGGCGGGATCAGCCGGTGGCCGTTCACGCAGATGTTCGGGAGCCACTCGACGACGGCGCTCGAACTCATGTTCGAATACTAGGCGGGCCCTCAGCTCGCGATGCCGACCGGTACGAGCGGGCCGCTCTGGGTCGGCCGGACACCGCCGAGGTCGTCCAGTGCCGCGACGACTCGGTCGTCGACGTCGTGGCGGAGGTGGCCGTACCGGCCGACGGTGGTTTCGATCGAGTCGTGACCGAGCCGGCGTTGGATGGTCAGCAGGTCGACGCCCTGTTCGATCAGCCACGAGGCGTGGGTGTGGCGGAGGTCGTGAATCCGCGGCCGGACCTCGAGGTCGCCCTGGTCGATAGCGGTGTCGATCGCCTTCCGCCAGATTCGCAGTCGGAAATTGCTGTGGTGCACCGACTGGCCCTGCGCGGATGTGAACAATCGCGCGCGCGGGCTTCGGCTTTCGATGAGCGGCGTTATGACCTCGACGGTCTCATTGTTGATTGCGATGGTACGCCGGCTCCTTTTCGTCTTCGGTGGCCCGAGAATGTGCCGGTGTTCCGCGGGCCGCCATTTCCACGCTTTATTGACGGTGACGGTTGCGCGTCGGGCGCCGATTCGTATGTCAGCGACAGTTAATGCTGTCGCCTCCGACCAGCGCAGTCCTGACATTGCGAGGAGATATACGAGCGGCTGGTAGTCGGCTCTGATACCTGCATAGAGTGCGTCGAATTCGGATTTGCGGAGGAAGATCATTTCTTCGGCGTCGGCGCCGAGATCTCGCGGCAACGCCCTGTGAAACGGGTTGGTTTCGAGTCCGAACCGGCCGGTGGCGATCGCGTCGTTGATGATCGAGCTGGCCAGCGAGTGCAGGTTCTTCACGGTCTTGTCGGACCGCTGGCTCCGTTTGGCGATGACCCACGGGCCTACGTGGTCGTCGCGGCTGATCTCGTCGAGTCGCAGATGGCCGACTGTGGGCTCGAGGTGGTTGCGGAAGTCGCGCAGGTACTCGTGCCGTGTGCGGTCGTCTGCGGTCGACCTCGCGGCGATCGCCTTCAGGCTCCACTCGCTGAAGGTCGGCACCAGGTCCACCTTGACGTCGGTGAAGCCCACCCCGGGCGTCCAGCCTCGGGGCCACCGGTGGCCGCTGGCCTCGACGAGCACCTTGAAGTCCTCGGCCGACTTGAGGTCGCCGAAGGTCTCGTTCTGCTTGTCGCCTTGCTCACGCCAGACCACCCGATGGGTGGTCGAGAGCTTGTTCACTCGGGTTTCGATCGACGCCACGCCGGTGAGCGTAAAGGTTCAGAGGACAGTCGGTCTACCGGTCTTCTGTCCCCTCGTGTCCCCGGAGACTAGTACGGGGGCCATACGGCCCCCGTACTACGTGGGGTGAGCGACGGGACTCGAACCCGCGACATCCGCGACCACAACGCGGCGCTCTACCAGCTGAGCTACGCCCACCATTGCCGCCGAACCACCGGCGGGTGGATCGGAAGCGAGAGTGAGTCTACCTAACTCTCGGCGTCCGTCACGACCGGGTAATCGCCGGGGGCGGATGCCGCCCCGGCGACCACTGAGGCGGCCGCCGCGGCAGCTTCGTCGGTGGTCGGTCCAGGCGAGGCGACGAACACCGTTGCCCGGTAGTAACGCAGCTCCTGCACGCTCTCGTAGATGTCGGCCAACGCCCGGTGGGCCAGACCCTTGGGGGGCTGGCCGTAGTACACCCGGCGGTACCAGCGGCGGGTCAGCTCCTTGATCGAGGAGACGTCGATCATCCGGTAGTGCAGGAAGCCGTCGAGCTCGGGCATGTCGCGGGCGATGAAGCCGCGGTCGGTGGCGATCGAGTTGCCACACAACGGGGCGGTGCGGGGCTCGGGCACGAACTGCTTGACGTAGTCCAGCACCTGCCGCTCCGCTTCGCCCAGGGTGACGGTCGAGGCGCGCACCAGCTCGGTCAGGCCGGAGGTCTCGTGCATCTGCTGCACGAACGGCACCATGGTGTCGAGCACGTCGTCGGCGCAGTTGATGACGATGTCGAGCCCCTCGTCGAGCACGTTGAGTTCGCTGTCGGTCACCAGTACCGCGATCTCGATCAGCGCGTCCCGGTTCAACGCCAGGCCGGTCATCTCGCAGTCGATCCAGACCAGGCGGTCGTCCTTGTTCTCTCGTTCGGTCACGCTCGGAGCCTAGATGAGAGGGCGCACCGCGCGCAGTGGGACTAGCCTCGATGCGAACTCCGGCCACTCAATCCCGGCCGGTCCTCGGAGGGAGCCGCAGGTGGATCGCGAGTTGTTGAGCGCCGACGAACTCGACCGGGCCGCGGCCGCCTTGGACGCCGACTGGACGGTCGGGCCGGAGCGGCTGGAGCGGACGGTGGAGTTCCCGTCCTTCCTCGTCGCGGTCGAGTTCATCGGCGACCTGGCCCCGGTCGCCGAGCGGCTGGCTCATCACCCCGACCTCAGCCTGTCCTGGCGCACCGTGAAACTCCGCCTGAGCACGCATTCGGCCGGCGGAGTCACCGCGTTCGACGTCGAACTGGCCCGCGACCTGGACCAGATCATCGCCCGGCTGACCGGGTGAGCCGGGACGCCGTTCCGGTCGGTCTACCCTGCCAGCGATGGGGCGACGGCTCTCGAAAGGTACTGCTCGTGCACGGCCTGGGTGGCAACGCGGCGACCTGGTGGCGAATCGCTGAAGCCCTCGCCGAGCGGGACTGCCTGGTGCTGGCTCCGACCCTGCGTGGGCATGGCGAGGCTCCGTTCACCAGCCGTTACCGGATGGCCGATTATTGCGCCGACCTGCGCGCCCTCGGCACCGATTGGGCTTGCGTGGTCGGTCAATCCCTCGGCGGTGTGCTGTCGTTGCTGCTCGGTACCCAGCCGGGGTTCGCCCGCTCGCTGGTCCTGCTCGACCCGGTTCTCATCGTGCCGGACGACAGGTTCGAGGTGGTCACTCGCGCCCAGCTGCGCGCCCTGGAGCGTCCGACGGATCCGGCCGAGGTACAGCGGTTGAACCCCGACTGGCCAGCCGGTGACGTTCGAGCCGCGGCGTCGGCCGCAGCCGGTACGTCGGCCTGGACGGTGACCGAGACGATGACTCAGAACCGGCCCTGGCAGCACTTGAAGTCCTTGTCGGAGTTGACGATTCCGACCCAGCTCATCGGCGCTGATCCGGACCGTGGAGCGGTGTGCCTGCAGTCCCAGGTGCAGCCGTACCTCTCGTCCCTGGTCCGGTTCCGCAGTGCGGCCGGCAGCAGCCATGCGGTCTATCGCGATGCCGGTGAGCTGGTCACCGACACCGTGACCCAGCTGCTCGATCAAGCCTGATCCGGGGTCGACCCTGGCACCTTGATCGCGCCGAAGACGGTCTCCTTGCGCAGCCGGAAGCCCAGCGACTCGTAGAGCCGGATCGCATTGGAGTTCGCGGCCGAGGTGTGCAGGAAGGGCGTCGACCCGCTCTGGCGGATACCGGCTACGACGGTGGCGAGCAACCGCGAGGCCAGTCCCCGGCCGCGGACCCGGTCGTCGGTGCACACCGCGCTGATCTCGGCCCAGCCCGGTGGGTTGAGGCGTTGGCCGGCCATCGCCACCAGCTCGCCGTCCTGCCGGAATCCCCAATAGTTACCGAGCAGGTAGGTGTTCTTCTTGAACGGTCCCGGCTGGGTGCGGGCCACCAGGTCCAGCATGTCGCTGGTGTCAGCCGGCCCGAGCCGTACCGCTTCGGGGTCACGCAGCCCGACGACCGCATCGGTGGCCACGAACTGCACCCCTGGAATCCGGGCGGCCACGGTCCAACCATCCGGAGGGGTTGCGGTGTTACCGGCGAGCACCACTTCGGCGCCCGGGCCGGCCAGTTCGGCCAGATCCCGCCAGGCCTGCTCACTTGGTTCCGGCGGCAGCGCGGTGAACGGAGACACGTCGCTGCGATAACGACGAACCTCACCGTGGATCTCGGACAACCACGCATGATTCGTGGTCAGGGAGTGCCAGGCGGCAGCATCGAGCACGGACTCGTCGGTCAACACACTGGTCATGATCTCAGGCTCCAGACGACGTTCGGTCGGACGTCCACTGTGAACCTGAATCCGAGGCAGGTTGTTCCACCTGTGAGCTAACTCTAGTTATCCGGTAGGAATTGACAAGAAGACCGAACGCGTCGTAACTTTGGCGCCATTGGTCATGAGCGTCAGCGTCAAGCCCTGGCTTGCTGGCCGGCAACCCTCGCATCGCGGTGGGGTGCTCCAGGTGACGACCAGACGGAGACCGGCTTCCGCCGGACCGTAAGCGCGAAGCCCGATGGGGCAGAAGAGGACATCGACGTCGTGAACACGACCCCGATACTTCGCCGGCACGTCGACCTGGTCCGGGTCAGCAGCGCCTTGTGTCGTAACTAGGCTCGGCTGCTGATTCCTTGGGGCCATCGGCCCTGATTGCCCTTATCCGAACGTCATCACCCCTCGTCCGGCACCGTCGCCGGCCGGGTGCGTCCGGGTAACCCGCTTCCGGGTTCACCCCTCTCGCACAGCCTTTTGCTGCCCTGGAGACCTCATGAGTGTCACCGAATCCCCTGTTGAAACCGCATCATCGCCGCCGGACGATGCCGAGCTGGCCGAGCTCGATAAGTTGGCCACCCGGCCGGTGCAACGGTTGCGCCATCCCGGACGATGGATCGCCAGCGTCGTGGCGGTCGTCGTGGTGGCTCAGTTCGCCCACGGTCTGATCACCAACCCGATCTTTCAATGGTCTGACTTTCGTTACTGGTTCTTGCGGCCGGTCATCATCGACGGTCTAGTCCTGACGTTGAAGCTGACCGCAATCAGCGCCGTGCTCGGTTTCATCGGTGGCGTGGTGCTCGCACTGATGCGGCTGTCCCGCAGCCCGCTACTGAAGGGGATCGCCTGGGGTTACATCTGGATCTTCCGCTCCATCCCGCTGATCGTGCTGCTGCTCTTCCTGGCCAACGTGTCGGCGCTGTATCAACGGCTCAGCGTCGGCGTGCCGTTCGGTCCGTCCTTCGCGAGTTGGCCGACGATCTCGCTGCTCGGCTACGAGGCGGCCGCCATCCTCGGGCTCAGCCTGAACGAGGCGGCCTACGCGGCCGAGATTGTCCGGTCCGGGATCATCTCGGTGGATGAGGGGCAGACCGAGGCGGCCTCGGCACTCGGCCTGTCCCGGACCCGGCAGTTCCGCCGGATCGTGCTGCCGCAGGCGACCCGCACCATCCTGCCTTCCTATGCCAATCAGCTGATCGGCCTGCTCAAGGGGACGTCGGTCGTCTACATCACCTCGTTGCTCGAACTGTTCGGCCAGGTGGAGACCCAGGCCAGCACGAACCAGGGCCAGGTGATCCCGCTGCTGATGGTCGGCACCGTCTGGTACATCGTGCTGACCTCCGTGCTGTCGGTCTTCCAGTACTACATCGAGCGCTATTTCTCCCGTGGTACCAGCCGGAACCAGGTCGCCACGCCGGCCCGACGACTGCTCGGCGTGGTCACGACTCGACGGGGGATCGGCCGATGACTGCCCCTGCCCTGCAGGTCCGCGCGGTCCGGAAGTCCTTCGGCTCGCTCACCGTTCTCGACGGTGTCGACCTGACAGTGGCCGCGGGCCAGGTCACGGTCATCCTGGGGCCGTCCGGCTCCGGCAAGTCCACCCTGCTGCGCACCATCAACCACCTGGAATCACCCGACAGCGGGTACGTCCGGGTCCACGGCGAACTGATCGGTGTGGAACCGCACCGGCAGCGGCTGAAGGAACGTAGTGAGCGAGTGATCCGCCGCCAGCGATCGCGAATCGGCTTTGTCTTCCAGGACTTCAATCTCTTCGGGCACCTGTCCATTCTCGACAATGTGATTGAGGCGCCGCTGGCCCACCGGCGCCCGCGGTCCGAGGTGGTGGCGGAGGCTCGGGCTCTGCTGGCCCGGGTCGGTCTGGCCGACAAGGAGAAGGCCTATCCACGCCAGCTCTCCGGTGGCCAGCAACAGCGAGTGGCCATCGCCCGGGCGCTGGCCCTGAAGCCGGACCTGGTGCTCTTCGACGAACCGACCTCCGCCCTCGACCCGGAACTGGTCGGGGAGGTACTGGCCGTGATCCGGGACCTGGCCGAGACCGGCACCACCCTGGTCATCGTCACCCACGAGATCGGCTTCGCCCGGGAGGTCGCCGACCAGGTGGTCTTCCTCGACCGCGGCGTCGTGCTGGCGGCCGGTACCCCGTCCGAGGTGCTCGACCATCCGGAGAACCCACGACTGCGGGACTTCCTGGCCAAGGTCCTGTAGCCCCAACATCACATGTACTCAAGGAGAATCGTGATCCGCGGAATCCGTACCGTCGCCCTCACCGGCGCCCTGATCGGCCTGGCCGCCTGCTCGTCAGCCGCGGCCAAGGACGCCGGGCCGGTGTCGCCGACCCAACCACAACAGATCCAGATCGCTCAGCACGCCGGTGCGACTGCCGACAGCGCGAACCTGACGGTCACCCCGGTGGCGGCGGTCCGGGCCGAGCTGCCGGCCAAGGTTCGCGACAGCGGCACGCTGATGGTCGGTGTCGGTGCGCTCCCGACCGGCTTTCCGCCGCTGGCCTATGTGGGCGACGATCAGAAGACCCTGACCGGCGCTGAACCCGACCTCGGCCGGTTGCTGGGCGGGGTGCTCGGGCTTCGGGTCGAGTTGCAGAACAGCAGCTGGGACAACCTGTTCGTTCGGATCGACTCCGGTCAGGTCGATGTCGGTCTGTCCAACATCGCCGATACCGAGCTGCGCAAGCAGAAGTACGACTTCGCCTCCTACCGCCTGTCCACCATGGCCTTCGAGACGACCGCCAGCAGCACCTGGTCCTTCGACGGGGATTACCACAACCTGGCCGGCAAGACGATCGCTGTCGGTTCGGGCACGAACCAGGAGAAGATCCTGCTCGCCTGGCAGAGCAAGCTCAAGGCGACCGGTCAGAACGTCACCTTGCGTTATTTCAACGATACGAACTCCCAACTCTTGGCCCTGCAATCCGGCCGGATCGACGCCTACTTCGGTCCAAATCCGAGCGTGCAGTATCAGGTCGCCCAGAACGCCACGGGCCCAAAGCCGTTACGCAACGCCGGTACCTATGTCGGCACCGGGGCGACCAAGGACGGGTTCACCGTGGCGGCCACCACCAAGAAGGGCAACGGGCTGGCCAAGCCGCTGTCCGATGCCATCAACGACCTGATCAAGTCCGGTGCCTATGCCCGCTGGCTGAGTGCCTACCACCTGTCCGACGAGGCGGTCCAGACCTCTCAGGTCAACCCGCCGGGCGTCCCGCTGACCAACCAATGATTCGCACCCACAAGGAGAAAGCCGTGTCCGTCCGCACCCGAGCCACGCTCGTCGCAGCCGCGGTTGCTGTGGTGGTGAGCGCGACCGCCTGCAGTTCGGGCAATGCCGCGACCAACGCCGCCGCTACCGTCTCACCGACGCAGGACCAGACCATCGCCGTCGCCAACCACGCCGGTGCCACCGCATCGCCGATCTCGATCACCGTGTCGCCACAGGCCAAGATCCGAGCTGAGCTGCCCGCCGCCATCCGCGAACGGGGCACCCTCAACATCGGCGTCGGCGCGCTACCGGCCGGCTTCCCACCGCTGGCTTACGTCGGCGACGACCAGAAGACGCTGACCGGTTCCGAACCGGACCTGGGACGCCTGATCGCGGCGGTGCTGGGGCTGAAGGCGAACGTCCAGAACGCGTCCTGGGAGAACCTCTTCGTCCGTCTCGACTCCGGCCAGTTCGATGTCGGAACGACCAACGTGACGGTGACCGAGGAGCGCAAGGAGAAGTACGACTTCGCCTCCTACCGCCAGGACAATCTCGGTCTGGAAACGCTGGCCTCGAGTTCGCTGACCTTCACCGGTGACTACCACGTACTGGCCGGTAAGACGGTTGCCGTGGGCTCGGGCACCAACCAGGAGAAGATCCTGCTGGAATGGGCGGCCAAGCTCAGGGCCGAGGGGTCGTCGCTGACTGTGAAGTACTTCAGCGACACCAATGCTCAGCTGCTGGCCCTGGAGTCCGGCCGGATCGACGCCTACTTCGGTCCGAATCCGGGCATCCAGTACCAGATCGCGCAGAACGCCAAGGGTGGTCATCCGCTGCGTTCGGCCGGGACCTACTCCGGGGCCGGGGCCAGCCTGCAAGGTCTGATCGCGGCCACCACCAAGAAGGGCGACGGGCTGGTCAAGCCATTGGCCGAGGCCATCAACTACCTGATCTCGTCGGGTAAGTACGCCCAGTGGCTGTCGGCCTACCACCTGACGAACGAGGCAGTCGGTCGCTCGCTGATCAACCCGCCCGGCCTGCCCAAGACCGACTCATGATCACCCGCTGGCAGCACCTGCTATGGCTGCTCGCCGGTCGGCACAGCTGAACGACCTGTCCAAGGAGGGGCAATGAGTAACGAAGAGAACTTTGCCAGCCCGGTCGACACCGTGCGGTGGGGCGAGTATCGGATAAACCGGCCGCCGCACGACAGCCGGCCGCTCTACCGGTTCGGCGATCGAATCGGCAGTGACGCCCTACCGGCTCGGGCCGGGCGTTATCACGTCTATGCGGGTTGGTTCTGCCCGTGGGCCCAGCGAGTGACCATCGGCATCGCTCAGAACGGGCTGGCCGACGTCGTCAGCGTCTCCTACGTCGATGACGTCCGGGACGGCCGGGGCTGGGCGTTCAGGGAGCAGCACGGACCGGATCCGGTGAACGGGTTCACCCTGCTGCGTCAAGCCTATGCGGCAACCGAGACCGGGTTCGACGGGCACATCTCGGTGCCGGCCTTGTGGGACCGCGAATCGGGTCAGGTCGTCAGCAACGACTATCGGCTCATCGGTCTGGACGTCGCCACCGCGTTCGGGCAGTGGGCCGATCCGGATCACCAGACCTACCCGGCGAGCCTGCGGCCGGAGATCGACGAACTCGACCGCTGGCTCGGACCGGCCGTGAACCAGGGGGTAGCCGTAGCCGGCGCCGACGGCGAGGCCCGATCGGCCTTGCTGAACGCGTTCACCGATTTGGACCAGCACCTGGCCGATCGGCGCTACCTCGTCGGCGATCAGATCACCGAGGCCGATATCAGGCTCTGGGTCACCCTGGTCCGCTACGACGCGCAGGCCAACGCCGGCGGCCGGATCGGACCGTCGCTGCCGGAGTACCCGGCGCTGTGGGCCTACGCGCGAGATCTCTACGCCGAACCGGCCTTTCGGGGCACCACCCGATTCGCCAGCTTCACCGTTGCGGGCGCGGTGCTGCCGGACTGGTCGACACCGTCCGAACGCCGGAACCCGATCACCTCGTTGGAACGGAGCGCCTGATGCATCTGGCAGTAGCACTGGACGGGGCTGGCTGGCACCCGGCCGCCTGGCGCAGTCCTGAGGCCCGTCCGGCCGAGTTGTTGCAGGCCGGTTACTGGATCGACCAACTGGCCGAAGCCGAACGCGGGCTGCTCGACTTCGTCACCATCGATGACAGCCTCACCCTGCAATCATCGGACCATTTCCGATCCGACAACCGGACCGATCAGGTCCGCGGCCGCCTCGATGCCGTGCTCACAGCGGCTCGGATCGCACCGACCAGCAGCCGGATCGGCATCGTGCCGACGGCCAGTACGGTGCACACCGAACCGTTCCACCTGTCCAAGGCGATCGCGACCCTGGACTTCGTCAGTTCCGGCCGGGCCGGTGTTCAGATCCGGGTCGGCGGCCACCAGGGCGAGACGGCCCTGTTCGGTCGGCGCGAGATACCCCCGATCGACCAGACCAATTTCGATCACGTGGTCGGTGACCTGTTCGACGAGGCCGCCGATTACGTCGAGGTGGTCCGGCGGCTGTGGGACAGCTGGTCCGACGACGCCGAGATTCGCGACGCGGCCACCGGTCGCTTCGTCGACCGGGACAAGCTGCACTACATCGACTTCGAGGGTCGCTGGTTCTCGGTCAAGGGACCGTCGATCACCCCGCGGCCGCCGCAGGGCCAGCCTCTGGTAACTGCCTTGGCCCACCAGCGGATTCCGTATCGGCTGGCCGCGCGTCAGGCCGATCTGGTGTTCCTCACCCCGAACTCCGACGAGCACGCCCGCGAGATCCTGAACGAGTTGGCCGAAGAGACCCGTCGCAGTCGGCGGTCGGTTCAGGTGTTTGCCGATCTGCTGGTACTGCTGGACGACCACGCCACGACGGCTGAGCGTCGGTTGCAGAAGCTCGATGCGCTGGCCGGCGCCCGGCTGACCTCGGACGCCCGCATCTTCGTCGGAAACTCGAGCGAATTGGCTGACGAACTAGGGCGGTTAGCCGGGCTCGGCTTCGACGGTTTCCGGCTGCGGCCGGCCGAACTGCCCTACGACCTGGCCCGGATCAGCCGCGAGCTGGTGCCGGAATTGCAGCGACGGGGGACGTTCCGCCAGCAGTACCAGGAGAAGACCCTTCGCGAGCGGCTGGGACTGCCGCGCCCGGCCAACCGCTACGACGCTGCCTGAGTGAGAAGGACCTTCATCATGACCAAGCAGATCCATCTGGCCGCACACTTTCCCGGAGTCAACAACACCACGGTGTGGAGTGACCCGGCGGCCGGCAGCCACATCGAGTTCGACAGCTTCGTGCAGTTCGCTCGTACGGCGGAGCGAGCCAAATTCGATTTCCTCTTCCTGGCTGAGGGATTGCGGCTGCGCGAACAGAACGGGGCGATCTACGACCTCGATGTGGTCGGTCGCCCGGACACCTTCACCATCCTGGCCGCGTTGGCTGCGGTGACCGAGCATCTCGGTCTGGCCGGCACCATCAACTCGACCTTCAATGAGCCTTACGAGGTGGCGCGTCAGTTCGCCAGTCTCGACCACCTGTCGGTTGGCCGGGCTGCGTGGAACGTCGTGACGTCCTGGGATGCGTTCACCGGCGAGAACTTCCGGCGAGGCGGTTACCTGCCGCAGGACCAGCGCTACGAGCGGGCCAAGACCTTCCTCGATACCACCTTCGACCTGTTCGACTCCTGGCGTGGTGATGAGGTTCTGGCCGACAAGGACAGCGGAAACTTCCTGAGCACAGCCGACGCCGGCCACTTCGAACACTCCGATGCGCACTTCGACATCTCGGGCCGGTTCTCGGTGCCGCGATCGCCGCAGGGTCGTCCGGTCATCTTTCAAGCCGGTGATTCCGAGGAGGGACGGGAGTTCGCGGCCAGCTCGGCCGATGCGATCTTCAGCCGGTATTCCACCTATGCCGACGGCCGGAAGTTCTACGCCGATGTCAAGGGCCGGCTGGCCAAGTACGGTCGGCGGCCGGCGGAGTTGCTGATCCTGCCGGCCGCGACCTTCGTGCTCGGCGACACCGAGGCCGAGGCGCAGGAGAAGGCCTACGTCGTGCGCCGGCAGCAGGTGAGCGGGGCCACCGCGATCAAGTTCGCCGAGCAGCTATGGAACCGCGACCTGTCCGCCTACGATCCGGACGGCCCGCTTCCCGAGGTCGACCCGCTGGTCGGCGAGAACACCATCGCCCGCGGCCGTGCGAGCGTACGAATGCATCGCGACCCAATGGCTATCGCTGCTCAGTGGCGGGAGCTGGCCGCGGCCAAGAACCTGTCCCTGCGTGAGGTGGTGATCGAGACCAGCGGGCGGCAGTCCTTCGTGGGCACACCGCACGCGGTGGCCGCCGAGATCAACCGGTTCGTGCAGGACGACGCCAGTGACGGCTTCATCCTGGTCCCACACATCACGCCGAGCGGCCTGGACGAGTTCGCCGATCGAGTCGTGCCGCTGTTGCAGGAACAGGGCGTCTTCCGGAACGACTACACCGAGACCACCTTGCGCGGCCACCTCGGGTTGGCACCGCTGCACCCTCAGGACCACGACGAGAGGCAGGCATCCTGATGAGCCAGACCCCGCTGTCCGTGCTGGACCTCATTCCGGTGACCTCGGGTTCGACTCCGGCGCAGGCACTGCAGAACAGCCTGGACCTGGCCCGGGCGGCCGAGCAGGCCGGCTACCGGCGCTACTGGTTCGCCGAACACCATCTGAATCCCGGTGTGATCGGCGCTTCGCCGGCGGTGGCGATAGCTCTGGCCGCGGCCGCCACCGAGCACATTCGGGTGGGCTCGGCCGGCTTCCAACTCGGCCATCGCACGGCGCTGTCGGTGGCCGAGGAGGCCGGCCTGCTCGATCTGGCTTTTCCCGGTCGGGTCGATCTCGGTCTGGGGCGCTCAGCCGGCCGGCCGGCAAAGGCCGCATCGCCTGAGTCGGCGGTCAACCGGGCCAGCAACGGACTGGTGGTCCCAGCCACCTTCGATCCATCAGCGCTGCTGGCCTCGCCACGCTTCGCCCTGCAGCGTGCGTTGTTGCAACTGCCCGGGGCCGAATCGCCCGACTACACCGAGCAGGTCGGCGATCTGCTGGACCTGCTGGCCGGCCGCTACCAGTACCAGGGCCTACCGGGCCACGCCAGTCCGGGCGAGGGTGCCGACGTCGAGGTCTGGATCCTCGGCAGCAGCGCCGGCGAGAGTGCGGCTCTGGCCGGTGCCCGGGGGCTTCGGTTCGCTGCCAACTATCACGTCGCCCCCAGCGGCATCCTCGGCGCAGTGGCCGCGTACCGCGAGCAGTTCCGGCCCTCGGACGTCCTGGATTCGCCCTACGTCTCGGTCTCGGCCGACGTGGTGGTAGCCGATGACGACGAGACCGCCCGTGACTTGGCGGCCGGCTATCCGGCGTGGGTGCGCAGCATCCGGTCCGGTGCCGGCGCGATCGCCTACCCGAGCCCTACCGAGGCGGCCGGGTTCAGTTGGACCGACGCGGAACGCGCCTTGGTGGCGGACCGGGTGCAGACCCAGTTCGTCGGCTCGCCGTCGACCGTGGCCACGCGCTTGCACGAGTTGCAGGAGGCCACCGATGCCGACGAGCTCGTCGTCACCACCATCACGCATCAGCATGAGGATCGGGTTCGGTCGCTGCAGCTGCTGGCCAAGGAATGGTGGGGGTGATCGATTTCGACCAATGAAAGTAAGCAGAATGGCCGCCACTTGCCCTCTGACCCAGGGCTGATGTTATTCTGCTTCCTGTCACGAGTGTCAGCGACAAGCCCCGGCTAGCTGACCGGCAACCCTCCTCCGCGGTGGGGTGCCCCGGGTGAAGACACGGCTGGTACCCGTCCGGGTGCCGGCAAGCGCGGACTCCTCGGGGTCCCAGAGCGTGAAGGCGTGA
>CAZZZW010000024.1:0-22946 GCA_964658795.1 Phormidium nigroviride PCC 7112
CAGGCGGCAACGTTCGGAAAGGCACGGACCTGTGGGCCGTCCGCTCCCATCGGCGAGGCCGGAGTGAGCACCGGCGACCCACGACGCGCACCCAGCACGGCCGCGCGCTCAGCCATCAATTCCTGACGACGAAGCGTGTCGGACACGGTGGTGAACACCTCGGACAACGGAACATCGAGCGCCTCGCAGATTGCCGCCAGCAACTCCGAGGACGGTTCCTTGTGTCCGCGCTCGATCTCGGACAAGTAGCCCAGGCTGACCCGGGCGGCGGCTGAGACCTCACGCAACGTACGCCGCTGACGCAGCCGCACGGCGCGCAGGGTTTCGCCGACCACATGGCGCAGAACTGCCATCTTGCGACACCCCTCCCTCTTGCGTTGCTCGGCCGCTACTGATTCAACCTGTCAGCACTGACAATTCCCGGACGAACCAGCCTGCTTCTTCGATGCTAGACCGCTGACTTGGAAGCCTGCTGAGCAATCCAGCTTGTTTGCTCAAAGCGAACGATGCCTATCACTGAAACCTATCGGCTCGCCCGGCGCTTCGCTGAGCCGAGGCAGTGAGCAACAAGGTCACGACGTGTTCAACGGTCTGATCGCGGATCATGTTCCGATCGCCGCGGAGGTTGAGTTCACACACGGTCTCACCCGCGTCGGCCGGACCGGCGATACCCACGAACACGGTGCCGACAGCTTGTCCGTCCTGCGGCTCCGGGCCGGCCACCCCGGTCACACCGACGCCCCAACTGGATGACAGCCGGCGGCGTACCCCACGGGCCAGTTCGATGGCGACCTCGGGGTCCACCGCACACCCTTGTCGGCGAGGAGTTGCGGCGAAACTCCAGCCAACTCGGCCTTGAGATCGGTCGCGTACACCGTCAGGCCGCCCCGGAAGGTGGCACTGGCGCCGGGTGTGCCGGTGAGCGCCGCCGCCACCAGTCCCCCGGTCAGTGACTCAGCCACCGCGACCGTCTGCCCCGCAGCCTGTAACCGGGCATGCAGCTGCGCGGCCAGGCCGGCGACGCTGGCTGCCGTCATGCCCGCGCGGTGCTTCGCCGCAGGTTGACCGCACGGAACACGTAGTCCACGCCGGTGACCAGGGTCAGCACCAGGGCCAACACCATCACCACGACAGCCAGCACGTGCCAACCGCTGTGCAGCGGCAACACGTAGAGACCGATGGCCACGGCCTGCAACGTCGTCTTGACCTTGCCGCCCCGGCTGGCCGGGATCACGCCCCGACGGATCACCCAGAACCGCAGCAGGGTCACGCCGACCTCGCGTACCAGGATCACCACCGTCACCCACCAGGCCAGCTCCCCCAGCGCCGACAGCCCGACCAGCGCCGTACCGATCAGGGCCTTGTCCGCGATGGGATCGGCCAACTTGCCGAACTCGGTGATCAGGCCGCGTTTGCGGGCCAGATCTCCGTCGATCCGGTCGGTCAGGCTGGCGACTACGAAGATGGCGGTTGCGATCAGCCGCCACGACGTCGAATGCCCGTGGTCGTGCCAGAGCGCCAGCGCGAAGAACGGCACCAGCACAAGCCGCAGCACGGTGAGGGCGTTGGCGATGTTGTACACCGAGACGGTGCTGGTGACCGGGTCCCCGATGTGATCCGGCTCCCCGGCGAGCCCGGTGGTCAGGGTCTGGCTCAGGTTGGGGGCCAACTCGGCCGCTCGCTCAGCCGCCCGGCTGACCCCAGTACTCGGCCTGGCAGCAGCACCGGTTCCAGCACCACCATCAGGACCAGCCTTGCTCCCGACCTCGGCCGGCCGTCCGACCTTGGGGTCGACGCCGGTCATCGTGCGCTTCCGGCCACAACCTCAGCCACCAGATCGGCCCCGATGCTGTCGACCACGACGGCCCGGACGAACAGGCCAGGGCGCAGCCCGGCCAGGTCGCCGACCAGGGCGGTGGCTCCATCGGTCTCGGGTGCCTGGTGCGCCGACCGTCCGATCAGTTCGCCGTCGTCGTCGTGCTCGATCAGCACCTCGACCGTCTCGCCGATCCGATCCTCGGCTCGCTGGCTCATCAGTTCCTCGACGAGAGCGCTGACCCGCTCGACCCGCTCGGCGATGACCTCGGCCGGCAGCTTGCCGTCCAACTTCTCCGCCTCGGTGCCGTCCTCGTCGGAGTAGCCGAACACGCCAGCCACATCGAGTCGTCCGAGTTCGAGGAACCGCTCCAGCTCGGCCAGATCCTCCTCGGTCTCGCCGGGGAAACCGACGATGAAGTTGCTGCGCACGCCTGCGTCCGGCGCCAGTTCCCGAGCCGAGCCGACCAGGTCGGCGAATGCCTCGACGCTGCCGAAGCGCTTCATCCGGCGCAGCACCGGGGTCGCCGCGTGCTGGAACGACAGATCGAAGTAAGGCAACACGCCCGGCGTCGAACCGAGCGCCTGCAGCAGCGTCGGGCGCAGTTCGGCCGGCTGCAGGTAGGACACCCGCACCCACTCGATGCCCTCGACCGCGGCCAGCTGCGGTAGCAACTTCTCCAGCGACCGCAGATCGCCGAGATCCTTGCCGTAGGACGTCGAATTCTCGCTGACCAGCACCAGTTCACGAACGCCGTGCCGGGCCAACCAGTCCGCCTCGGCCAGCACGTCGGCCGGCGGCCGGGACACGAAGGCACCGCGGAAGGACGGAATCGCGCAGAACGTGCAGCGTCGATCGCAGCCGGAGGCCAGTTTCAGATAACCGACCGGCGAATTACCCAGTCGCTTTCGAGCCGTTGTCGGCCCCCAGGCATGTCCGGGCACGGCGACCTCGGCCGCCGCGGCCGGACGCTGAGTCGGGCTGATCGGCAACAACACCCGACGGTCCGACGGCTGATGGGCCGCAATCGTTCGGCCGGCCAGGACGTCGTCCAGACGGGCATCGATCTGGGCGTAGCTGTCGAAGCCGAGCACGGCGTCAGCCTCGGGCAGCGATTCGGCCAGTTGGTTGCCGTAGCGCTCGGCCAGGCAGCCGACCGCCACCACCTTGCGGTTGCCGTCAGCCGCACCGAGCAGCGTGTCGATCGAGTCCTTCTTGGCCGAGTCGATGAAGCCACAGGTGTTGACCAGCACCACGTCGGCATCGTCGGCGTCGGTGAGCTGCCAGCCCTTGGCCGCGAGCGTGCCGGCCAGTTCCTCGGAGTCGACTTCGTTACGGGCGCAGCCGAGCGTCACGATTGCGACATTGCCGGTCTGCTGTTCGCTCACATCGCCAAAGGCTACCCGTCGGGCCCGACCGGGAAATCTCGCCGCAACAGATACTGCAGCAGTTGCGTCGTACCGGGCATGACGCCCCATCTCGCTCGCCCCGCGCCGACGGCCGAGACCGAACGTGAGGAGGACCGATCCGTGGCCGACATCGAACTCCGCACGGTGTCCGTCCACACGGTCGCCACCCTGGCCCGGCAACACGGCCTCGAGCTGACCCGCTTCGCCTATCTGATCAGCGGTGATCGGGATCGGGCCGAAGACCTGGTGCAGGACGCATTGCTCGCAATGCACCGGCGGTTCGGTCCGACGATCCGCGCTGACGATCCGCTGGCCTACGCCCGTCGCGCGATCGTGAACGCCAACATCAGCTGGAGTCGCCGGCCGCTGCGCCGGGAACTCCCGACCGATCAGGTGCCTGAGCGTCCGTCCGACGTCGTCGCACCTGACGACGACCTGTGGCAACTGCTGCAGAAGCTGGACCGGCGCCCTCGTGCCGTCCTGGTGCTGCGCTACTACCTCGGCTACCCCGACATCGATATCGCCGACGTCCTGGGCTGTCGCCGAGCGACCGTCCGCAGCATCGCCGCCCGTGCTTTGGCCGACCTGCGCGGCCGGCTGAACGCTCACCCGGAGGACCTGTCATGACCGATCACGACCTCGACGAACAGCTCAGAACGATGATGAACCGACGCGCGGCCGACATCCGACAGGCACCGTCGATCGAGTTCAGCTCGGCCGGTAAGGGTAGAACCCGCATGCGCGTGGCTCCGTTCGTGGTCGCCGCCGCCGTGGCGGCCGTGGTCGTCGCCGCCGGCGGCACGGTCGTCGGCATCCGCTCCGTCCATCGCCCGACGACCACGAATCCGGCGGCCACGGCCAAGCCGGTGCCGACGCCGTCGCCAACGCCGTCCCAACGCAACACCTGCGTACCGGTCAAGGCCGACACGGCGTGGCAGGCACCGATCGGTCAGGGGACGAAGGTGCCACTGGATCATCCGGACAACCAGGTGATCAGCGTTAATGCCAGCACCGGGGAATACCTGTTGTTGCAGTCGACACCCAGCACGTCGAACAGCGCCGCCGTGTTCGGCCAGGCCACAATCGCGGTGTTCCGTGGCGCCACCGGACAGGATGTCGAGGTACTGCCGCCCGGCTCGACCGATGTTCCGACGGCCGACCCGGCTGGTGCGATCGCCAGCGGATACATCGCCTACGGCCTGGCCCACCCGCAGAACGCCGGCACGTACTACAAGGTGCTGGTCTACAACCGGGCCACCCGAGCCACGACCACGGTGGCCCAGCTCAGCGATTCGGCCTTGGCCAGTGGGCAGATCTTCCGTGCGGCGCCGGTCGTCTTCGGCCACGCGATCTACTGGATCCAGTCGCTCTACCGCGACCGCAGCACGAGCGTCCTGAAGTCCTACGACCTGCAGACCGGCGCCCAAGGATCGACTCCGGTCCCGGGCGCCAGCTCGCTGCTGGACTACGGCATCGGCTTGGCCACGGTCGCCGGCTTCGACACCGAGTCCGCGTTCACCACCCGCGTCGGCGCGGCACTGCCCGCCGGCACGCTGGAGTCGCTGCGGGGCGCTTCGTCCTACAGCTTCAACGCGACCGCCGCTGGTCGCAACGGCGCGGGGTCGCTCGTGTGGATCAAGGCGAGCAACGCCGACGGCAAAGCGGTGACTCGGTACTACACGATGGCTGATGTCAGCCGGGCCGGGCTGACATTCTTCGAGACATCGCTCTACGGGTTCGACACCGCCCTCGGGACCGGCGAGTTCATGACGGCCTACCCGGTCGGAACCGGATCCGGCGACCCAGCCCTGGTGCTGGACTCCCGCGACTCCTCCGGGCAGTTCCATCAGCTGCCGACCGGTGATGAGCTCCAAGCGGTCGTCGGCGACACCGCGATCTTCGGCACCGGATCGAGCAAGCTCGGCGGCACCGGTCTGGTGCTCGTACCGGTGGCGAGCCTGCCCAGGCGGACCGCGGGCTGCTAGTCGAATCCAGTTTGATCGACCTCGATACCCTGCTCGGTGTGACTGGGCAGGCTATCGAGGTCGTACGGCGGGCGCGCACGGCGGATGTGGTGGCGATCAAACGGCTGATCGACCTGTACACCGGCCAACGCCTGCTGCTGGCCAAGGACACCGTCACGCTCTACGAGGCGGTGCAGGAGTTCCGGGTCGCCGAGCTCGACGGCGAACTGGTCGGCTGCGGGGCGCTGCACGTGCTGTGGGAGGACCTGGCCGAGATCCGCACGCTGGCGGTCGCACCGGAGTCACGCGGCCGCAAGATCGGTGACCACCTTCTGGCCGCCCTCATCGACACGGCTCGTGAGCTCGGCCTTCGACGGCTGTTCGCCCTTACCTTCCAGACCAGATTCTTCAGCCGGCACGGTTTCGTCGAGATCGAGGGCACGCCGGTCGATTCCGAGACGTACGCGCAATTGCGCCGCTCCTACGACGCCGGCGTTGCTGAATTCCTCGATCTCGAATACGTAAAGCCGAACACGCTCGGCAACAGCCGAATGCTGTTGACGCTCTAACGGCAGACACCGGTTCAAAACGGTCACAGGTCTCCAGAATTCGCAGCAATTACCGCGCGCCTCAACTGCACCAGGAGAATTTGCCCCTAGCGTTCACCCCGGAGGTGTTGTCATGACTGGAATGCAGGTCGCTCGGCCGCAAACCGCCGTTGCTCCGCAGCCGGCGGCGTGGTCCGAGCCCGCACAGCCGTCGCTCGGCAAGCACGGTTCGGTCGTGCGCGCCAAGCTCACATTGCGACGGATGTTCTACGCGGCCCGCCACGCCGCGCGCTAGGACCACCCAGTACCGAAACAAAGGAAAACCCCGAGCCTCCTGGGCCGGGGTTTTCCTTTGTGCTTGCGGGCAAACCTCAGTCGATCAGGTCCTCGATCGGCTCGTCCTCCGAATCGTCCTCGACCAGGTCGTCGGCCGTGCCGCCGTTGCGCAGGGTGAAGATCAGCCCGGCCAGCTCGTCCGGCTTGACCAGCACGTCGCGAGCCTTGGAGCCCTCGGACGGACCCACGATGTTGCGTGATTCCATCAGGTCCATCAGCCTTCCGGCCTTGGCGAAGCCGACCCGGAGCTTGCGCTGCAGCATCGACGTCGATCCGAACTGGGTTGACACGACCAGTTCGACGGCCTGCAGGAAGACGTCCATGTCGTCCCCGATGTCGGCGTCGATGTCCTTCTTGGCCGCCACCGGTGCGGTCACGTCGGCGCGGTAGGTCGGCTGGAGTTGTTCCTTGCAATGCTTGACGATCGCGTTGATCTCGTTGTCGGTGACGTAAGCACCCTGGATCCGGGCCGGCTTGGACGCCCCCATCGGCAGGAACAGGCCGTCACCCTTACCGAGCAGCTTCTCCGCACCCGGCTGGTCGAGGATGACCCGTGAGTCGGTGACCGAAGAAGTCTTGAAGCCCAGCCGGGACGGGACGTTGGCCTTGATCAGGCCGGTCACCACGTCCACCGACGGGCGCTGGGTCGCGATGACCAGGTGGATGCCGGCGGCTCGGGCCAATTGGGTGATCCGGACGACGGCGTCTTCCACGTCGCGTGGGGCGACCATCATCAGGTCGGCCAGCTCGTCGACGATCACCAACAGGTACGGATAGGGCTGGTAGACCCGTTCGCTGCCCGGCGGCGGCACGAGTTCGCCGTTGCGAACCTTGCGATTGAAATCGTCGATGTGCCGGACGGCCGAGGCCTCCATGTCCTCGTACCGCATGTCCATCTCGCGGACCACCCAGGCCAGCGCGTCGGCCGCCTTCTTCGGGTTGGTGATGACCGGCGTGACGAGGTGCGGAATGCCTTGGTAGGCCGCGAACTCCACCCGCTTCGGGTCGATCAGCACCATCCGCACCTCATCCGGGGTGGCCCGGGTGAGGATCGACAGGATCAATGAGTTGATGCAGGACGACTTACCCGCACCGGTCGCACCGGCGACCAACAGGTGCGGCATCTTGGTCAGGTTCGCGACCACGAAGCCGCCCTCGACATCCTTGCCGAGCGCGGCCATCATCGGGTGCTGATCCCGTAGCGCGACGTTGGAGCGCAGCACGTCGCCGAGCATGACGATCTCGGGGTCGGTGTTCGGGATCTCCACGCCGACCGCCGACTTGCCCGGGATCGGACTGATGATGCGGACGTCCGGACTCTTGACCGCGTAGGCGATGTTGCGGGTGAGCTGGGTGATCCGCTCGACCTTCACCCCGGGGCCGAGTTCGACCTCGTACCGGGTCACGGTCGGTCCCCGGCTGAACCCGGTGACGGCGCAGTCGACGTTGAACTCCTCGAACACCTGGGACAGGGCCGCGATGGTCTCGTCGTTGGCCTTGGTGTGGGCCAGATGCGTGCTGCCGGCGCCGAGCAGGTCGGCCGAGGGCAGCGTGTACAGCCCGGCGCCACCGTTGAGCTCGAGCTGGGTCGGGCGGGTGATGGGCGGCAGGTCCTCCTCGGGCACCGGGATCGTCGCGGTCGGCTTCGGGACCCGGGGCTTGCGCGGTTTGCGGGCCGGCTCCTCGATGTCGGGCAGCAGGGCCGTGGTCGAGTCCGGTGTCCCGGATACAGCTTCGACATCGAAGGGATCGACGTGTTCGTCGGCATCGAACTGGTCGAGGCGATGCTGGCTGCGCCGGAACCGGGACGTCGGGACCTCGTCACCCAGGCCTTCGCCAGCCGGCTCCCGGCTGAGCAACTCCCTCGCCAGTTCGGTGAGCTGGCTGATCGGCGTCGCGGTGACCACGAGCGTGCCGAAGCAGCCGAGCAGGAAGAGTACGAGCACGATCAGGCTGGCCGGCATGACGCGCTCGAGTTGGCCGGGCAATGCGCCCAGCACGCCGCCGGCGTGGATCCAGCCCCGGACGTGGCCCGGCGACTGGGCCCACAGGTGCAACATGCCGGTGATCGTCAGGGCCAGCGCACCACCACCGACGACCAGCCGGCCACGCCGCTCCGGGTGGGCCTGCTGGCGCAGGATGTGGACCGCTCCGACGAGGAACAACACGGGCAGCAGGACCGCGCCGTTGCCGACGAAGAACCGGAGCGCGGTGGTGAGCCAGTTGCCGAGCGAACCCGCGGCGGTGAACCAGGTGGAGACCGCCGAGATGACCGCCAGTGCCAGCACGAGCAGGCCGACGCCGTCGCGGCGATGTTCGGCGTCGATGTCCCGGGCGGTAGCGGCGTTACGGCCGACCGCACGGGCCAGCGTGCCGGCCAGCTGACCGAGCAGCAGCCAGAGCCGGGACACCACGCGGCCGACCACGGCCAGGGGCGGACGCGATTGTGTGGCTGCCGGTCGAGCCGGCGCGCGACCACCGCGTGCCGGTGCTTTGCGCGCGGGCGGACGGGGCTTGGTTCCTGTAGCTGGCACCTACCTAAGGTAACGCTCAGGTGCAGCTTGAGGTTGGACCGACACTGGCCGGATTCACAGTAGTCAGTGTTTCGGGGCGAGTCGGTCGCCGGAAACGCCCCGGAACAGCACCTCGGACGGGGTGATTCTGTCGATCACAACCGGGCGGCGGCGAGGTCCTCGCGCAGGTGACTGATCTCGTGCTCGGTGGCATCGACCAGCGGCAGCCGGACCGGGCCGGCCGAGCGACCTTGCAGCGCCAACCCGGCCTTGACCAGGATCGCGCCCTGCGTGCGGAATACGCCGGTAAAGATCGGCATCAGTTGCTGGTGCAGGGCCAGGGCCTCGGCGTTGTCACCCCGCAGATACGCCTCGATGAGTTGCTTGGTCAGTGCCCCACAGAAGTGCGTGGAGGTGCCGACCACGCCGACGCCGCCGATCGAGAGCATCGGCAGGGTGAGTGCGTCGTCGCCGGCGTAGTAGGCCAGCTCGGTCTCGGCGATCACCCGGCTGGAGGCGGACAGGTCCTGCTTGGCGTCCTTCACCCCGACGATGTTGGGGTGTTCGGCCAGCTGCAGCATGGTCTCGGTCTGCACGGCCACCGACGTCCGGTGCGGGATGTCATAGATCAGCGCGGGCAGCTCGGTGGCGTCAGCGATGGCCCGGAAGTGCGCGAGCAGACCCGCCTGCGGTGGCTTGGAGTAGTACGGCGACACCACCAGCAGTCCATCGGCACCAGCCTGGGCCGCCTCCTGGGCCAGGTGGATGCTGTGCACGGTGTCGAAGGTGCCGACGCCGGCCACGATCTTGGCCCGATCCCCGATCGCGTCCTTCACCGTGGCGATCAGCTCGGACTTCTCAGCGTTCGTTGTGGTCGGCGACTCTCCACCGGTGCCGTTGATGACCAGGGCGTCATTGTGTTGGGTGTCGACGAGGTAGGCCGCCAGCTTGGCCGCGCTCTCCAGATCGAGTTCGCCGGCGACGGTGAACGGCGTGACCATGGCGGTCAGCAGGCGCCCGAACGGCGGCTGGTTCTGCGGTGTCGACATGCCACTCAGATTACCGCTCGGGGCTGAGACAACTGCGTCACCAAACGCCCCAACCGAGCACCAGATCGGCCAGCCCGCGTCCACCCGTGATCAGTTCCGCGTTGCGCTCATCCGAGCCGGTCACCCAATCGCGGGCCATCTCAGCGGATTTGCCGAACGCGATATGCCTTTGCACCAATGCCGAAACGCGGTCGTCCTGCGGCGGGTCGAGATACCAGACCTGGTCCAGCAGCGGGCGGATCTCGGGCCAGTGCAGCAGGTAGTTGCCCTCGGTGACGATCAGCCGGGTCTCGGCCGGGATCGCCAGCGCGGCGGCAATCGAGTCCTCGATGGTCCGGTCGAACACCGGCGCGTAAACGGTGCCGGCCTCGGTCCGCAACCGACGTAGCAGGGCTCGGTAGCCGGCCCGGTCGAACGTCTCCGGCGCGCCCTTGCGCTCGCGCAGGCCGGTCCGGCGCAGCTCGGCGTCACCGATGTGGAAGCCGTCCATACCGACCAGGACGGTTCGGTCCAGGGCCGCCACCAAACGGGCGGCCAGGGTGGATTTGCCGGCGCCGGGCGGGCCGGTGATCCCCAATATCTGTCGGCTGGTTCGCGATTGGAGTTCGCGTACCCGGCTGAGCAGATCAGGCAGTTCCGGGTGCTCGATCAGCATGCCTCGGCTCCGGCACAGATCCCCGCGCACCTCACGGCGAGGCCAACGGCGACGAGGCGACGCGGGAGCCGTCCGGCAGTCCGGTGACCACAAAGTCCTCGAACACCGGAGCGGCCAGCTGCTGCAGCGCGGTCAGGCATCCGAGCACGACCACCCGAATCTCCTGGTCGGCGTGGTCGGCTCCGTGCCGGGCGATCAACTCTCGCCAGGCCCGGTAGTTTCCGGTGATCACCAGGGTCGTCTCGGTGGCACCGGGCAGCAGGGTCCGGGCCGCTTGGCGCAACTGCTTGCGGCGCAACCCGGCCCCGTCCGAGCCGGCGTAACGCTCCTGCAAGCCGTCCAGCAGCTGGCGATGGGCGGCCTCGGCGGCAGCCACGCCAGCCAGGAATGCCTCGTGCAGATCGGGATTCTCGGCAACGATGCTCGGCTCGACCACGGTCGAAGGTCCGGGCCCCTGCCGGGGCGACAACTGGGAGAAGCTGAAGTGCCTGTGTCGCGTCAGTTCGGCGGCCAGCGCGCGGGAGATCCCGGTGAGGTAGAAGGTGGCGCTGGCGTGCTCGAGCACTGCATGATGTCCGACCTGCAGGATGTGCCGCAGGTAGTCAGCGTTGGTGGCAGTGGCCGGATTCGATCGGTCCCATGCCTGATAACAGCTGCGCCCGGCGAACTCGGCCAGCGCTGCACCTCCGGTCGCATCGGTCGACCATGCGATCTCCGGCGGCGCTGCGAACTCGGTCCAGGCGATGAGTTGGACGGTCGGCGTCACCACGTCCGGCACTCGGCACTCCCCTGCTGGTCAGATTTTGTCACGGCCAGTGTAGGGGCTGACATTGCATCGACGTCATATGAGTCTTGCGATGACGTCATAAAGATGTCATCCTGGCGTCATGCAGCTCGACGACTTCACCCACCAGGTCCACGATCAACTCACCGCCGCCGCCGCCCTGGGTGACGACCGAACCCGCGAGATCGCCGCTGCCCTGGCCACGACCGCTCGCTCGTCGGTGCGGATGGCGATCCTCGACGCGTTGGCGGCGGCAACCACCGAGATCACCGACGCGCTGTACGACGCCGGCGACGGCCAGGCCTCCCCGGCCGTCACCGTGCAACTCGACGGAGCTGACACCGCTCGCTTCTCAGTCAACGGGCCGCCACCGGAACCGGTGGATTCGGTCCCGCTGTCCAAGTCCGACGACGGCGAGGCGACCGCACGGATCTCGCTGCGACTGTCAGACAACCTCAAGGCCGACATCGAGAAGGCGGCCGGCCAGGCCGAGATCTCGGTGAACAGCTGGCTGATCCGGGCCGCCTCCCTCGCTCTTCGCTCCGACCCGGCCGCCGCCTCGCCGTGGCCCGGACAGCACTCCGGCCGTGGCGCCCAGCGCATCACCGGCTGGGTGACCGGCTGATCGAGCCGGCCATGACGGCGGCCCCGTTACTCATCCGGCTGCGGCTTCTCAGCCCCACCGCCACCATCTCAACCACCGGGAGCAACCATGATCTCCAAGAACTTCCCCATTGCCGACAAGCTAAATCTCCGTTGCCGGTACAGCAGCGGATCATTGACGGTGCAAGCCCGCGACGGCCTGACCGAGGCCTCGGTCCGGCTCAGCGCCCGTAACGGCGACGACCGGATCCTGGAACATTTCCGCGTCGAGCTGGCGGGCGACACCCTCGACATCCACGAGGACCGGGACCGGCGTGGCTCGATGTTCGAGAACCTGTTCGGCCGCAATCGTGGCGGCGTCGACGTCGAGGTCATGGTGCCGAGCGGCTCCGGTCTGAGCGTGCACGTCCAGTCGGCCGACATCCGCACCACCGGCCGGGTCGGCGACTCCGACATCGCCAGCGGGTCGTCCCAGATCGAACTCGATGAGGTCGACGGCGATCTGCGGGTGCGCGGTGGCAGCGGCGACCTGCGGATCAGCCGGGTCACCGGCGCCGGCCACATCCGCGGGGGTAGCGGTCAGATCAGCATCGGAGACGCGGGCAAGGAGGTGAACGTCGGCATGGGCAGCGGCAGCCTGTCCATCGGGGCCGCGCACGGCAGCGTCCGGATGCGTTCTGGCTCGGGCGGCGCCGTCATCGGGGTGGCCGAGGCCGACGTCGACGTGACCAGCGGCTCCGGCCAGGTCACGATCGGGCTGCTCCCCGGTCAGCCGGCCAAGCTGGATGTGCTCACCGGCAGCGGCCGGCTGCACACCGACATGCCGGTGGAAAGTCAGGCCTCGACCTCGGCCACCGGCAAGCCGATCACGGTACGGGCGCGCACCGGCGCGGGTGACGTGACGATCCGGCGGGCCGGCTAAGTCCGGCTCTTCCGGCCTCGGCGAAGGGCCGGAGCCAGGTCGCCGCGATCGGCGACGGTCACGCCATCCAGTTCGAGCCATTCGGCCAGCTCGTCGAGCTGCGCCGCTAGCTCGGTGGCGGTGTGGTCATGATCGGCGTCGGGCTCGGCCCAGGCCGACTGAACCCGCAGCAGCCCGGCCTGACGATCGGCCTTGAGGTCGACCCGCGCGACCAGGTTCTCCCCGAGCAGGAAAGGCAGCACGTAGTAGCCGTGCACCCGCTGCTCGGCCGGGGTATAGATCTCGATCCGATAGTGGAAGCCGAACAGCCGGTGCGCTCGCGGCCGAAACCACACCAGCGGGTCGAACGGACTGAGCAGCGCCCGCGCCTCGACGTGACGGGGCCGGCGGGCCGCCGGCCACAGGTAGGCCGGCACGTCCCAGCCACGGACGGTGACCGGAATCAGCTCACCGGCCTCGACCAGTTCGGCAACCCGGAACTTGGTGGTCTTGGCCGGCAGTCGGAAGTAGTCGCGCAGGTCGGGTTCGGTCGCCACGCCGAAAGCCCGAGCCGAGATGCGCAGCAGCTCACGGTGCGCCTCCTCCGCGGTGGGGGTCGGGGCGTTGACGATGTCTGGTGGCAGGATCCGCTCGATCAGGTCGTAGTACCGCTCGAAGTTGACCCGGCGCGCCGCGCCGACCTCGCCGGCCCAGAACAGGTATTCCAGCGCGACCTTGCCGTCGTGCCAGTTCCACATCTGCCCGGCCTGACGTTCCGGACGTTCGATGCCCAGGTCCGAGCTGCGGATCGGGCCCTCGGTGCGGATGAGCTCCCGGACCTCGTCCAGCAACCCGGGCCGCTCCTCAGCGATCCGGCGCATGCTTCCCCAGGCCTCCTCCTGGGCCCGAGCCATCCGCCACCGCAACAGCGGGTGGGTGCTCAGTGGTACCAGGGACGCCTCGTGGGCCCAGTACTCGACGTACTCCCGCTGCATCCGACCCGCCGTATGACCGGTGAGCCGATCGAGAATGTCCTTGGGATAGCTACCCAATCGGGCGAAGACCGGTAGATAGTGCGATCGGCTGAGCACATTCACCGAGTCCAGCTGCAGCAGACCCATCGTGTCGACGACCTTGCGGACGTGCCGCGCGCTGATTCGTCCGGACGGTCGGGGCACCCCGAAACCCTGTGCCGCCAGCGCGATCCGTCGGGCAGCGGCTGCGGTGAGCACGACGTCGGACATGCTCGCTATTGCATCACGCCGGTACGACAGAACCACTGAGCTGACCGGCTGTCTCAGGTGCGACGTGAAACGATGCAGGGGTGACGGAGTTCTTGAAGCATCTCGGCGAGCACGTCGGCGGCTGGCTGTATCTGATCGCGGCGCTCTGCGCCTTCGGTGAGGCCGCAATCCTGATCGGGCTGGTGCTGCCGGGCGAGGCGGCGCTGCTGGTCGCCGGCTACTTCTGTCACGAGGGCGTGCTGGACGTCGGCCTGATGATCCCGATCGCCATCGTCGCCGCGATCCTCGGCGACAGCGTCGGCTATGAGTTCGGCCGCAAGTTCGGACCGGGTCTGCGCGAGAGCCGCCTTGGCGGCTGGGTCGGTCGACGGCGGTGGGAGACGGTGGACGGGTTCTTGCACCGTCACGGGGGCAAGGCAGTCCTGCTCGGTCGTCTGACCGCGGTCCTTCGCGCGCTGATGCCGTCGATGGCGGGCATGAGTGGCATGCGGTACCGGACCTTTCTGCTGTGGAACGCGGTCGGCGGCATCATCTGGGCCACCGGTTGCGTGCTCCTCGGCTGGGCCTTCGCCTCGGCGTTGAACCAGATCGAGAAGTACCTGACCTACGGCCCGTTGATCGCGCTCGCCCTGGTCATCCTGGTCGCGGTGGCACTGCACCTGCGTCGGCGGCGGGCGGAGAAGAGCCCGCTGGCCTAGTTACTAGGCTGGTCAGCGTGGCTGATGTTTCCGTACGACCCGCCCAGGCCTCCGATGCGAGCGAGATCGGCCGGGTCCAGAACGAGACCTGGCAGCTCGCCTACGCCAAGTTGCTGCCGGAGCCGGTGCTGCAGGCACTGTCGGCCGACCGGTTCGCCGCGAGTTGGGAAGAGGCGATCGCCGCCCCACCGTCGTCGGACTACCGGGTGCTGGTCGCCACCGACGGTCCGGCCACGGTCGGCTTCGCCGCGTTCGGACCCGATGCCGACCGCCAAGCCGAGGACCCCGAACCCGAAATCACGGTCGCCATCTCGACCTTGCTGGTCGAACCCCGGTGGGGCCGACGCGGGCACGGCTCCCGGCTACTGGCCGCAGTGGCCGATCTGGCCCGCGAGGCCGGCAAGACCCGGCTGGTGGCCTGGGTCCCCGCGGCCGACACGGCGTCGCTGGAGTTCTACCGGGGGGCCGGCTGGGAGGCCGACGGCCTGCAACGCTCGCTGGACACCGGGGCGGGCACCGTCCCAGAGCTGCGCCTGCACGCCAGCCTGATCGGGGATTGAGATGGCGTTCACCGGAATTCCGTTCGCCGCCCTGGATTTCTACGAGGACCTCGAAGCCGACAACTCCAAGCCGTTCTGGTTGGCCCACAAGCACATCTACGACGAATCCGTGCGGGCTCCGCTCGAGGCACTGGCCCAGGAGTTGGCGCAGGAGTTCGGTACCCCGAAGTTCTTCCGGCCTTACCGCGACGTCCGCTTCGCCAAGGACAAGACGCCGTACAAGGACCACCAGGGCGTCTACTTCGCCGAGACCCGGCGCTACCTGCACATCTCCGCCGCCGGCATGTACGGCAGTGGCGGCATCTACGAGATGGCCTCGGACCAGGTCGACCGCTACCGTCGCGCCGTCGACGACGACATCCCGGGCCATCTGCTCGAAGCGGCGATCGCCAGCGCGACTAAGGCGAAACTCAGCGTGCACGGCCATACCCTGACCCGGGTGCCGAGCGGCTACGACCGGGAGCACCCGCGAGCCGAACTGCTGCGGCACAAGTCGCTGTACGTGACCCGGGACTTCGGCAGCCCGGCCTGGTTGGAGACACCGAAGGCCAAGACCGAACTGGTCAAGGCCTGGCGGGCCATGCAACCGCTGATCAACTGGCTGGACAAGCACGTCGGTCCGTCGGATCTTCCGGTAGCGCGCAAAGGCCAAGCCTGATCGTGCTTGCCTGGGGAACAGTCCCGGACTGGCTCGTAGCGATCGGGACGGTCGGTGCGTTCTGGTCCGGTGGCTGGCTGCTGCGGCGCGAGATACGACGTGACCACCGAAACGATGACGTCGGCCGCCGAGCCCAGGCCGAAATGGTCTCGGCCTGGGTCGAGGAAGTCGATGTTGCCAGCTCAGACCCAGGCGGCGCAGGCGCGGCCCGGGAGCACCGGTTCACCGTCATGAACGCCAGCGACCTGCCGGTGTACAACGTGGTGATCGTCTCGCGGATGGGTAAGGAGATGCGTCTGGGCAACTTTGACATGGGTTTCATCGCCCCCGGATCCCGTTTCAGCGACACGCTTCCGGGGCCGGCGGAATTGATGTACACGCGAGCCAGGCCGGTCACAGTCGGCTTCGTCGACAGCGCCGGTCGCCCGTGGATCAGAGACGCGTCGGGATCCCTGTTCGAGGGAACCCGGCAGAACTGGGAACGTCTGGACGAATCATCGGGCCTGGTGGTGAAGCCACCGCGACGGTGAACCATCGGGGATCGGCTCGGTGAACCTGGGCGCTCGATACACGCGCGCGAGCGTTGCCCTACCTTGCCGTCCGACGGCCAGAACCCGCCGTGCTCACACCTGGGCGGCCTTCTCGATCGCGGTGCGCAGCGCCTCCCGGCCCCGGCGACGATCACCGGCCAGGTCATAGGCCTGGGCGAGCCGGAACCAGCCCCGCCAGTCCTCGGGGTCGGCCTCGACGACGATCCGCTGGCGTTCGAACACCGCATCGGCCGCCTTGCGGTCCGGCCGGCCGGACGGGTGCCGTGGAATCTCCGGCGGCGTTGCCGATTCTCCTTCGGCGATAAGCCGTTCGGCCAACCGCTGGCTGGCCAGTCCGAAGCGCAGTTCGGCCACCACCACCCAGATCCCGATCAGCGGCAGGATCAGCACCGCCACCCCGAGCAGCTTCAGATCCCACCGACCCTGACCGAGCAGATAGATACCGCGGTAGCCGATCAGCACGAAGTACAGGGCGAGTGCGATGACGAGGACGATCACCACGACCAGCGGGTTGGAGCGGCGCCGACCGACCGGCCCGGACGGTGCGGTCACAGGCCGAGCAGCGGGTCGATGCCCGCGGTCAGGCCGGGCCGGCCGACCACTTCGCGGATCGACAACAGCACCCCGGGCATGAACGAGGCCCGGTCCAACGAATCATGCCGGATGGTCAACGTCTCACCGTGGGTACCGAAGAGAATCTCCTGATGCGCGACCAGGCCGGACAGGCGGACGCCGTGCACCCGGACCCCGTCCACGTCCGCACCGCGGGCACCGGGTAGCTCGTCGGTGGTGGCATCGGGCATCGCCCCGAGACCGGCGTCGACCCGAGCGGCGGCGATCACCTGCGCGGTCCGGGTCGCGGTGCCGGACGGGGCATCGGCCTTGCCCGGGTGATGCAGCTCGATGATTTCGGCGGATTCGAAATACGGTGCCGCCACCTGGGCGAACCGCATCGCCAACACCGCTCCGATCCCGAAGTTGGGGGCGATCACCGCACCCGTCCCGGGCGCGGCGGCCAGCCAGGCCTGGACGGCGGCAAGGCGTTCCGCGGTGAAGCCGGTGGTGCCGCAGACCACGCTGCGTCCCTGCCCGATCACGGTTTCCAGGTTCGCCATCACCACATCCGGCCGGGTGAACTCCACCACCACCTGCGCGTCGGCCAAGGCGGCCAGGTCGTCGCCGGAGCCGAGGGCGGCCACCAGTTCGAGGTCATCGGCGGCTTGGACCGCGCGACAGACCTCGCTGCCCATCTTGCCGCGGGCCCCGAGCACTCCGACTTTGATCACTAATCTCCTTCAATCCCGGGCTGAAAGTCAGACGGCAGCATCGAAGTCGTGCGGGCCGAACGGGCCGACGACGGTCAGGCTGCGCGGTTGACCGATGAGTTCGTCGGCCAGCGCGTTGACCTGTTCGGTGGTGACGGCGTCAACCTTGGCCAGCAGGTCGTCCACCCCGAGCACGTCGCCGAAGGACAGTTCCGCCTTGCCGATCCGGCTCATTCGTGAACCGGAGTCCTCCAGGCCGAGCACCATGGCCCCGGTCAACTGCCCCTTGCCCCGGCTGACCTCGTCCTCGGTCAGGCCGTGCTGCCCGATGTCGGCCAGCACCCCGGTCATGATCGAGACGACCTCGTCGGCCTTGCCCGGTTGGCATCCGGCGTACAGCCCGAACATGCCGTCGCCGGCGTAGGACGAGGTGAAGCTGTAGGTCGAGTAGGCCAGGCCGCGCTGTTCCCGAATCTGCTGGAAGAGCCGGGACGAAGTGCCACCGCCGATCGCGGTCGACAACACCCCGAGGACGAAGCGGCGTTCGTCGTAGCGGGACAACGCCAGACCTCCCAGCACGATGTTGGCCTGTTCGGTGTCGTCGTTGACGACATGGACCCGACGTTGCGGGCGGCTGTGCAACCGCTTGTCCGCCCGTAGTTGGCCGCCGCCGGTCTCGTCCAGCCGACCGGCGAAGGCCTTGCGGACCAGACCCACCACGGCCCCGTGGTCGATGTTGCCGGCCACCGAGACGACCATCTCGGCCGGCTTGTAACGACGGGTGTAATAGCCGTTGATCTGGGTCCGGCTCAGGCCGTTGATGGCGGCCTCGCTACCCAGCACCGGCCGACCCAACGGGGTATCGCCGAACAACGACAACGCGTACTCGTCGTGGACCAGGTCGGACGGGTCGTCATCGCGCATCAGGATCTCTTCGAGCACCACGGTGCGCTCGACGTCCACATCGGCGGCGGCGATGGTGGCATTCAGCACCACGTCGGAGATCATATCTATCGCCATGGGCAATTCTCGATCGAGCACGGTCGCGTAGTAACAGGTGTGCTCCTTCTCGGTGAAGGCATTGAACTCACCGCCGACCGCGTCCATGGCCAGCGCGATGTCCAGCGACGACCGCCGGCTGGTGCCCTTGAACAGCAGGTGTTCCAGGAAGTGGCTGGAGCCGGCCACGCTGGGCTGTTCGTCCCGGGACCCGACGCCGACCCAGATTCCGATGCTGGCCGAACGTACTCCCGGCATCGCCTCGGTGACGATCCGCAAGCCGCCAGGCAGCACGGTCCGACGGATGACCCCGCCACCGGAGGCGGGCAGGGTGCGGGTCGAGGCGCGTGCGGTCATCCCACCAGCCTAAGCCGTGGCTTCGGCCAGCAGACGCTCGGCCAGCGCGGCGGTCTCGGCCTGGAAGAGCACCAGCCGGGCGAGGCCGGCGCACTCGAACCGGCCGATCTGCGTGAGCGCCGTCCGAATCGCAGCATCGACCGGCCACCGGTACGCCCCGGCCGAGATCAGTGGGAACGCGACGGAGGCCGCGCCCAGTCCTAGGGCGAGTTCGAGCGAATTTCGATAGCAGTCGCGCAGCAGCTCCGACCGGTCCTCGCTCGTCGAGTAGACGGGGCCGACCGTATGGATCACCCAGCGAGCCGGTAGCCGTCCGGCCGTGGTCGCAACCGCATGTCCGGTAGGCAGGCCCTTGCCCAGCCGTCCGGCGCGCAGTGCACGGCACTCGGCCAGGATGTCCGGGCCGCCCTTGCGGTGGATCGCGCCGTCCACGCCGCCGCCGCCGAGCAGGCTCGAATTGGCGGCGTTGACGATGGCGTCGACGTGCTGCTCGGTGATGTCGCCCGCGACGAGACTCAGACGCATCTAGAGCGCCCGGCGGGCCCAGGACTGCGGATCGTCCACCATCTTGCGGACGTGCGGTGGCAGCTTGCCGGTGAGCAACTGCTGCAACGAGGTCTCGTCGAGCACCTTGCGCAGGGCGGCGCGGACCGCGACCCACAGTCCCGGCACGTGCTCGGCCAGGCCGGAATAGACCATCTCGTCCGGGCGTAGCCCACGCACCTCGGCCAGTGGCCCGTCGACCGCGCGGATCACCGCGCCGATCGAGATCTCGGTGGCCGGACGAGCCAGGGCGTAGCCGCCGTCGGCGCCCCGCATCGACCGGACGATGCCGGCCCGCCGCAGGTCACCCAGGATCGCCTCGACGAACTTACGGGGCAGCTTCTGCTCACCGACCACGACGTCGATCTTGACCAGATTGGGCGCCTCGGCCGCCAATGCCAACAGGGCTCGGACCGCGTAGTCACTCTTCGCTGAGATCTCCACCCGCGCATTGTCCCAAATCCCTGGGAGAAAACCCGGAAAGGGCCTCAGACCTTGGCGGGTTGACGGGCCAACCGCAACCAGAACCGGTCCCCCGCGGTGAGACCGAGCCGGTCGGCCTGGCTCCGGGTCAACTGCACCGAGGTCGTACCGTCGCCGGTCTCGAAGTCGACCCGAACCTCGAAGCCCAGCCGGAGCACCCGTTCGACAGTGGCCGGCGAGGAGTCCGGCTGCGCCTCACCGAAGACCTCGATGTCGTGCGGCCGGACCAGCTCACCGTGCAATCGGGTGACCGGGCCGAGGAAGCCCATCACGAAGTCGTTGGCCGGCTGGTCGTACAGCTCCGACGGGCTGCCGGTCTGCTCGACCCGGCCGTGGTTGATCACCACGAGCGAGTCGGCCACCTCCAGCGCCTCCTCCTGATCGTGGGTGACGAACACGGTGGTCACCTGGACCTCGTCGTGCAACCGTCGCAGCCAGTCCCGCAGCTCCTTGCGGACCTGGGCATCCAGGGCGCCGAACGGCTCGTCCAACAGCAACACCTTGGGCTCGACCGCGAGAGCCCGGGCCAGCGCCATCCGCTGGCGCTGTCCCCCGGAGAGCTCGGACGGCATCCGATCGGCGAACTGGCTCAGGTGGACCAGGTCGAGCAGGTCGCCGACCCGGCGCTGGACCTCGGCCTTGCCGCGCTTGCGGATCTCCAGCCCGAAGGCGACGTTGCGATAGACCGACAGGTGCTTGAACGCCGCGTAGTGCTGAAACACGAATCCGACGTTGCGCCGCTGGGCCGGCACGCCGCTGGCCTCGACGCCGTCGATGTGCACGGTGCCCGAGTCGGCGTCCTCGAGGCCGCCGACGATTCTCAGCAAGGTGGACTTGCCACCACCAGACGGTCCGAGCAGTGCGGTCAGCTGGCCGTCGGCGACCTCGAGACTGACGTCGTCGAGGGCCACGAACGAACCGAAGCGTTTGACCAGATGCTGAACGGAGATGCTCATGATCGACTTTCCTTCGGCCGGATAACGGAGATCGCGATGATGCACAGGGCTGCCACCACGATCAGCACGACGGACAGCTGGTAGGCGCCGGGCTCGAACTGTTCGGCCCGCTCGTCGACCAGCAGGGTGACGGTCTGGGTCTGACCGACGACGCCTCCGGACACCACCCGGACGGCCCCGAACTCACCGAGGCAGCGGGCGATGCTGAGCACCACCCCGTAGGCCAGGGCCCACCGGATGGTCGGCAGGGTGATCCGGCGTAGCCGTTGCCAGGCGCCGGCTCCGAGCGAGCGGGCCGCCTGCTCCTGTTCCAGGCCGGTTTCGGTCAGTACCGGCAGCACCTCGCGCAGGACCAAGGGCAGCGAGACGAATGCGGTCGCCAGGATCATGCCCGGCGTGGCGAAGATGATCTGGAACCCGGCGTTCGACAACTGGCCACCGAACCAGCCGGTCTGCCAGCCGTAGACCAGGATCAGTGCGAGACCGACCACGATCGGTGACACCGACACCGGCAGGTCGATCAGGATGTTGAGGATCCCCTTGCCCGGAAATCTGAAACGGGCCAACAAGAGCGCCACCCCGATGCCGAAGACGGTGTTGATGAGCACCGCCGAGCCGGCCACGACCAGGGTCAGCCGGTAGGCGTGCAGCGCCTCGTCGCCGGTGATCGCGTCGGTGAAGGTGGACAGCCCTTGCTGCCAGGTGCGCCAGAACACCACCAGCAGCGGTAGCAGCACCAGGACGCCGACGTAGGCGATCGCGATCAGCCTGAGCGCGATGGGTGATCGTCGAGTTGCCACTGGCTTGACCCCGCTGCCGCTAGAGACGCCGCCCCTGGACCCGCCGCCGCTGGAGACGCTGCCGCTAGACACGCCGCGCCGCCCAACGCTGCAGGCCCGAGAGGGCCAGCAGGACCAGCACGCTGATCACCAACAACAGGGTGGCGGTGGCGGCCGCACCGGCCAGGTCGTCGTCCTGCACCTGCTTGTAGATGTAGAGCGATGCCACCTCGGTCTTGTACTGCAACTGCCCGGAGATCAGCACCACTGAGCCGTACTCCCCGATCGCCCGGCCGAAGGCCAGCGCCGAGCCGGAAAGAATGGCCGGCAACAGCGCGGGAAACACGATCCGGCGGAACACCGTGACCGGGCCGGCGCCGAGCGAACGAGCCGCCTCTTCGACGTCGGTCTCCAAGGCCAGCAGCACGGGCTGCACCGAACGCACCACGAACGGCAGCGTGACGAACAGCAACGCCAGCACGATGGCCGGCTTGGTCGCGTAGGCGTTGTAGCCCACCGGGCTCTGCGGGCCGTAGAGACTCAGCAGCACCAGGCCGGCCACGATCGTGGGCAGGGCAAAGGGAATGTCGATCAGCACCTCGAGCACTCGCTGCCCGGGAAAGCGATCCCGCACCAGCACCCAGGCGATGACCGTCCCCATCACGGCATTGACCAGGGCCACGCCGAGCGAGGCCAGCACGGTCAGCAGGATGGCATCACGTGCCTCCCGCCCGGTGATCGCGGAGCTGAAGTCCGACCAGCCACCGCCGACGCCCTTGGCCAGCACGGCGGCGATCGGCAACAGGACGAGAATGCTCAGCCACAGCACCGCAATCCCAAGACCGGTGCCCGAGACCAGGCCGAGCCGCTGACCGGTGCGAGCGCGCTCCGTAGTCGCCACCGGAGCGGCAGCGACGACCGGTGGTTCGGTCAGCAAACTCATCCGCTGCCGGCCAGGATCTTGGTGATGATCCCGTTCGTCTTGTCGAAGTACTTGGTGTTGACCGCCGACCAGCCGCCGAGGTCGGCAATGGTCTTGAGGGTCTTCGGGGTCGGGAACGGGTTGGACGGATCGTTCGCGCCCTCGACGGTGCCGGGCGAGACGCCCGGCAGTACCGGTCGATAACCCTTGCTGGCGAAGACCTGCTGACCGGCGCTGCTCTCGACGAAGGTCAGGAAGTCCTTGGCCGCCTGCGAGGCGTTCTTGGTCGTGGCCGCCGGGTTCTCGATCAGGAAAGAGTCGTCGGGCACCACGTAGTCCAGCGCCTGGCCCTT
>CAZZZW010000025.1:0-22302 GCA_964658795.1 Phormidium nigroviride PCC 7112
GGTCCGAGGGTGTTTCGGGCGTGCGGCATAGTGGATCGCATGGAGTTCGACGCGACCACGGAACTCTTGCCGCCGACGTCGACAAACCTTCCGGACGGCGCAGCGGGCGACGGCCGCCCGGCTACGGCCAAGCCGCCATTGCCCGATGAGATCCTGGTCGCGCGGGCCGCCGACGGAGACCCCCGGGCCTTCGAACAGTTGGTCCGCCGCCACCAACGTCAGATGTACGCCGTCGCGCTCAGAATTGTCGGCCGGCCCGATGACGCCGAAGACGCGACTCAGAACGCCTTCATCTCGGCTTGGCGTCGGCTGCCCGACTTCCGCGGCGACGCCAAGTTCTCGACCTGGCTCTACCGGATCGTCACGAACTATGCGCTGAACCAGGTTCGTGCCCGAAGCCGTTCCGACGCCAGTAGCGATCTGGCCGCCCTCGTCGGGGCCGCTGAGCCCGTAACGTCGGAATCGAGACCGGACGAGCAGGCCGAGACGTCGGAGTTCGTCCGACAGGTTCGGTCGGCGCTGGCTGAGCTTCCGGTCGAGTTGCGGGTCTGCTGGATGGCCCGCGAGATTGACAATTGCAGTTACCAGGAGGTTGCGGCCATAGCCGGAATCAGCCTCGATACCGCCCGCGGCCGGATCTTCCGCGCCCGCCAACGCCTGGCCCACGCATTGGAGGCATGGCGATGACCGAAGCCCCACCCCCCGACCAGCGGCTGCCCTGTGGGCGCGATCCCCTCGACGTTGTGGATCGTGCCCGAGCGGGTCATAGCGATGACCACGAACTTGGTTGTCCCTATTGCCAGGCCGAGATCGATGCGGCCGGCCGGAGTCTGAGCCTTGCCTCCGACCTGGCTGCGCTGGACAGCGATGTCGTCGTCCCCCCGACCCTGCTGCCGGCGGTCATGCGTGGCGTGTGGAGCGAGCTGCGTCGCTCCACTGACATCTCCCTGCCCGCCGTGGACGGAGGCATCACGGTGTCGGATCGGGCGATCGTAAGCGTGTTGAACAGCGTGCTCGACGGACTGGACCTGATGCACGTCCACACCTGTCGAGTCCTGATTTCCGAGCCGGATTCCGATACCGCTCGGACGGCCCCGCAACTCGCCGTCGAAGTCCGGGCCGCGGCCGCGTACAACACCGATGTCCCAGTGATCGCCGAGCAAGCCCGCAGCCTGGTGGCCGAGACCTTGCACCGGCAGTTCGCGCTGGCAGCTGTCGCGATCGACATCGACATCATCGACGTTTTCGTACCGGGAGAGCCTGTTGACTGACATTCCATCGGGCCAGTCCGTCGAGGTCGTCCTTGATGACCTCGCGCTGGCCAAGATCATTGCCCAAGCCGCGGCCGAAACGCCGGGTGTGGTGCGATTGCAGCCGCGCCCGACCCGAGTCGTCGGCCGGGCTGCCTCCAACCTGGTTCAGCAGGCCGCCAGCGCCGCGACCGGTCGGCCGGTCCCGGCCACCCGACCCGACCCCGACGCGGTCGACATCGAGCACACGCCCGACACCCTGCAGATCGTGGTCCGCCTGATCACCGGGTGCGAGCCGGCCGTGATCAGCATTGCCGAGCAGGTGCTGGCCAATATCGGCCAGCAGCTGGAGCAGGCCGGGCAGGGCCCGGCCGAGATTCACGTTCAGATCGTGGACGTAGACCCAATCTGAGGGTTTGTGCGGCCGCTCTACCCGGCGGCCGGTGCCCTTCGGCGAACCTCAGTGGCGAAGGAGCCGGCTGAGCCGGCTGCCGTCTTTCCGGCCACGGCTTCGCCGGCTCTGCTCATGATCAGCGAGCTGATTCTTGGCGTACCGCACGCCGAACAGGGCCAGTACCTTCCAGACGATCCAGCCCAGGACCGCGAACAGATTACGTTTGGCCTTCATCCAACACTCCTAAGAACTAAGGGTTTCAATGCCCTGACCAGGTTTGTTCTTTCATCACAAGATGATTCTTTCTCACAGCGATGCGTCGTGCTGCTCGCTGATCCGGTTTATGTAGGTCCTCGCAGCGCAATCACGTAGCCACGGCGGGGCGCGCCGTCGAGTCGTCATGCTGCGTCACATCGGTTTTGTGCTGCGAAAGCACCCGGTACGCGACGGCTGCGAGCAGGCCGCCGAGCAGCGGGAAGACGATGAACAGCCACAGCTGCGAGAGCGCGGTACCGCCGACGAACAGGGCGGGACCGATGCTGCGAGCCGGGTTGACCGAGGTGCCGTCGATGGGCACCGCCACCAGGTGGGCCACCACCAGGGCAATACCGATCGGGATACCGGCAACCGTTGCGCTGCTGGGGGTTTCAGTCACGGACAGCACGGTGTAGACGAGCACAAAGGTCAGCACGACCTCGACCACGATCGCCGCGGTGGCACCGTAACCACCGCTGGAAGCGTGCCCCCAGCCATTGGCGCCGATGCCATCGGAACTCAGGCGATAGCCGGCTCGGTTACTGGCCACGACATACACCAGCGCAGTCCCGGCGACGCCGCCCAGGACCTGAGCGATCACATACCCGACAGCATCGCGCACGGACAGACGCCCCGCGAGCACCATGCCCAGGGTTACGGCCGGGTTGATGTGACATCCGGAAATCGGTCCCAGTGCGTAGGCCAGTACGAGCAGCGTCAGGCCGAAGGCCAGGGCGATTCCGATCGGGCCGGCCTCGGGAGCAAGGACGGCGGTACCGACACCGGTCAAGACGAGTACTGCGGTGCCGATGAGCTCGGCAAGATAGCTGCGTGCGGCGGCCATGATTGGTGTTTCTTCCTTTCGAGTTTGCTATGTCTTCGACCCCTTCGGCGTCGTCCGGAGGGCGGCGCAGTTCGCGGTCGTGAACGTTCTTCGTCAGGTAGGACACGGCCAAGCCGGTGCCCGGCACACCCCACCCGACGTGATCTGCCGCACCATGAGCAGCCGACGGTGTAGTCCGGCTGCGAGCCGGTCCGGGCCAGACGCCCAACCCGCCCTCACGCATCTCGTCGCCGAAGCAGATATCCGGCGGTCAGAGCGAGCAGCGTCGTCTCCAACCGTGTATGTGCTTTCCTACGGTGCCAGGAAGTAGCTGGGCGAGCGGGGCCAGCACCAGGACGAAGCCAATGATGCCGGTGATCGCCCCGGCCGTGTGGCGTACCAGCGCCCCGATCGTGACGGCGAAAACAGCGAGCATGGCCAGATACAACCCGGCGCCGATGACGGCTCGTAGGACTCCTGGATCGCTGATGGACACCGGCGCACGACTGTGCCCGACTACGAGAACCAACCTCGAAGGCCACAAAAATCAACAGGAGTCCAGCACTGATTGTCCGACCTGTCTCGGACCCCAACGCTGGGTCAGGCCGTGACGGCGGACCGCACGATGAGCTGCCTCATCGCTACCTCTAGCTAATCCACGCGGGCCGGAACACACTGCGGTCAACGGCGGCATCGAGCTGTCCGGCAGCGGCCTTTCGTGAGTCGGGCCGCGCTTGAGGAGCGCACGATGCAGATTTCCTCCGACCGCCTTCTGCGTCTTGCTGGCCTCGCCGCCGTCGCCGGGAGGCTCTGCTACCTGGCCGTGGGCGGGTTCCACCCAGCGAATGTCGCAGCTCGGGGTGCTTCCGGCACCAGCGGTAGACCCGCGCCCCGCAGGACCGAGCGACGAGAACCCACTCCGGAACCGGTTCTGCGACCGGTGAAGGCAGCGGCATGAGCATTCTAGGGGTGCCCGCGCACCGGCGGATCGCGCTGGCGGCCGGTATCGGCTACGTGCTCACCTTCGTCTCGATCCCGACGCTCGCCCTGTATCCTCGGTCAAGGGCGCCAACTACATCCTCGGCCATGGATCGGATCGCGCGGCGATCGTCGGTGCGCTGCTGGAGGTCATCGTTGCGCTGGCCGGCATCGCCACCGCGGTGATCCTCTATCCGATGCTCAAGCAGCAGGACGAATCCCTGGCATTGGGCCTCGTGGCCGCGCGGGTCCTGGAATCCGGCACCATCCTCGTCGGCGTGGCGTTCATCCTCTCGATCGTGACCTTGCGACAAGGCGACGCGGGGCAGGCCGCGCTGGGAACCAGCCACCTGCTGGTCACGCTCTACGACCGCATCTTCCTGCTCGGGCAGAGCTTCATGCCCGCGGTCTGCGATCTGCTGTTGGGCTACCTGCTCTACCGATCCCGGCTCGTGCCACGTCGCCTGTCCGTCATCGGCATCGTCGGGGCACCCGTCCTCGTCGTCGGCTACCTCGGCATTCTCTTCGGCGGGATCGCGCAGCACGGCGTCCTGGCTGGGCTGTCCGCCCTCCTGGTCGCGGCGTTCGAGCTGTCCTTCGGAATCTGGCTGATTGTCAAGGGGTTCGATCCGGCTGCGGTCGCCGCGCTGGAAGCCGAGCCGGCCGACCGCGCCGCGAGCCGCATCGGCCGTGCTGGCGTGGTCCCACACGTGGTCACTCGGGACTGACCCGGCAGTAACGTTTTCCGGCCCGTTGACGCTATAACTACTACAGCGTCTACTACGCAGAGCAGCCTGCGTTTTTCGCACCCTGCGTAGTTGACGGGAGCCGGTTTTGGCGGTCGAAGATTGGTTCCTCACCTCAGCTGAGCGAGGCAATCCCGACTCGGCCATCGACCGGCGGCATCAAACCGGCCGGCCCTTCACCACTGGCAATCGGGTCCAGCCATTGGTTCACGGCGGGTCGTACTTTCCCGTGCTGGCCCGACGGGTCAAGGCGATGGGGCCCGGCGACCGGTTGTTCTTCACCGACTGGCGTGGCGATCCGGACCAACGGCTCGGCCCGGATGAGGCCGCCGTGTCCTCGGTGTTCGCCGACGCGGCTCGACGGCAGGTCGTCGTGAAGGGCCTGGTGTGGCGCTCACACCTCGACCGATTGTCCTTCAGCGAACAGGAGAATCGGCATCTGGGGGAGCAGATCAACGCCGCCGGCGGTGAGTGCCTGCGCGATATGCGGGTCCGGCCGGGCGGCTCGCACCATCAGAAGTTCGTCGTACTGCGCCACCCGGATCGGCCTACCGACGACGTGGCCTTCGTCGGCGGAATCGACCTGTGCCACAGCCGTCTGGACGACGCCGAACACCGCGGCGACGGGCAACGGCAACCGATGGCCAAGGTGTATGGGGACCGGCCACCGTGGCACGACGTCCAGGTCAGCATCCAGGGCCCGGCCGTCGACGACGTGGAATGGGTGTTTCGGGAGCGCTGGGACGATCCGGCACCGCTGACCCGCAATCCGGTCGACGTCGCCGCCGACCTCGTGCGGCGGGAGGACAAGACCCCGAGCAAACTCCCCGAGGTGCTGCCCGGGCCGGGGCCGGCGGGCTCGGCGAACGTGCAGTTGCTCCGCACCTACCCGAAGCGTCGATCCGGATATCCCTTCGCGCGTAAGGGCGAACGCAGCGTCGCCCGCGGCTACCGCAAGGCCGCCGGGCAGGCCAACCGGTTGATCTTCGTCGAGGACCAATACCTGTGGGCGCCCGAGATCGTGGCTCCTTTCGCCGCGGCCCTGCGCGACAATCCGCAGCTTCACTTCATCGCCGTCATTCCACTTCATCCCGACCAGGACGGACGATTCTCCGAGCCACCGAACCTCATCGCACGCGGGCAGGCGCTGCAGACGCTGCGGGCCGCCGGCGGTGATCGGGTCGGCGTCTTCGGCCTGCTCAACCGGGATCAAACGCCGATCTACGTCCATGCCAAGGTGGCCATCGTCGACGACGTGTGGGCCGGTGTCGGTTCGGCCAACCTGAACCGCCGGTCCTGGACCCATGACTCCGAACTCACCTGCGCCGTAGTCGACGATCGCCGGGACGAGCGCGCGCCCGCAGTGCTGGATCGGCTCGGTGATGGCGCCAGGGTGTTCGCCCGGGAACTCCGCCTGGAGCTGGCCACCGAGCACCTCGGCCGGCCGGCCGAGGAGGTCGAGGATCTCATCGATCCGGCGTCGATGTTCCGAGCCTTCGTCGAGTCGGCCGAGCAGCTCGAGCAGTGGCGTCGGCAGCCGCACGGACCACGGCCGTCCGGTCAGCTGGTTCCCTATCCGGAACCGAGGCTGTCCCGGGCCACCCGAGTCTGGTCGGAGGTCATGTACCGGCTGATCTACGACCCGGACGGACGTCCGCTCCGGATGCGCTGGCGGCATCAGTTTTGACCCGTCCACTATTGTCCAAGCTCGCCCGGTGGCCCAGTCAGAGAAGCGGTGGAAGATGAGCAAGCTCGAAACGTCGGCGCGGCAGGCGTCCAACAGCACCGCGATGGCTGCGGTCGCCCGGTTCGGGCTGGCCGTGCGTGGCTTCGTCTACCTCGTCATCGGCTGGATAGCCCTGCAGATCGCGCTCGGGCACCGTACCCAGGAGGCCAACCAGCGCGGCGCGCTGTCCGAGGTCGCGCATCAGCCTTTTGGCAAGGTTCTGCTCTGGATTCTCGGGTTCGGCTTCGCCGCCTACGCGCTGTGGCGGCTGAGTGAGGCCGCCTTCGGAACGGCAGTCGCCGGACGCAAGGCCGGCCCGCGGTTGCAGTCGCTGGTCCGGGGCATCGTCTACGCCTCGTTCGCGGTCACCACGTTCACCTTCATCGCCGGAAGTTCCCACCAGACCCAGGCCAGACAGCAGGAGACGGCGACGGCCAAGGTGATGAAGCACCCGGCCGGGCGCTGGCTGATCGGGCTGATCGGAGTGATCGTGATCGTGGTCGGGCTGGCCCTGGTCGTCGAGGGTCTGCGCAAGAAATTCGAGAAAGAGCTGCAATTGCACGAGCTTCGCGGCGCGACCCGCACGATCGTGCTTCGGCTCGGCATGATCGGCACCACCGCACGTGGCATCGTCTTCGCGGTGGCAGGGTTCCTGGTCGTCGAAGCGGCCGTGCAGTACCAGCCATCGAAGTCCACCGGTCTTGACGGCGCGTTGCGCACGCTGTCCCGGCAGAGTTACGGGCCCTGGCTCCTGGGGGCGCTGGCCGTCGGATTGCTGGCATTCGGGTTGTACGGTCTTGCCTCGTCTCGCTATGCGAAAACCTGATCGTGAGCACCGATGAGCCCGTCTCGGCCGGTGACTCCGACGAGGAGTTGTCCGCTTGGTTCCTGACCGCCGCAGAACGGCGAAACCCGGCGACCGACATCCGGGCGTGGACGCTGGGCAACCAGGTCACCCCGCTGATCGACGGCGCCGCCTACTTCGCACGGCTGCACGAGGCGCTGTCCGCGGCCGGCCCGGGCGACACGGTGTACCTGGTCGACTTCCGTGGTGACACCGACGAGCAGCTCACCGGTCCGGAATCCCGCGTCGGGTCGCTGCTGGCCGACGTCGCCCGGCGGGGCGTCCGGCTCTACGGGCTGATCTGGCGCTCGCAACCGGACTGGCTCGACCAGAGCGAGGGGGCCAACGCCGAACTGGTCCGGACGGTGGCCGATGCCGGCGGTGAGCTGTTGCTGGATGCCCGGACCCGACGGGCCGGCTCGCATCACCAGAAGTTCGTCGTGATCCGGCACCACGACCGGCCGCAGGACGACGTGGCGTTCGTCGGCGGCATCGACCTCGGCTTCAGCCGTCGCGACGACGGGCAACACCGGGGCGATCCGCAGGTGATGGATTTTCCGGCGGTCTATGGTGAACGCCCGCCGTGGCACGACGTGCAGGCCGAGGTCCGCGGCCCCGCGGTCGGCGACATCGAGCACACCTTTCGGGAACGCTGGTACGGCAGCACGGTGCTGGACCTGTCGAGCCCACTACGGATGTTGCTGGACCGGGCCTACCACGCCGGCAAGCTGGTCGGTGCGCAACTGCCCGAACGGCCGCCGGACCCGGCTCCGGTCGGCACCCAGGCGGTCCAGGTACTGCGTACCTACCCGGCGCGCCTCCGGCGTTATCCCTTTGCGCCGTTGGGTGAACGCAGCATCGCTCATGCCTACCGCAAGGTGTTCGCGCGGGCTCGGCGCCTGATCTACATCGAGGACCAGTACCTCTGGGCGCCGTTCGTCGCCGACCTGCTGGCCGATGCCTTACTCCGCAATCCCGACCTGCACCTGATTGCCGTGGTCCCGCGCTACCCCGACAAGGAGGGGATGTCCCGGTTGCCGAGCCTGGTCGGGCGGGAGCAGGCGATCAAGGTGTGCCGGTCGGCCGGCGGTGAACGTTTCGCCATCTACGACGTGGAGAACCCGGTCGGCAACCCGGTCTACGTGCACGCCAAGGTCGTGGTCATCGACGACGTCTGGGCCATGATCGGCTCGGACAACCTGAATCGCCGGTCCTGGACGCATGACAGCGAACTGTCCTGCGCGGTCCTGGACGCCGAGCGTGACGTCCGGGAGCCTCGCGACCCGGCCGGCCAGGGCGACGGTGCCCGGGTGTTCGCACGTGAGCTGCGGCTGCAACTCTGGCGTGAGCACCAGGACCGGGCCGCCGAGGATCCGATGCAGGATTACCTCGATCTGGCCAAGGCATTCGCGCTCGTGCAACAGAATGCGGAGAACCTGCAGGCCTGGTACGACGGCGGCCAGGTCGGTCCGCGGCCACCCGGCCGGCTTCGTCCGCACGTGCCGGAGCGGTTGCCTCGGCGGCACCGGCCATGGGCGGTCCCGATCTACCGATGGCTCTACGACCCGGACGGGCGCGCGGTGCGCGACCGGATCCGTCATCGTCAGTGACACCTGGAGGAAGCATGACCACGAGCAGTGTGGCCCCGTCAACCGGCCGGATCACCTGGCCGCGCATCGCGCAGCTGGCGATCCGTCTGGTGGCGGGAGCCGTCGTCGTGTGGCTGATCGTGGGTGGGGTCGGGCTGCTGCTCGCCCATCCACTGACCAAGGCCGGCTTCACCCACTGGGAGGGCGGCGTCGACCGATGGTTCGTCGGGCACCGGAGCAGCGGCTGGAACGCGGTGACCAACGCGGCCAGCATCGCCGGGGACACGCCGGCCGCGATCGGCATGTCGGTACTCGCCTTCATAGTGTTGCGATTGACCGTCGGCCGGTGGCGAGAACCAGTCCTGTTGGCGGTATCGATGGTGGGGGAGGTGGCCATCTTCATCACCCTGACCTCGGTCGTCGGCCGGCATCGGCCCACCGTGCCGCACCTGGACGGCTCGCCACCGACCTCGAGCTTCCCCTCCGGCCACACCGCCGCGTCCACCACGCTGTACGGAATCCTGGCGATCGTGGTGATCACGCACGCCGCGCGGCGGTGGTGGGGCGCCCTGGCGGTGCTGCTGGCCGCGGTCATCGTGCTGTCGATCGGGACGTCCCGGCTGTACCGCGGAATGCATTATCCGACCGACGTGCTAGGCGGAATCCTGTTGGGATTGTTGTGGATCAGTGTGACCTCGTGGGTGATCCTGTTCGGCCCGCTGTCCTCGGGGCGGGAGCGGCGACGATGACGTCGGGCGCGGTCGCGGCTGTGGTCAATCCGAGCAAGATCGAGGACCTGGTCGCATTCCGCAAGCAACTGGACGAGACGGCCCGGGCCCATGGTCGCACGCCGGTGTTGTGGTTCGAGACGAGCGAAGCCGACCCCGGCTTCGGCCAGACCGAGCAGGCCTTGGCCGAGGATGTCGACCTGGTGCTGGCCTGTGGCGGCGATGGCACCGTGACCGCTTGCGCCGCCGCACTGGTCGGCAGTCAGACGGCGCTGGCCCTGATCCCGGCCGGCACGGGCAATCTGCTGGCCCGCAACCTCGAATTACCGACCTCCATCGCCCCGGCGTTGGAGATTGCCTTCGGCTCGGGACGACGAACGGTGGACCTTGTTCGCGCCGAACCCGGTTCCTACTTCGCCGTGATGGCCGGGGTCGGCTTCGACGCGGCGATGATCGACGAGACCAACGAGAAGACGAAGGCCGCAGTGGGCTGGCCGGCCTATATCACCGGCATCGCGCGGGCCATGCGGCGAAGTCCGCAGGCCGAGTTCACGATCCGGGTCGACTCCGGTCCGGCGGTGGTCCATCGCGGGGTAGGCGTGCTGATCGGCAACGTCGGCCAGTTGCAGGCTGGTCTGAGCATGTTTCCCGACGCCTCGCCGAGCGACGGCATCATCGACCTGGCCGTGCTGGCTCCGACCAGCTGGCGGGATTGGCCTTTGATCCTCGGCCGATTGATCGGGCACCGGCTCGGCGCCGGCGGCCGTACCGAGTTGTTCCAGGGCCGGCGATTCGACATCGAGATCGGCCGATCACTGCCGTTGGAGTTCGACGGCGACGTCTTCGGCCCCACCACGACGTTGACGACCGAGGTCGTCCCGGGCGGCCTGACGCTGTGCGTGCCCGCGTGAACCGGCCCACGGCCGAAGCCGATCGGGCGGTCGGACGGTTCGGTCTCCGGGCGGCGCTGGCCTTCCTGGCCGTGCTGATCGCGGCCGTGCCGTTCGGCGCGATCGTCCTGCTGCTGCGGGAAAAGGTCGGCTGGCTGGAACGGCTCGACCTGCGTACGGCCGAGAACCTGCACAACTTCGACGTCAGGCATCCGGCCTTCGTCACCCTGATGCGGATCATCACCAATTCCGGCGCGCCGCTGACCTGGATCATCGTGCTCGGCCTGGTGGCCGTATGGCTGGTGGTGCGGCGACTCTTCCGGTTGGCGATCTTCGTCGCCGTCACCGGTCTGGGTAGCTCACTGCTCAACGACACGATCAAGGTCCTGGTCGGGCGAACCCGGCCGGTGCTGGCCAATCCGATAGCCACCGCAACGGGAAAGTCGTTTCCCAGCGGACACACCCAGTCGGCGATCGTGGGTTACGGGATCCTCGTGCTGATCTTCCTGCCGGTCATCGCCCGACGGTGGCGGCCGCTGGTCGTCGGGCTGGCCGCAATGATGGTGCTGCTCATCGGATTCTCCCGTATCGCCCTGGGCGTGCACTACGTCTCCGACGTCGTCGGTGCGCTGCTGATCGGCGGTGCCTGGCTGCTCGCCCTCACTGCTGCCTTCTCGGCCTGGCGCCGGGACCGCAATCTGCCGCGCAGCCGGCCGGATCAGGGGCTGGAGCCGGAGAACGCGGATCGGCTGCGGCCGAGCTGAGCGCCGGTTCTTCCTTGTTCCATCGGGCTCATCGTCCTCAATGCGAACGGCACGACGCGACGACGCTGGACCTGGTTTGACGCTAGGCTGGTTCCAGGTCCCCGTCGAACATCCTGCGCAGGCCACTTTCTGGAGGAGCCCCGATGTCCACCGACGCCCTGGTATTGCTCAAGGCCGAGCACAAGGAGATCAAGCAAGCATTTCGCGCCTTCGAGAAGGCCGGACCCAACGCCGACAAGGCTAAACGGGATGCGGTCAGCCGGATCATCGAGCTGCTGACCGTGCACACCTATGTGGAGAACGAGCTCATCTATCCGGAGGTGCGACGGCTGCTGCCCGAGCTGACCGATGATGTGCTCGAGTCCTACGAAGAACACCACGTTGCGGATGTCCTGGTCATGGAACTGGTCGCGCTGAAACCGTCGGACGAGCGCTATGCCGCGAAGACGACAGTCCTGATCGAGAACGTCACGCACCACATCGACGAGGAGGAGCACGACTGGTTTCCGCAGGTGCGCGCGGGCTTGACCCGGACGCAGCTGTCCGAGTTGGGTCAGCGCATGCTCGAGCTGAAGAAGAAGGCTCCGCGTAGCCCGGCCCAGCCGAGCGCTCTGAAGAAGACCGTCGACGCCGTCCTGAAGTAGCGGTATCCGCCGTCGGGCGTGCTACTTCCGATACGCCCGGCGCTGGCTGTCCTCAGCCCTGGGCCCCAGCTCAGCGCTGTCGTGGTCGGCCTCGGGTGACTGCATCCGGAATACCGCGGCCCGGATCCGACCGATCGCCAGATCCAGTGAATCAGCATATTTCATAATGCGATTCTGTTGCACCGGATCGGTCGCGGCCCCGATCAGACCCTGTAGTCCGATGCCGACGGTGAACAGTTCACCGATGACCTGCTCGTGTAACTGGGTGGCAATCCGGTCGCGGTCGGCCAGCCGATCGGCGAAGTCGCGCTCGCGGCGCTCACGGGCCAGGTCCAGGACGAGGGCGGTCTGCTCGGCGTAGCCGACCAGCCGGGCCTGGTCGTCGGTCGTGAAACGGGGTTGATCGACCGTCCGTTCGACGGTCAGCGCCGCGCTCACACAGCCGTCCGAAGCCAGCAGTGGCACACCGATGGCCGAGCCGGTGCCGTCGGCCAGGTCGGCCAGCGTGGTTGGCGACGGCGTGCCCGGGCGGCCGAGCAAATGCGGTGTCCCGCTCAGCAGCACCTTTCCAGCGAGGGTGTTCGACAACTCCATGAGCCGATCGCCGGTCACGTGTGATCCGGTGAATGCGACTACGCGTCCGCAGGTGTCGCTGACCGGCGTCACCAGCATCGCCCTTCGAGCCCTGGCGGTCCGCTGCGCGTGCTCGACGACGACGGTCAACGAGTCCCGGTCCGGATCGAGCAGAAGTCGCCTCGACACCTGACTACCGGCGTCATGCCAAGGCTGCTTCTGCAGCCGAGGTGCCGCCGCCTCAGGGTCCGGCACGCTGGACAGCGTGACGGTCGCACCGACGACGACGCCAGCTGAGCGCCGAGACGCTATGAGCACATCGAACTGACGTTCGCGCGCAGGACTGTCGCAGTTGATCCGCACCACCAGCGGAGCGGGCAGATCGTCGGCCAGTGCGATGCGGATGGCGTGCCCGACGGCTCGCGCGGCTGGGTCGTCGGCCGCGGCGTCGCACATCTCGAGGTAGGACCGGCCGATCCCCGCTTGCCGCGGATCACCGCCGTTGTCGAGGCAGAACCGGTGCCAGGAATCATTGACGGCGATGATCATCCCGGTCGGGTCGAGGATGGCGAGCTCGGTGGCTCCGGCGGCGTGGACGGTCTCAAGGATGTCCGGCCGTTCGGCTGGGGATTTACCCATCGGCACCACCGCAGTCGCCGCTCGCCCGGCTGGATGGTCTGGGTTACCTGAGACTTCAAGTGCAGCCATCGCGTGCCAGGGACTGCTGAGTACGCTACTCCGACGCGCGAGCTCCGGTCATCAGATCCTGGTCGGCGGCGCGTACCGAAACCGCTGGGCGGTGAGGCGTCCGTCCTGCTCAGGCCTCGTTCAGCGGCGGCTGATCCCGCTGGTCGGCCGCCAGGAACCGTTGTAGCTGCAGGTCATCCAGCGCGCTCCAGCTCAGTTCGCTCGGTGCTGGTGGCCGTCGCATAGCGACCGGGTGGTCGACATCTTCCCGAACACCAATCCAGCGTCTCCGGCGCTCGGCGGCCGGCGGCCGTTCCGACACCGCAGCCGGTTCCTCCGGACTGCGCGATCGGCGTCGCCACAACGGCCGGAGCCGACCGCGCTGATCGACGAGGCCGATGATCACCAGATAAATCAGGATGGACACCACCAGCACGGTCATCTGCAGACTCCATCCCTCGGCCCTTGGCGATCGATGCGACCGCACCTGCCAACGTGCGAACCAACGGAGTCAACGATCGGCGGTATCGGCCGGGAATGCCAGGGCAATTGGTCCCGGATGCCGCTCGGCGACCCAGCGGTCGGTCTCCAACGCTCCCCGCCCGCCCCAGGGCTGCTACACCGCTGGTCAGCCGGCGCGACGCCAGATCAGCCGATGCACACCGAGGTGTCGAGGTAGCGAACGCAATCCCGGCAGATACGGGATGAGGATGAAGCCGATCGTCAGGACGGCCATCAGGCCCCAGACCAGGGCGTCGGCATTGCCCGACGTCGAGAACGGCGCGATCTGATACCAGAAGGTGTACAGCCACATCCACGGCTGGCCGGGGTAGTTGCCGGTCTCGTTCATCATGCCCCACTGGTCGCCGCCGAGGTGATCGACGCGGGCCTGGGTCTCGAGGTAGGCGCCGTCGTTGAGCAGCAGCAGTGGCTTGGTCTCATCACTGCCGTAGAAGGTGCCCGAAGTGGTCAGCAATCCCTCGAGGCTGCCGGTGCCGGCCAGTCCGAGGAAGCGACCGGTCATGGTCGGGACTGGGCCGAAGTCACCCGGTTTCACTTGTGCCGGTAAGCCATCCGGCGTCGCCGCCAGGGCATCGGCGTAGGCACCGGCCCAGTCGGTCTGCTGGCTACTGGTCGCAGTCGTCCAGGTGGTCAGTGCCGCCGACAGGGTTGCGTCACCGGTGATCGTGGACAGCGGTGCGACCACGAGATCGCGCGCGCTGTCGATCGGGATCCGCGCACCGCCCCAGCGTTGCAACGACAGCGGCCCTAAGTCCTGGCCCGGTCCGGTCGTGTTGTACGGGGCTCCGTAACCAGCGCTGGTACTGGTGCCGGCCAGCTCGGCCGCCGCTGTGGCGACCACGTCGGCCGGAGCGGCCTGAGCCCAGGATCGCAGCGACATGGCCTTGTGGTCGGGGGAGGAGAAGACCGCGGCCAGCACCAGGGTCAGCAGACCCATGACCACGATCGCCACGACGAATTCCTTGACCAGGTCGTACGGACGGGTCGGGAAGAGGTGGGCGTCCGGGGTGGGGTCCGGGCGTCGCCGCGCACTCAGCCGGGTACTCATGGCGAGACCCGTGCCCGGGACCGGACCGGCTCGGTTATCGGGACCGGTGTGCTCGTCACCGGGTCAGCCGGCCTCGGGCCGGCTGCCGGTGGTTGGGCATCGAAGGGCGGCACCACACCATGACGGCGGACGAGAATTATATGCAGAAAAATGATGATTCCTAGTACAAGCGGCAGCAGCATCACGTGCCAGAGCAGCATCTGCCCGGTGTTGAGGACATTGAAGACGGCACCCACGCCGACCGCGTTCAGGCCGTCCTTGGCCTGCCCGGCAGTCCACTGCGAATCGAAGTTGGTCTGGGACATGTATCCGGTGAAGGCAGTGCCGATCGAGCCGAGGAACGCAACGGCGCCGGTGACCCAGGTGAGACCACGTCGGCCCCGCCAGGCGGCCATGAAGAACTTGCCCCAAAGATGCACGACCATGCAGAAGAAGAACAGCTCCACGCTCCACAGGTGGGTCGAGTTCACGAAATGCCCTACCGACGAGGTATGCCACCAGGTGGCACCCCTGACGGCCAGGACGACGCCGGAGGCGATCACCCAGATGAACGCGGCCAATGAGGCCACGCCGAACACATAGATCCAGGACGTGACGTAGGCGGGCTGTCGGTCCGGTAGCACCTGGCCGGCCGGTACCGCACGGGCCATTCGCGTCCGCAGCGCCACCGTCCAGGACCGACGCCCGACCATGGCCGCCTCAGTCCTGCTCATCGCGCACCTCGCCCTCGCGGACTTCGTCATCGGGGTGCGGCATAGGCACGATGACGGCGACGGCGAAGACCACCAGCATCAACAGGACCACGATGAGATTGGCCAGCGATAGTTGGATGAAACCCCAATGCAGGAAGTACGCATGACCACCGAGCAGACCGCTTGAACTCATCATGATCCGAACCGCCTTCCGGGCTCGATCCGGCCGGGCGCGAAACGCCGGGCGTCACGCACGAGGGTCACAAGAACGGGTCGCGACGGTAAGGGCCGAAGGTCCTGGACCGGCAACCCGCGGGTAGGACCTTGGCCCGAGCTCTTCGGGACGTTCGCCTCATCCTCGTGGTTCGGCCGAGGTCGATCGTTACCAAGGACCACAAGAACCCAAAAGGAGAACCCGATGAAACGTCGTACCCTCGACCGCCTAGTCAGCTTCGGCGGTCTCACCCTGGCGGCGATCCTCATCGCTGCCGGGGCCCTGCTGAGCTGGGCCAATGTCTTCGTCGACCACGAGGTGCACAGTCAACTCTCGGCCCAACAGATCTACTTCCCGGACAAGGGATCACCGGCCACCGCGGCCGCCGAGTTCGCGCCGATGCGTCAGTACGCCGGGCAGCAACTGACCAACGGAGCCCAGGCCAAGACCTATGCCGACTCGTTCATCGCCAACCATCTGAAGGAAATCGGTGGCGGCCAGACCTACGCCCAGCTCAGCGCCCGGGCTCAGGCCAACCCGGCTGACACCAAGCTCGCCACCACCGTCGACACCATGTTCCGCGGTGAGACGCTACGCGGCCTGCTGCTCAACGCCTATGCCTTCGGGACGATGGGCCGGCTGGCCGGTATCGCCGCCGTCGTCTCCTTCGTCGGGGCAGGGCTGATGCTGGTGCTGTCCGGTCTCGGCCTCTGGCACAGTCGCCGGGTGCCGCCGAACGAGGTCGCCTTCGATCCCACCCACGAACGGATTCCACAGACCGCCTGATGCGGCACCGAACCGGCCGGGACCAAAGTCCCACAAATGACAGTGCCTTGGGCTCTGACCGCTGGCTGCTGCGATCGCCGACGCTATGACACGACATCCCGCCGACCTGCGCGGGCCTGGAAACGAGGGACCGCATGGATCCGACGATGCTCGCCCGCTGGCAGTTCGCCACCACGACGATCTACCACTTCCTGATCGTGCCGTTGTCGATCGGTTTGACCTTGCAGGTAGCTGTGATGCAGACGCTGTCCTACCGCCGGCTCGGCACCGAGGCCGGCCTGACCTGGGACCGGGCCAGTCGCTTCTGGGGCCGGATCATGCTGATCCTGTTCGCCCTCGGCGTGGTCACCGGCATCGTGCAGGAATTCCAGTTCGGTATGAACTGGTCGGAGTACTCACGCTTCGTCGGGGACATCTTCGGTGCACCGCTGGCGATGGAAGGCCTGATCGCGTTCTTCCTGGAATCGACCTTTCTGGGCCTGTGGATCTTCGGCCGCGGCATCCTCAGCCCGCGGCTGCACCTGGCCTCGATCTGGCTGGCCGCGATCGGTACCGTCATCAGCGCCTATTTCATCCTGGCCGCGAACAGCTTCATGCAGCACCCGGTCGGCCTGGTCTACAACACCGAACGGCACCGGGTCGAGCTGACCTCGATCTGGAAGGTGCTGACCAACTCGACCCAGCTGGTCACCTTTCCGCACACCGTGTTCGCTGCGGTGATGACGGCGGCGGCCCTGCTGCTGTCGGTCAGTGCCTGGCACCTGCGCCGGGACGGGGCCACGGCCGACCCGGTGCACGGCAAGGTCGCGCGGATGTCCATCGGAGTGCTGCTGGCTGCGGTGCTGGCCACCAGCGTCGTCGGCCACTTCCAGGGCCAGGTGATGACCCGTCAGCAGCCGATGAAGATGGCCGCCGCCGAGGCACTGTGGGACAGCAAGTCCAACGCGCCGCTCAGCCTGTTCGCCTACGCCAACGTCGAGCAGGGAAAGAACAAGGTCGATATCGCCATTCCGGACGGCCTGTCGCTGCTGGCCACCAACTCGCCCAGCGGGCACGTACAGGGCATCAACGACGTGCAAGCCGCCGAGTCGGCCAAGTACGGGGCCGGCAGCTACGTGCCGGTGGTCTGGCTGGCCTACTGGTCCTTCCGGCTCATGATGGGCTTGGGCATCCTGGCCGGTCTGATCGGGCTTGCCCTGGCCTGGCAATGGAAACGGCGTCGGTTGACCTCGTCGAAACGGTTGCTGCGGATCGCCACCTGGACGGTCGCGTTGCCGCTGCTGGCCAACAGTTTCGGCTGGCTGTTCACCGAGACCGCGCGCCAGCCCTGGCTGGTCTACGGGTTGCTGCGCACCAGGGACGGGGTCAGCACCAATGTGAGCTCCGGCTTCGTGCTGACCACCCTGATCGGCTTCACCCTGCTCTACGGGGTGCTCGGGGTCATCTGCTTCCGGTTGGTGCGTACCGCCGCGATGGCCGGACCCGATCCCGCGGTTCCACCGCCGGCGCAGGAGCGCATCGACGACCAGATCAGCCTGGTCTGATCAGCCGAATCGAGAAGGAGTAACACCATGCAGGCTTTCTGGTTCGGTGTCATCGCAGTGCTGTGGGCAGGCTTCTTCCTGCTCGAAGGTTTCGACTTCGGGGTCGGCATGCTGTTGCCGCTGGTGGCCCGGGACGAACGGCAGCGCCAGGTCGTGCTGCGCACCATCGGCCCGGTCTGGGACGGCAACGAGGTCTGGTTGCTGGTGGCCGGCGGTGCCACCTTTGCCGCCTTCCCCGAGTGGTATGCCAGCGTCTTCTCCGGCTTCTACCTGGCCTTCGCGCTCCTGCTGGTCGGGCTCATCATCCGCGGAATCGGTCTGGAATATCGGGGAAAGGTCGCCACCGCGCTCGGCCGTCGCTGGTGTGATGCCGGCATCGTGATCGGATCGTTCCTGCCGGCGTTGCTGCTCGGGGTCGCCTTCGCCAACTTCGCCCGTGGGGTCAAGCTCAACGCCGCCCACGTGATGACCGGCAGCTTCTTCGACCTGCTCAGCCCGTACGCCCTGCTCGGCGGTCTGGTGACCCTGACGCTGTTCCTCTTTCATGGCGCGACGTTCCTGGCGCTGCGCACCGGTGCCGGCGTGGCCGACGGCGCCCACCGTCTGGGTCGGCTGTTCGGCCCGGTCGCCACCGTCCTCGGCGCGACGTTCCTGGTCTGGACCGCGACCCGCCGGCACGGTCTGGTCAGTCTGCTGCTGGCCGCAGTGCTCGCGGTCGTGCTGATCGGTGCGGTGCTCAGCCAGCGGGACGGCCGGGACCGATTCGCCTTCATCGGTACGGCGATGGCGACCGTGCTGGTCCCGATCTGGGCCTTCGCCGCGCTCTGGCCGAACGTGCTGCCGGCCAGCAACAACCGTGCCTTCTCGCTGACCATCCACAACGCCAGTTCGACCCACTACACGCTGACCGTGATGACCGTGGTCGCGTTGATCTTCACTCCGATCGTGTTGGTGTATCAGGCGTGGACCTACTGGGTGTTCCGGGCGCGGGTCACCGGCGAGAGCATCACCGCACCTGGGTCGGCGGCCGGGCAGCTCATCCAGCGGGCCAAGGACTCGGCGCACCAGAGCCTGCACACGCCGGGCAGCGCGGCCGACGCGACCGGCTCCCAGTGAGTTGGCCACTGGATCCGCGACTGATCCGCCGCGTTCCGGCGATCCGCCGGCTGATCCTCAATCTGTTCCTATTGCAGCTGATCGGCGCGGCCTGCACGCTGGTCCAGGCCGGCGCACTGGCTCGTGTCATCGTGGTGGTCATCGATCGACACGGCCCGCTCGGGCCGGCCCTGGTCGTGTTGGCCCTCGGCTCGGCCGGTCGTGCCGTCGTGGCCGCCCTGGTCGAATCGGCCGGCAGCCGGGCCTCCCACCTCGCGCGAGCCCAGTTGCGTTTCCAGGTGCTGGCGGCGGTGGTTCGACTCGGGCCCGGCTGGGCCGGCCGGCAACCGAACGGCCGTCTGGTCACCGTGACCGGGCCCGGTCTGGAATCAGTCGACGGTTACCTGACCCGGGCCGTACCGGCGCTGGTATCGGCCTCGATCGTGCCGGCGATCGTCTTTCTGGGTATCGGGATCCTGGATTGGCGGAGTGCCGTGGTGCTGGTCCTGGCCCTGCCGCTGGTACCCCTTTTCATGGTGCTGGTCGGACGGTCCAGCGCGCGGCAGCTGGCGCAGCAGTACACCGGGCTGGCCCGGCTGGCCGGGCATTTCGTGGACCTGGTGCAGGGAGTGACCACGCTGAAGATCTACGGGCAGGCCGATCGCCAGCTGGAGGGGGTTCGCCAGGCCACCGACGGATATCGTCGCCGGGTCCTGGGCACGTTACGGATCGCCTTTCTTTCCGGGCTCGTTCTCGATCTCATCGCGACGCTGTCGGTAGCGGTGGTAGCCGTCGACATCGGACTCCGGCTCGATGCCGGACACCTGTCCTTGGTGACCGCGCTCGTGGTGCTGCTGCTCGCCCCCGAACTCTTCGCCCCGTTGCGGGCTGTCGGCGCGCAGTACCACGCGGCCGAAGAAGGTCGAGCGGCCGCGGCCGACGCGATGGACATCGTCCAACAGGCTCCCGACCTACCGGACGGGCCGGCGGCAGCGACGCCGATCGGCACCGGCTGGCTCGCGTTGCGCGAGGTCGAACTGCACTACCCCGGACGAGAGGTCAGGGCCCTCGGGCCGATCTCGTTCGAGCTGCGACCGGGCGAGATCGTGGCCCTGACCGGCCCGAGCGGTGCGGGCAAGACCAGTTTGCTGTCGGTAGTGCTCGGTTTCCAGCAACCCAGCGCGGGTCACGTCGACGTCGGGACCGGCGCCGGTGTGTCTCGTCTGGGTGAACTGCCGGTCCAGGACTGGCGGCGCGGCTTGAGCTGGGTGCCACAGCGCCCGGGGCTGACCCAGCCGACCGTTGGCGAGGAAGTTCGGCTGGGCGCGCCGCAAGCTACGGCTGAGCAGGTTTGCGCTGCTATCGCTGCCTGTTCGGCGCCGAGCCCGGGGATCGAACTCGGCGAGGACGGTGCGTCGATCTCAGCCGGGCAGCGGCGTCGGGTGGCGCTGGCCCGAGCGTTGCTGCGCGCCTGGTCGATCCGTGATCGCGGCGGCGTGCCGTTGGTGTTGCTCGACGAACCGAGCGAGGATCTGGACGCGGCGACCGAGGAGATCGTGGCCGCGGTGATCTGTTCGATGTCCGGTTGGGCCACGGTGTTGATGATCAGCCACAGTGCCGCCCTGCGCGCGGTGGCCGATCGTCGGATCACGCTGTCCGACGGCCGGCTGACCTCGGACCGGTGGCAGCGCCGGTCCCGGTTCGCGATCCGGCCGGTCGAGGTCGAACCGATAGCCCCCGGCGTCGCCGTCGCGGCGCCCGTTGCCGGTCGAGGTGTGCGCGAGCTGTTCGGCCCGCGGCGGGTACTGGCCCGGCGACTCGCCCCGGCGGTGGCGCTGTCGGCGGCGACCGGGCTGGCCGGTCTGGCCCTGCTGGCGATCTCGCTCTGGTTGATCTGTCGGGCGTCGGAGCATCCGAACGTCCAGGCGTTGGAGGTCGCGGTGGTCGGGGTCCGGACCTTCGCGTTGGCCAAAGCTCTGCTGCGCTATGGCGAAAGGCTGACCACCCACAACGTGGCCCTGCGGTTGCTGACCGATGTCCGGGTGCGGGTCTTCGGTGCCCTTGCGCCGCTGGCCCCGGTCGGTCTGGCCGGCTTCCGGCGCGGTGATCTGCTGCGCCGGTTCGTCTCGGATGTGGACGGTATCCAGGACGGTCTGGTTCGCACCCTCATCCCGGTCCTCGGGGCGGTCGTCACCTGCGCGGCGGCGATCGGCCTGACGGCGGCGCTGGTGCCGACTGCCGGTCTGGTGTTGGCGGCCGGCGTGGTGACCGCGTTGTTGCTGATCTGGTGCACCCGCCGGCTGGCCGGCAGCGGCACCGCCCAGGCGGAGTGGGCCGGTCGGCGCGATCAGGCCACCGCCGCGATGCTGACCGGGCTGCCGGAGTTGCTGGTATTCGGGGCCGAGGGCAGGGCGCTGGATCAGATCTCCGAGGTCGACCGGCTGGTCCGGCAGTCGGCCCGGCGGCCACGGCTGGTGGCGGCGGTCGGACTCGGTGCGGGCGGCCTGGTGTCGGCGTCCGTGCTGCCGGGGGTGCTCGCGGTCGGCGCGGCGGCGGTCTCGGCCGGTCGACTTTCGCCTATCGCCATCGGGGTCATCGCCGCTGCGGTACTCAGCTGCTTTGATGCCTTGGCGCCATTGCCGGTTGCCTTCGCCGCGTGGTCGCGGGTCCGGGCCGGCTTGGACCGCGTCGTGGAGGTGCTGGGTGCAGAGCCGGCGATCGACGATCCGCCGGCTCCGCTGGCGATACCGGCCGGCGACCTCGGCCTGCGGCTGGCCGACGTGGACCTCGCCGCGATGCCGAAGCTTGACCCGTTGCTCCGCGGCCTCGATCTCGATGTCGCTGCGCACCGGCGGGTTGCTCTGATCGGACCGAGTGGTTCCGGCAAGTCAACGATCCTGACCGCAGCATTGCGGCTGCTGGCTCCGAAGGACGGGCAGGTCCAGCTGTTCGACGAGCGCACCGACGTGGCCCTGGCCGAACTAGGTGCGGCCGACGTGGTGCCGGCGATCGCCGGTTCCCTGCAAGGTGATCACGTCTTCAACACCTCGCTCCGGGACAACCTGCGGCTGGTCCGGCCGACGGCGACCGACCACGACCTGGACGTGGTGGCGCACCGATGCGGCCTACTGGGTTTCGTCCGGTCATTGCCCGATGGCTGGGGGACCGCGGCCGGCGCCGACGGGCTCAACCTGTCCGGCGGCGAACGGCAACGATTGTTGCTCGCCCGGGCCTTGCTGGCCGACCCACGGATTCTGGTACTCGATGAACCCACCGCGCATCTGGATGCCGAGACCGAACGGGCGATCCTGGCGGACCTGCTGGCCGGGACCGAGGGGCGGACCGTGCTGTTCAGCACCCACCGTGCTCTGCGTCCCGAACTGGTCGACGCGGTGGCCACCATCTCCGACGGCCGATTGCTGGTCTCGATTGGACAGTAGGACCTGATCGAACGGCGAGGTCGAACCACCTCGACCCGTTCATAGCAGAGGGCGGCGGGCCGATGGGCCC
>CAZZZW010000026.1:0-22169 GCA_964658795.1 Phormidium nigroviride PCC 7112
CAGTCGCTCGTTTGTCATTGCCGATGGCTCGTCGGGCTTCAGGAGCCGCCGGCGTCCCGGCGATATCCCGCAAGTGAACGTTCTCGCTTGCCACGACAGTGGCAACACTGAGGGTTTCACGAGCTTGGGCAGCACGAGCTGCAGACGGCAAAGATGACAGCCGCGACCAGCACGAAGGTGGCCAGTTCGCCGTAGCCCGAGACGGTTTGCCCCGAGGCCACCAAACCACGCAGGAGCAGGATGCTGGCGGCCAGCCAAACGATTACACCCAATTGTTTCAGAAGAATCGAGTATCGCAGCGCGGCAACCCGACCAATGGCGCGTACCTCGTCCGGGCTCGAGGTTGGGTCGGCGACGCCCACGTAAATGGCCATTCTGAAGTTGGGTGCCATTGGTTCAGCGATGAAGCCCCAGGCGCGGGTGTGAACCCTCCCACCGGCGCCGAGCTTCATGCTTTGATCGAGACGGTTAGCCATCGTTTTACCTTTCTTCTAAATGTCATTGTCTATCGTCCGGCGTAAGGTGCTGTTTCGTCCAGCCGTGCGTATTGCGTGGTTCTTGCCAGTCGGCCCGGTCGCGGGTTTGGGAACCTTTCAGGCCGTCGGGCCGCCGTTCCCGGCCGCAAGGGTGACCAGGTCAACGAGAGGTGCCCGCCGGATCTGTTCCTCCTCGCGGATTTAGTTCCGGGGCTGAAAAGCGGCCTTATGGAGTTGTAGGGCTAGGGCATCGCGGGCTTCATGCGTCTTCAGCTCGGCAGAGAAGGCGCGCACCCGGTCGAGCAGATCGTTCAGCTCGGGATTGCCCCTAGCTGCTTTGCGCTCTTCAGCTTTACGCTGGATCCGGGAGCGGCGTTCCCGATCGAGTACGTCCAGCTCGGCTGCGTCATCAGATCGGCGGCCGAGCCACTTGAACCCGCTGACCGTCGACCCGTCTTCGTCGACTTCGACTTCGTACAGGCCTCCGACGACGGGGCCTAGATTCTTCTGGATCGTGAATTCGGTGCCGTCGGGCCGGCGGAATCCGTACACGCGGGCCGTCGACTTTCCCTGGTATGTGCCGAGGCTGACCACTTGGATGCTAGTCATGATTTTCCTTTCACTCTCTGCGCATTGTCGATTTTGGTGACCGCCACTTGGCTCTGCCCAAGCCAGGAGATGGCCGCCCCGGGCCTGCGGCTGGTCCGGGTTGTCTGTCCCGAACCAGCCGCAGTGTCGATCAGGCCACGAGGTTGCTCTCGGCAAGGCCCGGAAACTCGATCGGGTCGATGGCCAGATCGAGCGCGCTTTGAAGCAGTCCCGCTGCGCTGTAGTTCGGGTCGATCGCCGCGATGGCTTCGAGCGCGGCGGTGGCGTAGATGCTGTTACCGAGCCGCCAGGTCGCCCAGGCGTACAGGAACCAGACTGCGCACGCGTTGGCGTCCTGCGGGCTTTGCCGAGCGATTGAAAGGAAATACTCGGCCATGTTCGCCAGCAACTCAGGGTTGGTCCGGGCGGCGTCGATTTCGAGCCAGGCGTGGTCCCGGTGGGCGGCGAGTTCCTGAGCGTCGTCGGTGGCCGCCGGGGTGACGTCGGCGATTGCCAGCGCGGAAAGGTATCCCTCTCGCGTCGGGAGGCCCTGATCGGTGATCGGCAGCGCCGACTCGACGGTCGATGGTCCTAGCTTCCAGTGGTCGATCGTTGACCAGGTGCCACGGCGCACCAGGTACACGCCATAGAACCGGGACGTCAGCTCGTCATCGACCCAGCTCGGCGCTGAGTCGTCCGTGTAGACCACGCCGATTGCCATGTCGGTCTGCGCCGTGACGAGTTCCCAGGTGGACTCGAACATCTCGATGCCTTCGGACAGGTCCATCCGGCCCATGACGGCGACCTGGTTGTTACGAAGGCCGATGACGACCAGGGATTCTGTTGGCGCGAAGCCCAGCATCTGGGGGACGAGACTGATCAGGTGGGCGATTCCGGTGACGGTCACTGCCGCTCGATCCTTCATGTTCATGTTGCTCCTCTTTGCTTCCTGCTGACTCTCAGCGCTTTTCCTATAATGCTTTAATACTAGCATAAGAGCTGAGAGTCAGCTACATGGTTTGAGGTTGGGTTAGATCCAGGCCTCAGTTCCGTCGACGGCCTGCTGGACCAACGCATCCGTGCACGGCCCGTCGCTGGGTGATAAGAGGATGTCGATGGTCTCGACCAGGCCTCCTGCTCCCCCGTCTACAAGTGCGATCAGCGCGTCACTGTCCTCGGAGTCGGAGAGGTGGACGGCTCGGTACTCGATCGCGTCGGCAATTTCGTGGGCGATGCGATCAGCGATGTCCTGACCGTCCATGGTGGTGCCATCAGGCCCCTCGGCAACGAAGGCGTCGAAGGTGATCGTCGTCGTGATGGTGCGCCGCAGAACCGGCAGCTCGTTGAACTCGGTGCTCATGTCTTCCTCCTAATGCTTAGTTTCTATAATTTCAGCATTAGGGTCTGACAGTTTTTCCTGGTCGCGACTGCAGGGCCAGGTCGACAGCGATCCGAGTGCGGCGACCGGTCCGATACCAAGCTCTCCAAGGTCGAGGCGGTAGGTCGTGCGACGGCGGCTGCTGTAGCTCAGCTCGGTCACCGCGAGTTCGGTGGCGATCAAGCCGGCTTCCTGCAGGCCAAGGATTCGACACCTGGATGCTCACACCGGTCAGGAGCTGGGCCCGCCCCGCACCGCACGGATGACCGCAGCGACGGCCAAGAGTAGCGGTGCTAGACCGAGTACGGCTACTGGCTCTATCAACGCGGCCAGCAGAACCAAAAGGACCAGAAACGCTGCAAGGGCAGCCAGAATGAGCAGTCCGCGTTGGTCGGGACGCCGGTCGTTCTGGTCATTGTTCGAGTTTTGTTGTAGCGTCACGGCGCCTTCCTCTAGTTCACCCTGGCGGAAGTCAGGCGGCTCCCGTTGACGCGGGAGCCGCTGTCTTATGTGCGGCTAGTCGCCTGACTTCATTGCTCGCTGCACTCTCCACTCAAAAGGTCTCGGTACGATAACGTCCCTCCCTTGTAGATCGAACCGTTACGCGCACTGATTCTTCGCGCCATCGGCAAGGGCGCAACGGGAGACGGGCAACACTTAGAATTACGGCGTGTCGCGCGGGTTGGGATCACTTCAGCAATCAGTGCTCGACGTGCTTAACGAGTGGCGTAGGGCGTACCGGCCGTTCCTTTGGTACCCGGTCCAGATCGTGACCTGGCAACTCTTCGCAGACGATTCGCACTTGGACGATATTCCGCGCAGCCGTTACGTTTCCGTTCGACGAGCGGTGGCTGGCCTTCAGCGTCGGGGCCTTATCGAAGCTCGTGCATTTGCAACGGAAACTGCGACCACAGATGCGCACTACTACGGGCCGACGGCAGGGCGCCGTATCAAGCTCTACGTTCGGTTGCTGCCTACCGAGGATGATCGCGAGGAGGACCTCTTCTTCCGGAACTTGATGATCGAGCATCTGACAGCTGGCGGCCGCGTCGTCCACTACGATCCTTGGCTCAGTTGGTGGGATGAGCCGTTGGATGATCTAGCAGCTGAGAGCCCGAGCCGCTATGCAGCGAACGCGGCCACGCTAGTCCAAGATCGGGTGGATGACGCCCGGGACTTGCTCTATTCCCTGTACGGCGTTGAGAGGCACAAGTGCCTGCTCAAATCCGTTAAGTGTCAGCAATTTAGCCACTGCTCATCCTGCTTCATAGCATCGGTGCAACAACTACGCATGATCGACGGAGTGAAGTGGAGCGGAAGACTCGAAGATCTCGGCGCAGCTTTTGAACACCCCTCCCCACCGCGACCGCGTAGCCCGCGCGGCGGTAAGTCGCGCGACGTCGGAGCTGGTCGCGCCTAACCATATGTGGCGTGGCTGGCTGTGTGGAATTCGCCTGCCCTTGTGACGATGCCTCAGGCATGTGCCGCCCGGTAAGCCGCCTCAAGCTCTGCCGGCACTCGGCCACGGTCGTTCACTGACCGGCCTTCACTCTTGGCCCATTCACGGATGCTGGCGAGTTCTGCACTGCGTTGTGCCCGTGCGCTCTGCCGTACCCGGGTAGGCGACATGCCTGGCATTGGGTGGCGGCGCTGGTGTTTCCGGCCGTGGTTGGCATAGTCACCGAGGATGCTGCGCAGCTCGGCGGCGTGTGCTGAATTCAAGTCGATTTCGTAGGCGGAACCATCTATGGCGAAGTGCACTGTCTCATCAGCCGGCATGGTCGGGTCAAGGTCGTCGACCAATTCGATCTGGAGTTTCTGAGCCATCCGGTGAGTATGGACTACGCACGTTCGATTTGACACGGTACGTCGGCCGGTGATTCCCGCGTTTCTGATCACTCCGGATCGGCAGTCAAGTCCTCGAAGCTGTCGCCGAGCAGTTCTTTGACTTCGGCCGGCGTCGCGACCAAGCCGTGACGCCGGCCGATTTCGCCGCCGACCAAGGAGCCGTAGCGCTTGACGCGATACCAGCCCTGGCCGTCGATCCGCACAACCTCGACTGTCCAGGGGCCGGCCCGCATCATGCTCACCGATTCACGGTACGAACCGCGTCGGGACGTGGTCAGGAGTGATTGGCGGGTGTGGGATCCGGCCGGGCGGATCCGGTCGCCCGGTTGTCCAGCATGTCGAGGATTCGGCGGCCGAAGGGGCTTATCCGGTAAGCGGTTCCGCCGTTCCAGGCTGGTTCGTGATCGGGGTTGAGCGCTCCGACGCTCGCGAGTTCTGCGCAGATGGTTTCGGCGAGAACACCCGCCTGCGGGTACTCCAGGGCGATGTCGTCGGCTCCCCAGGTGATGTAGCTCTTGCGGTGGCCGCCAGGCTTTCCCTGGTTGGTGCTGCGCGGGCGGGCGACGATCTGGAGGACTCGGATGTGTGGTGTCTCGATCTGCGCCAGAGCCTTGACGATGAACTGCTCGGCGTCGATCACCGCCTCGTCGGTGGCGATCGCCCCGGCCGCGATCGCGCGGCCGAGGGCCTGGATCTTTTCGTCGAGGCGAGTCTGGACAGCGGCGTCGATGGTGAGCATGGTCAGATCGGCCCGGGCTGGGCTGGCCATGATGGCCGCGGTGAGTTCGTCCATGCTGAGCCCGGAGAACTCCGACGCGTGCCGGAGGGCGCGGCCGGCGCGGCGCCGGCGTGTCTCGAGGAATTTGCCGGCAATGTTGCTGAGTGCCTGGACGGCGACTGCGACGCCGGCGTCCAGGCCGTGCACGTTGGGTAGGGCCAGCTCGACCGCAGTGCTGGCGCCGGCGGCCACCGCGGCCGCGATGAGGCCGCCTGGAGTGACGTCGTCGAACCGGCTGCTGTCTGTCACCGCAGCATTATCTGTTACGACCGTTTTGCGAGTGGTGATTACCGCTGCCGATCGAGGATCGCCGCAAGACGCTGGGCGGAGCGGGCTGCACGTTAGGCGGCAGCGGGGCCGGCCCGACCTCCCATACGCCGGCGAACCAGCCGTCCCAATTCGTCGGAGCTGGCCAACTGGCCGTGTTGTCGGAGGGCAGCACCAGCCGTGGCGGCGGCTCGGTTGTGCGAGACCAGTGCGGCTGCTTTAGCCGACGTTCAGGAACCCAAGCCGCGCACCGGAGAATGGCCTCACGCGGCTCTGTGTAGATCACCCGCTGTTCCCAGTGCACCAGGCCCCACCAACCGGCCTCGGTCCGGCCCCAGGCGTCGAGTTGGCCGCTGAAGGGCATCACGTCGAGGTGGACTGGGATGGGCATGGCGCAATAATCGCACAGAGCAGCGATTAACCGGTCCCTAGGTTGCTGTCGCGAGTTCTAGCTGGCGGTGGTGCAGGACGTAGGCGCGGAAAACATCGTCGCGCACTCTTCCGCGCGCGCCCACGCCGAGGCCTTGCTCAACTGCCCAGGCGCGGACTTTTTGGGTCGCCTGGTGTTGCAACGTGATCGTCCGGCCGTGTTCGCGGTCGTGGCTGGTCCCTTGGCGGCGAGCGAAGGGGATGATGTCCATGAGTATTTCTCGGAGCCGGTGGGCGTTCATCGCACAGAGCGCGATCTCGAAGTCCACGCCGTCAAGGCTGAATCGGACCACCTCGTCGGCTGCCTGGTCAGGTTGCAGCGCGTCCGTTCGGCTGATCACTGAAGCACCTTGGGCGTTCCGGCTGTTCGAACACACTCCGTGCACATCGATCGTGCCGAGCGTGTCAACGCCCGGCCGGGCTCGTTCAGGATCGTGTGTCCGGACTCGGTGGGTTCGCCAGCGGCGCGGCGGCGATCGGCCGCGCACCCGCTGACCCATTTCACCTTGATGTCACCACAGCGTGTCGTATCGAGGCCGAACTCGCCTCTGCGCAGGAGTAGATGGACAACTCCATCGCGCAGGTCAGTCAGCCGGAACCAATCGGCTCCCCACTCGTCGAAGTTGGTTACGGTCGCGTCGTCCGCCAGTCCTGACATCACGTTACTCACCAATTTCTCCTTTCGTTCTAGGCTGATTCGCGGTCGGTCACGCTGCGCGTGTCTCACCGAGCGCGAGTACCGGTATCGCTTCGGCCGGTTCGTAGGTGGTCATGCCTGCGTGGCCTTGGTTGTCGAGATAGCTGAACGCGATCAGGTCGTCTTCCTCGTCGTCGACCTCGGTGATTTCGACGAGTGTGGTGACGGCGTGGCCGCCCTGGTCGTAGAGGTCGATCGCCACGCGGGATCCGACGCGGATCTCGCGGGCCGGCCGGGTGTCCCAGTCGCTGGTGTCGACGCCAAGAATTTCCTCATCGCTGCTGCCCGGCAGCTCCTCACCCCCGCGCGTGTAGGTCTGTTCGGCCATGACCTCGTCGTGCTTTTCCAGGTCGACCAGGCTTGCCGCGAAGATCTCGTCGAGCGTGGTAGGCGCATCGGTTCGACGCGGCATGTCGTTTACCCATATGGGTTTCTGGTCTGCACCGATCTGCTGACGCATCGCAGTCACCCAGCCCCAGATCTCTTTGGTCAGAGCCACGTCCGCCGCGTTCGCTTCCCCAGTGATGACCTTGGCGAAGTCGGGCACGTAGAACGATTGGAGGCTGGTCGGCTCACCACCGACGACGCAGGCGGTTGCACGCCCGGGTACAGGTTCGACCCGCGTTTGCCCGGTGATCGGGTCCACGACGCGTTCGGTCACGCGTAGCACCACTGCGCGAGTGTTGAACATCATCTCCTGGCCAGCAGGATCCATCGGACCAAGACCGATTCGCATGCGCGCGTTGGATCGGGCCTCGCCGGGGATGAAGGCCACGTCGGCGCGCTGCAGTGCCAGGATGAGGTACATGCGGGCCTGCCGGCCGAGGCGGGCGATCGACCACAGATTGCCGATGACTGGCGACTTGGTTCCCTTGACCTTCAGCTTCGCCGCGGCGGTTTCATCCATGCCCTGCTCGATTGCCTGCTTAACCAGCTGCTCCTGCTTCTCGACGCTCGTGTGGAACTCGTTGAGGCGTTCGATCAGCTCGGCGACCTCGTCGACCACCAGGACGAAGGGCACCAGGTCAGATTCGCGGACGGAGAACGTCTTTAGTGCGGTGTATCTGCGCCGCATCTCGGCGTAGAACTCGGTGATCGCCGCTTCCATTTCAAGTTCGGTGGTGGCCAGCCGGTGCACACCCGGGAAGCCGTGGTGACCACGGAAGCTGAGTTCCTTCGGGTCGACCAGCGAGATTGCCCAGCCGGCAGCGCTGGTGCTGGCGATGATCGAGTTGAGGCTGAACGTCTTACCGGTTCCGGTCGGGCCGGCCAGGAGTGCGTGCGGGTTGAGGTTCATGTTCCAGGTCATCACTTGGCCGCCGGCGCCGAGACCGATCGGGATCATGAGCGGGTTTTCCACTGGCGTCATTGGGAATGGTGCCAGCCGCGGCAGCGGGGCACTGGGAATGACGCGCACTCGGTGGCGCTCGGGATCCCAGGTCAACGTCCAGGCTCCAGTGGGCGATGGGTACTTGTGTTCGAGGTAGTAGCTGGTGCGGGCACGGAATTCAGGGCTGAGGTCTTTACCGGTCTCGCCGTAGGCGAACGTGACGCCGGCGATGTGGCCGTCTTCGGTGACCGCGCTGTCCGCCTCGACTAGGCGGACGCTGTCGCCGAGCATGAACGCGAGCTTGGCCATCACCTGAGCAACGGCCGGGAACCGGTCAGCGAGGGTGAGGATCCGCAGGCTGATGACAAACTGGTCGCGGGCCGGGAGCCATGTGACGGTTAGCGGACCGGCAGCGAAAGGCCCCAGAGCGTCGACCAGGCGGCGTTTCGGGTCACCGCCGGCTGGCTGGGCCTCGATCGGGTCGGGTTGCCCGTAGAAGGATTGTGAGGCGGCTGGAGCTCCGTGGCCACCGACCGCCCCGGCGGGATACCGGATTTTCAGACTCTTGACGCGCCACTCCCGCCGTTGCCACCAGTGGTTGGGCCGGACTTTGTGCCACTTCACACGCCGAAGGGTGAGTCGTTCCGGGGGCAGGCTGAGGGCCCGGGCGCATGCGCCGAGTAGCCGGGCGTTGCGACGGCTTTTGGCGCTCATGCGGGGTTCCCGCGGCGCGTCCGTCCCGCCAGCAGATCCAGCTGAGCGTTGACCGACACCGGCGGATCGTCCGGTGCCGCCGCGGCGGTTGTCCGGTGCGGTGACGAGCAGGACGATCAGCAGCGCCGGGATCCCGAGGATGCCGACGGTGAGCGCAACAGGCTGATACCAGTGGTCGACGTCGAGTTGGTAGGCGTGCAGTTTGTTGAGTTTCGCCGGCAGATGCAGGCCGCTGATCGTGTGCCCAATGAACCAGATCAGTGCGCCAGCAATCGGGAATGCCGGCGGGATGGTGTAGCGGTTGTGGCGAGTTAACGATCGGCTCGTGGCCATGATGGGTTCGCTTTCTCGATGGAGAATCAGTCGATGAAGACGCGGTGGTACGGAACGCTGGCCACGCTGTTCGGGTCGACCGGTTGTCCGCTTTGGTGTGCACCGAACCAGGCGCGGTCAGTGACTACGGTGAGGTGGGCGGATCCGGCGCCGACGTTGGGATTGGGCTGGGTGGGGTCGGGTACCTCGATGTGGGGGTGCGGTTCGCTGACCACTCGGTAGCCGGGTTTCAGGTCGCCGGCCGAGTTCACGACCCATGCCCGTCGGCCGGCGAGGCCACCGCGGCAGGCGATCGCGGCCGTCAGCCTGCGAGCTGGTGGGGCTGCAGGGTCGAAGACGGGGAATCTGGATTTGCTGCCGGCGTCGTCGATCGCCAGGTCGAGGTCGGGAATAGGGCCGCCGTCCCGCATCGGGCTGTAGCTGTCTCCGTAGGTCGTGACGATGTGCCAGAGATCGGCGATCGGCACGAGGACGGTCGATCCGCCGCCGCGGTAGCTGTCGGCTTCCTGGACCACTTCGACGAGCCAACGTGAGCTGGTGTCCGAGATCTCAATCGGCGCTGAGCATGCGGCCAGATACTCGTACGACGTCCAACAGCCTTGGTCCGGGCCGACCCAGGACCCCTCGAAAGGGTAACGGCGATGCCAGATCAGTCTTTCTTTGTCGGCGAATACGCTTGTCGGCGTGACCGGGGTTGGGAGGAGTGTAGGAAGGTCGCAGTGTGCGTTGGTCATCATCAGCCGCCGTTCTCGGTGACCTGGTCAACCAACCAGCGGCCGCCTTGTTTGAGCAGGATGACGTTGGTGGAGCCTACGAACGGCGTTCCGTCGGAATGTGGGTTGTCATCACCGGTGACGGCCTGGTCGTAGATCACCTTGAGAACGGTCAGTGTGGGGCTGGTCGGAGAGCCGGGCGGTACTTGCGTCCCCTTTACGGTGACGACCCAGCGTCCGTGTTTTGCTTGGAAATCCAGAAAGTCTTGCCCGCTGGGGGCAGTGGCCAAAGGCGCGAGGTCGACGGCCCAGTGCCGGGTGGTCGACAGCGGTCTGATGGTCGGCAGGTAGCCAGCGGCGTTGTGCCAGTGGTAGTCCAGGCTGTAGGCCGCGGTGACGTATGCGGTAGCCACGGCGGCCGGGTTGGAGTAGTCGATTGCCCTAGTCGGTTGAGCTGGCCGCGTCGCAGATGGGCTTGCCGGGGTGCTGCTCGCCGAGGTCGAGACGAGTGGACTGGCCACCGGCTGGGACGGCGAGCTGGTAGCCGGCTGCTGTGAGTGGGTCTGCGTATGCCGGTGATGGTGCGCGGTGATGGCAAGCGTCGTTATGGTGCCGGCAAGTACGACAGCGGCCGCGGTCAGTCCCCATCGGGCGCGTTTACTCAGGCGTTTGGTCATTTGCTTCCCTCGGGGATCGACGGGCGGGTGGCACCGATGTACTCACTCGAAAACCACGACTGCGCAAAAGGGTTCTTCACGACGTCGACCTTTTCACCCGACTCCGGCGCCTGGATGATCGAGTTGTTGCCGATCCAGATCACCACGTGGTGGATGAGGGTCGGATCGTTCAGATCGGTCGAGAGGAACAGGAGATCTCCAGGCTGCAGCTGGGACCGGTCTGGGTGGGGGCCGGACAGGTACTGCCGGGCAGCGTCGTGGGGCAAAACTAGGCCAGTCGTGCCATAGGCGTAGAGGACCAATCCGCTGCAATCAAAGCCGATCACGTTGCAGTCGTTGGAGGCTGCGCCAGCAACACACAGACCCCGGGTGGGGCCGTGGAGGTCGCCACCATCCCACGCGTACGGAACGCCCTTTTGGCTCAGCGCGGCGCGCACCACGCTTTGCCGCCCGCCGGGACCGGCGTCATCGCCGTTGTTGCAGGTAACGCCCTGGATCGAGCCGAGGATCTGCTCGGCCGGCGATTCCCAGCGCTGGTAGGCATCACCGGCTGCGGAATGTTGGATCGCCTGGATTGCGTTGGTCGGGCTCATGGTCTGCCAACCGGGTAGTCTCAGCAGCCGGGTGAGGAACTGGGTCGACTGCCACGACGGTTGCATCAGCTGGTCGAGGGTCCCCCAGCCCATGTCGACTTGTTCCTGCAACGTGCCGACGGACTTATGGTCGCTGCCGACGGCATCGTGGGGATAGTTCAACGAGTCGGGCACGTTTGAGTTTGCCAGGTTGCGGATTGTCGATTCCTGCAGAGCGGCCATCAGATCGAGCACCAAGGCCTCATCGGGAGCGTTCAAGGCTTTCCCAGCCTGCACCATCTCGGCCGCGTTACTGATCTGCGCCGGCGTCAGCGCCACCGTCTGGCCGGTACTGTTCGTGTAGCTGACCTGGCCGCCGCCCGAGCAGATGACACCGGTTCCACCGATGGTCTCTGCTGCTGTAGCTGTGTCGCTGCCACCGAAACCGAACGCGGTGCTAATTACGATACAAACGCCGACGAGCACGGCCGCGGCGGGCGCTAGCAGGAGCTTCAGACGGTTCGGCTTCACGGGCTGCTCGGGAGGTCGGTGCTGGCGGGGCTTGTCGAACAGGTCGACGAAGTATCCCCGACCATCGCCGGGGTCGAGCAGGGCTGCGTGATGCCAGGTTTGATGGATGAGCCTGAGCCGCCGTGGTTGGTCAGCTTTCCGCTGATGATGAGCAGCACGACGACTGCGACGGTGCAAAGTGCGAATCGCGCGGGCGACCGCAGTGGCCAGGACCAGATGGGCCGTAGCGCCGCGGCTCGGCCGCGATTAGATCGGACCATGATCAGCCTCCGGTACCTGACCGACCTGAGCCGTCTGGTCGGCCTCGTGCGACGGATCGGGGAGATACAGCGGTTCTGTAGTTGCTAGCGGGGTGCGCGAGGTCAGAGAGTGGATCGTCTCGCCGTCGGGACCGGAGTGGGTTGGCGCGGCCGAGAGGCCCTGAGCGGAGTCTCCGGCGTCTGGTCGGTACCAGTCATCAACTGGCTGCCGCCCGCTGCTACCCCCGGGCGTGGCGATGGATTCTCCCGGCCGCATGTTTGGCATGTGCTCGGTGACCGAGGGTTGTTCGGCTTCCGGAGCGGCAGGACCGAGTTCTTTGGAGAGCGCACCGACCAGCTCGGCACCAGCTAGGGCGATACGCGCGTGGGGCGAGGCCTGGGCGATCCCGGCGGCGCTGCCGCCCGCTGCTGCCGCTCCGGTACCCGCGCCGCCGCCTGAGCCTGCGCCCAGGGCGCCAGCGAAGCCGGCCGACCCAGGTGTGCCGAGTGTGCTGGATCCGCCGAAGCCCGGGTCGCCGAGGCCCTTCGTGAGAGACACGGGTGAAGATGACTCGTCGGGGTTCGTGAACTGCTCTGGAACGGTCGGCTTTGTGGGATTCGACTCGTCGGGCTTCGGGTCGCTTGGCGTGTCGTCAGGTTGGGCTCGCTGGTCGAGCAGGTACTGGTCGCTGGGCCGATGATCGCGATACTGCGATCGGCCGAGCATATCCGAGGCGGTCATCGTTCCGCCGACGGTTTCCATGACTGCGCGCAACATCGTCCGCATCCGTCGGATCGGCTGGGCAAGCATGAGCATCAGGATTGAGATCAGCAGAATTGAGGTCTCGGTGAGCAGGAAGCCGATGTTTGCACCGGTGATCCAGAGGACGAGTCGGGCGTGAATTCCGGCCATGATGCCCATGACGATCGTGTTGACCAGCGCCGCGCCGAGAGCGCGGAAAACTCCGCGCATTGTTTCAGGGTTGAGCACTGCCAGCAGGCCCAGGAGCGGGCCCAGGATCACCATGAAGGCGACGATCAGGATTGAGAACAACAACACGATGAGCGCGACAACCTGGAAGATGCCGGCGGCGCTGACGGAGGCGACCGCCGTAGCCGCGGCACTGGGCCGTGCATCACCGTCCCCCTTGAGCGTCTGGTAGGCGTAGGTGCCGTCGAGGTCGCCAATCTGTCCGGCGACCTTCTTGAAGTCACTCTGTTTTGCCTTTGTATCGCAGCCTGTTCTCATCTCAGTCTTCGAGCAGGCTTTGGCGGCCAACAGCTGCATGGAGTAACGCTTGGCGGCGTCGTTGTCGGTGTGACCGAATTCGCCGACTTGCCATTGGGGATAGATGATCCCATTGGTGAAGTAGTCAGGTAGGGCATCGGCGCTGCGAGCATCTTTGAAGAATCCGCTGCTGGCGTCATTGGAGAGGTCAACGACGGTTCCGCGCACGAACTGCTCCCACACAAGCGGGGTGATCGCTGTGGTCGAGGCGAAGGTCAGAGCGATGATCGCCCATGCTGCTCGGCGAGACAGGCCGGCGAGGTCAGCCCGGCCGGCATAGCCGAGGAGGATGATGGCGAGCACGGTTAGGACCAGGCCGACCCACTTGGCAAAGACACCCTGGAACATGTCGGCGCTGATGTTGTTGACGAAGTCGTCGAGCCAGTTAAAGCTGGCGGGGTTGGCTAGGGCGTAATGGACGCCGTTGAAGGTGGCGACCTCGAGTTTCGCGACGTCGAAGACCCAATTCGACACGGCGGTCTCCCCGGCGGCGACCGGGGCTCGTGAGTCACCGCCGCAGCCCAAGTCGTATGTTTGCCAGGTCATTCCGGCGTATCCGTAGTCGCCGTAAGGCGTTCCTGGCTGGCCCTGGGTGGGTTGGTTATTGCTGTCGAGGTCGCCGACGTGCGAGTCGATCCTGGCCACCAGCCCGTCCGCGGGCGTCTCGACTCCGGGAGCGTCCTTGCAGTCGCTGAGCGCATAAGCGGTTGTGTTGGGTAGCACGATCATCCAACCGGTGATCACGAGCACCACGGCCAGCGCTCGCCGACGCCGGTGACGAACCTTGCGCTCGGCCCTGGTTGCCGCCCGAGCGTGACGCCACTGCCGCCAGCGGTGCCGGCCGAGCATACTCGCGGCAAGGAGAAGAATTAGGTTGGCTGCTACGGCCAGGCCGATCGTCATATGAGCATCTCTCCCAACGCGGTCGCGACACTGTCGTCGTCGTCGCGAGTCTCGGTGGCGGGGCGCGTGTTGAGTGCATCCCACACGTGAGCCAGATGTGGCGCGTTGAGCAGGGCCCGCATGCGCTCTACTCCACCAGCGCCGTCGGCGAACAAGAACTCGCGTGGTACATAACCGCGATCTCTGGTCGGTTTGGGGAATCCTGCGAGTACCTGTTCGTATCCGACGCCGACGGGCACGCCGGCGAGGGGAAGTGCCGCTCGCTGTTCGGCCTCGCCTTTAAGGCGGCCGGTGAAGGACGAGTCGATGAGGGAGTGCACACCTTGGATCTCGGCCAGTCCTTGCGGCAGTTGGTCGCCCAGGAACACCCGCAGTTTCCACTTCCGGGAGTCTCGGGTGAATCCCTTCAGCAGAGTTCTCCCTGTCGGAACCTGGCTGAGCGCGTGTGCTTCGTCCAGGGCAACACCCTTACGGGCCTTCATCGGCTGGCTGTAGATGATCGACTTAGTCAGCCACGCCGCGAGGCCGAGCATCTGAATTCCGATTTGCTCCTCCGATTGCCAGTCTCGGCGCGGGGTGTTGTCCTTGGGCAAGACGAGGCCGGGCATGGTCAGCACGGTCAGCCTGTCATCGCGCTCTTCAGCGTAGGGGTCGAAGTCATCTCTGGGCATCAGTGGTGAGAGAAGTTCCATGAATTCATTGACGAAACCGAGAACCGTCTGGGATGCGTCGTGGGTGCTGGTCTGGTCTGATTTCAGTACCTCCAGGACCTGTTTCGGCGAGTCCGCGTTCGGTACCGCTTGAATTGCTCGCAGGATCGCGGTGCGGGTTTCAGGCTGGTGGGCAACTTCGTAGGGCAGCAAGCCGGTGAGAACGTCGGTCATCAGTTGCCGGCGATGCGTGGCCGCGAGGTTCATTGCCAGCTGATAGGCGACTTCGGGTTCGGGCTCGTCATCAAAGTGCTCTCGCAGTGGATCGGAGACCACTCGGTAGGGATTGAGGATTCCGGGAGTTTGCGATCCGAGAAGGTCGATGTGGCGGGAGTAGTTGCTCAGCTCGGGAATGCGGGTGAGGCGCCGAGCTGGGCCGGATGGATCGAGAACGACCCATCGTGCACCCACGCGGAGCGACTTGTAGATGCAGCCAAACATAAACATGCTCTTGCCGCTGCCCAGGTCTCCGGTGAATCCGGTGAGGCCGGAGCCGTCGAGCGTCTGAGACAGCCACATGTCCCACGCGACCGGCGAGCGGGTGGCACCGGCGGTCTCGCCCAGCGATACGCCTTGTTGATCACCCACGTGGCTGGTCACGTGCGGCATCGCAGCGGCAGCCCACACCACGGAGCCACGGCGCTTGTAGGCCGCTGACGCGACGTCTTCACCGGGGATGAACTCGCGGGCGTGGGCGTACTGGGCTTCGGGGTGCTCTATGCGAACTTTAGGCTTATACATGTTTGTGATCTGCGAAACTGCGTCGATCGCGGCGTCTTCTGAGTCTGCTGCGACAGCCAGAGACCACCATCCTTCGACGCGGGTCCCTCGGGCCGTGAATCCGCTGGTTAGTTCGTCGTCGATCCGGGTCGCAAGCGCAGCCTGCCGGGCCAGCTGCAGCGGGGGCTGGATTTTGTGCTCATCGAGATAGTGGCGCACCTGGGCGCGGACTTTGTCCGACTGTTTCTGCAGCTCGTTGCGGACATCGTCGCCGGATCGGATGAAGAACCGCGCGGACCACTCAATGGGCAAGCCCGTCCTGTCCCCGGTGACCATCCAGGGCATGTCGCGTTCCGGGATATCCAGCCCTGTCATCAGCCCGACACGCATAACTGCGAGATGCCTTGTGGTGCCAGCCAATTCGCCGGTGACGGCGCGCACGGTCGTGGTTGGCGCATAAGGCTCCTGCCACATTCGGCTGGCGTCGGTGTAGCTGGCGAGGTCGTCAGCGTTGAGGTTGGCCGCGACGGGAGTCTTTTGTGTCGGTGCCGGCAGACCGAGGCCGACAGAACGCGTGAGCAACCAGTCGATGTCGGCCGGTTCGGACCGCCAGCCGTCCATTCCGCGACCGGTCATCACCTGGTCGATGATGGCGAGTCTGCCGGCGACCTCCTCGGCCTCGGACAGCGCTAATGGCCTGGTGACTCGTCGGAGCGGCCCGGGGGTCTTGTCGACGGCGCGGTCCGTTGCCGTTCGCTCTGCGACGAGAACGCCGACGTGAACTTCTTTAACCATCAGCGCGCGGGCGCCGATGGCTTTTTGCTCTCCGACCAGATAGTCCTGGTAACTCAACGCCCCGGGGGTGTCGGGAAGGCGGTCGACAGCGAGCCGATCATGCGCTTCGGCCCATGCCCGCGGGCTGACCGGACGCCAAGTCACCCGCAGGTGTATCCAATGGCCAGTGAGTTCGGCCAACTGATCGGCAAAACTGAGGATGGCATTGGTCCGGTCACTATTTGCGCGGAAGTTCCAACGCTGCGCCGGCAGTCGGTACCACGCCCAGGTGGCGGTGCCGGTCTTCATCAGGTGTCCGTCGACTTCGCGCAGCTTGAGCTTGTGGTCGGGCTCCGGCATGTGGTTATCAGGTTTGACGTCGCGCCGGTTCTTTCGACCGGGTTTCTGTTTGGCCGCTGCGGGTCGCCGGTGCCTCTTTTGGCCGCCGGTAGCAGCCTGAAGCTGGGAGCCGCTGAATGGGTCGACGATCGTGGGGGAATCGCTGGTCGTGGTCATACCGGCCTTCTTTGGGGGTAGTTGCAGTTAGCGGCGGTGGACTAGTCGCCAGAGTTGGCCGGCTCGGCCGGACGGTGGTTCGTCGAACTTCGGCGCGTCCTCGGCGACGTCCCAAAGGATTCGTGCCGCGGTCGACAAACCCCTCGTTTTACCGGTCTCTCGTGGTGCCGTCATCTCGCGCACCGCCATTGCGAGCACGGCGCTGAAGGGCCGCTCGTAGCCCATGCGCGCGTTGATGATCTGGGTCAGTTTGATGGTCGCGACGAGCGTGAACGCCACTGTAAAGAATGAGATACCCACGAACTGATGAGCTATCGCCAGCAGGGTCACGAACAACAGGACGCCGAGCATGTACGCGCGGTAAGTTGCCCGCCATGGAAAGGGAAACTGTTCCGGACCGAGCCACACCGCGTTCACCCGGTAAAGCTCGTCGTCGGCTTCGATCTTCATGATTCTCAAGCCCCCTGCTCAGTTGAACAGACCCGATAGGGCGCTTCCCCACTTCACCCCGGCGCCGGTTAGCGCCATGCCGAGAAACGCGAGACTAACGAGGATGCCGCCGCCAACTTTCATCAGCTTGGCCAGGTCGCCCTTGCCGGATGCGAAGAGCATCACGCAGGCCAGAATGAGCAGGATGACGGGCACTACGTTGTCCTTGATCCAGCCCTGCAGGCCAGTAGTGCCGAGTGCGACGACGACCTGATGATGACCGGCGGCCATCAGCTGGACCTGGACCGACTCGGTGAATTGCACCTTCATGTGAATCTCCCCTTTAATCTTTGGGTATAACTGGATTCCCGTGCTTGCTTGCTGTCCTTGCTTCGAGAGGATCGGCGGAATCAACTGGCGAGCCGGATCCCCTCGCGCGCGCGGTGGTATTGAGCTCGCATCTGGCTGTTGTAGGCCGGCGGGTAGATCCCTTCAAGGTCGCCGGCCGGGATGGGCCTGCTGTGGTTCCCCGGGCCGAGGGCGTCGACCGCGTCGGCGTACTGGCCTTGGTCGTTGAGGATCTGGGCCAGTTCGAGCAGGGCCTCGCGTCGTTGCGGCCGGGCCGCGTCGGCCAGGCGCAGCTGCTCGATCGCGTCCTGGGCGTAGCCGAGGGAGTACAGCAGGACGCCGGCGTACAGGCGGCTGACGTAATGCAGTTCGCTGTCGCGAGAGGAGTGACCCGCGCTGGCCCGGTAGGACTCAATCGCCTCCGTTAGCTGCTGCAGGCCGCGGCAGGTCTCGCCCAGGTAGAACCAAGCCCGCGCGTCTCCGGGTGCCGAGGCGAGCTGGTCCTTCAGCAGCCGGTAGTCACGAATCCACTTATGTTGACGGCTGAAGCCGTCAGCGTGGTCACGGATCCGCGGGTGCTCGGCCCGCATCGTCGTGTAGGGCTCGGCACAGGCCAGGTACTCATGGGTGGAGCCGATGTAGCGCCAGGTTTTGCCGGCGCGTAGCAGCCGGGACACCCACTGTTTCGGGATGCCGGTGTAGGGCAGCTGGATCGCATCCGCCGGACTGGTCGCCAGCAGGCCAGCCAAGTGCGCGTGGTCGACGAGTTCGTGGTCGGCGTCCAGGACCAGCACCCACTCGGTGCCCGGCACCTGTTGGGCCAGGCGGACCAGCTCGGTGCGATTGCTGCCGAAATCACGCCACGGCAGGACATCCAGCTGACCGGGCCAGCCCCGGGTGGCCGCGCGAACTTCCTCACGGGTGCGGTCGGCCGAACCGGTGTCGATCACCAGCCACCGCTCGGCAACGTCGGCGACGCTGGCCAGGGCACGTCCGACGCGGCCCTCCTCGTTGCGGACCATCATCGCGACGGTCAAGCCCGCGATCATCGGAGCGCCCGACGTCGGCGCCGGCCCCAGGCGATCGCGCCGGCGCCGGCGAGCAGGCAGCTCGCTGCCCAGGACAGCAGTCGCTCCACATGCCCCCCGGTGTTCGCCAGCATCGGGGCCGGCGGCCGCTGCTGCGATGGCGGTACGGCGGCGGCACTCGACGCCGGCGCGGTGGGCCGGGCCGGGGACGAGCTGGCGCGGCTGGGCGCAGGCCGGGTCGCGCTCGGCGCGGCCGTCGCCGAGCCGCTCGCGATCGGCGCGGTGGTAGTCGGCGTCGGTGTCGGGGTGCTGGTCGCGGCGGGCGCGACGGTCAGGGTCACGACCGCGGTCGTGGACGGACGGTTGTAGTAGGAGCCGACATAGGCGGCGTCGTTCTCGGTTCCCGTCTCAAACCACTGATAGCTCAGCTTCGCGGTGCCAGTGAATCCCGGATTGGGCCTGAACGTAAACCCATTCTCGCTGTCATCGCTAACGACACCGACCGGGTCGGACAGGTCACCGGCGTCGGACGCGGCCGCGTCGACCGGCACGCCGGTGTACCAGGTCCTCGTCGCTGACGGATCGCTGTTGGCGCAGTCGTTGTCCAGTACGTCCAGCACCGCCGGCTGCCCGGCGGTCACGGTGAAGCTGTCATCACCGGCCGGGTACAGGTGGTCGCCGCTACTGCCCGGCACCGGCAGCAACTGACAGGCCAAGCTCGGGTCGCTACGCGGATGCTGCGCCGGATCCACATCAGCACCAGCGCGGCCCGGCGAGGCCACGACGACAGTCACCACCGTCGCACCGATCGCCGCCACATGCCGGAATCGCCTGCGATCGCTGGTGACCTGATGGCGCTGCGGTGCAGTTGTTGGCTGTTCTGATGGATCCAAGATTCCGTCCATGGGGCGGATCCCTCCTATTTGGTGAAGCTGCCTTCGGACGTGGTCAGCGATTGGTCGCCGGCGGTGATGCTGAACCAGAAGGTTGTGGTTCCTTTCGGGGCAGTGATGGTCACGCTGTACTGGCCCGGGCTGGTCTGATGCGCGGTGAGGGTCTGGCCGCCGGCAGCGCCGCTCGTGTGGGCCGTGGCGTCGATCGGCGATCGGTTGGTTGACACCGACACAGTGAGGACTGCGCCGGTCTGGGTTAGTTGTGCCGAGGTTTGTGCGGAGAGATAGCCGGCCGGAGGAGCAGGCGGGCCGGCCGCGACGGTGGTGGGCACCGGGTTGGCCGGTTGCGTACTGGGGTTGGCCGGCTGAGGTGCTGCAGGAGGTTGCGCGACCGGCGGCTGGATGACAACGGTCGCAGGTCGCGTCGGAATCGGCGCGATCGTCTTGATGAGCGTCCGTGTGCTGGTGATGACCCTGGGCTTGCTCAGGCGGGGCCGGCTCGCCGATGGCGTTCGGCTCGGCGAGATCGACGGCACGCTGAGCACCGGCCGTACTGACGGCTGAGTATGACGGCTCGGAGCGAAGACGCCGGTGGCGTAGGCGGCCGTCGACCCGGCGGCGAGCACGAGCAGCACAGCGGACGTGGTGAGTGCCAATCGGCGGCGACTCGAATGGGACCTGTACGGCGTGGTGTCGCCGCCGGACGCCACTTCAGGGAAGGGGAGATCGTCGTTGTCAATCACATCGGCCTCGCGGTGGGCTGTGCCGGCGCTGCCAGGCGCTGGAACCGCTGTGAGGACAGCGGAGCCTGGGTGTAGGTGCCGGTGACAACGTCGACCGCCAGCTTGAGGTAGGCAGCGCGAAGATCGGCCGACAGCTGGTCCGGGTCGATCTGGTTGTTCCGTGCCGTGGCCATGTAGCGGTCGTAGGGCGCGATAATCACCTGGTCGCTCTCGGATGATCCATTGCGGTTGCATCGCGCCCGGAGCCAGTCGAACCCGCTCTGCAGCTCGGTCAGGTTGACGTTCGGGTTCTTGCAGGTGATGACGACGGTCCCGTTGCGGACCAGATCCTCGTAGCCGTAGCGCTGCAGGTCGTTGACCGCTTCGCACGCGAGCCGGATCTGCGCCTTGCCGGCTTCGGCGACGATGACCAGGTGGTCGGCTGAGGACAGGGCGGCCTCGGCGAGGTTGGAGACCAGGTTGGTTCCGCAGTCAAGCACAACACCGGCCGACAACATCGCGAGCTTGTCGAAGGCCGCCGCCCATGCGTGGGTCGGGGCACCCTTGATCTCCTCCGGCGGGACGCCGTCGTTGTGGGTGATCTGGGCTCGGCCGGCGGGCTGGATGAACGGGCTGAGTTGGGAGTAGTGGGTTACCGACGGGCTGATCTTGGCCAGGTGGATCAGGCGTTGTTGGGTGATCTGGTCCGGTGGGCACATCCGCTCGCGCAGAGTTCCCTTGTCGGGGTTGCAGTCTGCGCCGATGATCAAGCCGGGGATCTGGTTCGACAGGAGGGTGATCAGCGCGGCCGCGGTGGGCGTTTTACCGCTGCCTCCCTTTGGGCCGAGAACGGCGATGGTGCGCGATGCCTTGATCGGGACCGGGCGCTGACACAGGTCAGTCAGCTTGGCTTCCAGTTGCCGGATCTGCTTAGCGGTACGGGGCATCAGGCACTCACCAGAGTGCGCCGGGGCTGCGGGCGGATTACGCGACCCAGATTCAGCATTTCGCCGCCCATGACGCCGGACAACCGGTTCTCGATGCCGAATTGGAGGCATGCCTTCCGGACCGGGCAGACGAGGCAGAGGTCCTGGGCGAGGCCAACGCGGATCCAGTAGGAGGTCTCCGACTTCTCGGCGGCGCTGCGCTCGTCGAAGAGCGTCGCGTTCGTCAGGTCGCAGCGGGCCGACTGTTCAAATCGGGGGTCGGCGGCGGGGACGATTTCGAGGAATGGAAACTCGCGGTTCTCTACGGTGTTCATCGGCGTTTTTCCTTTGGCAAATAGGGGGATTCGGTTGCGTCTTCGTCAGGGGCTGCGACCGCGACGATGTTGCGGTCGTATTCGCCGTTGTGGACCTGGCCGCCACAGGTGACCAACGCCAGCCGGCGTTGGCCCTGCGCGGTGAACAGGCCCGGATCCAGGTCGGCCTTCATCGGGTCAGTCAGCTCGGTGATCCGCCACCGCGATGCGTGGCCGGCGTCGTCGGTTAGAACCACCAGGGCTCCGGGCAAGATCCGGTACAGCGAGGCGAACACGCCTAGGCCTTGGCCGCGATAGTTGACATGGCTGGCCAGCAGCACCGTCCCGGTCTCGCTGTCGGGTTGGCCGCCGGCGGCGGACAGGCCGATGGTGTGAACGTCGTGCGGGATGACCAGCGAGCCGGCGGTGATGGGCTCGCTGGACCAACTGGCGTCGATACCCAAGGACGGGACGTAGACATGGCGGGCGGCCAGTGACTCCGCCGGCGCGACGAGCCGGATGGTCGCTGCGCCGGAATCGACCGGTGCTGGTTGGTAGCCCAGGGAGAACGTGGCCGTGGGTAGCGGCGCGGCCGCCGGCGGATGGCTCGTGCGTACTTGGCTGATCAGGACGACGCCGGCGACCAAGGCGAGCACGGCTGTGCCGCTGATGATCGGACGGTGGTGTCGGCCTGCGGCCGTGAGCACGGAGCGCATCGGATCGGCCTAGAAGGAGGTGACGGCCATGGCCCAGGTGCAGTCGCCCGGCGACCGTTCCCAGACGGCCCAGCCGGAATAGGCCGCGCCGGTGGTGTTTCCGCTGTAGGGCGGCAGGCTGCATCCGCCGCCCCACTGCAGGCCGGTGGCGCCACATGAGCCGCCGCTGGCGCAACGGTTGGCTTCGGACTGGGCGGTTCCCCCCTGTGGGATGTTGGCGAAGGCGCTCGGCTTGGACACGTAGATGAAGTGCGCCGGCACCGGCGGCGGAGGAGGCGTGGTCTTGACTGGCGGCGGGGCGCTGGACACCGG
>CAZZZW010000027.1:0-22047 GCA_964658795.1 Phormidium nigroviride PCC 7112
TGGCTGCGCCGTCCTACATCCACCTGGCCTACCGTCCGGGCGTGCCGCTGATCCATCAGACCTGGATCGCCGGCCGTCCCGTCTGACCAGACATCTCTGCGCCGCCGGGGTCCGAATAACCGGCGTGACCCCGCCTCCGAGTCGACGTTGGTTCCTCGGCGCCTTCCTCGGCGGCGGGCTGTCCTTGGCCGGCTGCGCAGCGGGGGACCGGGCCGGGCTCGGACATACTGCGGTGATGCGCACCGACGGCCCCCAACGGCACAACTACGGCAGCGACCCGTCGCAATGGGGCGAGCTGTACCGACCGGTCGGCTCGTCCAAGGGCACCGCCGTGGTCATCCACGGCGGGTTCTGGCGGTCGGAGTACACCGCCGAGCTGGGCACCCCGCTGGCTCAGGATCTGGCGGCCAAGGGCTGGACCGCGTGGAACATCGAGTACCGCCGGGTCGGCGACGGCGGCGGCTGGCCGAGCACTCTGGATGACGTCGGCAGCGCCATCGAGCTGCTGGCAACCCTCGACGTCGACACCTCCAAGCTCATTGCCATCGGTCACTCGGCCGGCGGCCAACTGGCCACCTGGGCCGCGCACCGGCCGGCGGCGAGGATCCGGCTGACCGGCGTGATCAGTCAGGCCGGTGTACTCGACCTGACCACCGCGGCGGAACGGCAGGTCGGCGGCACCGCCGTGCCCGACCTGCTCGGTGGTTCGCCCACGCAGGTACCCGATCGCTACCGCGCGGCCAGCCCCCAACTGCAGGTGCCGTTGACCGTCCCGGTCCGCTGCCTGCACGCCACCGCCGATGCCGACGTGCCGTACTGGCAGAGCGAGGAGTACGTGCGCGCAGCGAAGGCCGCGGGCGCCGACGCCAGCCTGACCACCGTGCCGGGCGACCACTTCACGCTGATCGACCCGACCACCCCGGCCTGGCAAGGCGCCCTGCACGCGCTGACCGAGCTCACGAGCTGAGCCTCACAGTTCCCTGAACTGAAACCGCCGGTTACCGTGGAGTAACAAAATCCTCGCCCGCTCACGCCGGAGGACCTAGCCATGAGCACCGAAGCCTTCATCTACGACGCGATCCGCACCCCGCGAGGCCGGGGCAAGCAGACCGGTTCGCTGCACGAGACCAAGCCGGTCTCGCTGGTGGTCGGTCTGATTGAGGAGATCCGCCGCCGCAATCCGGGCTTGGATCCGAACCTGATCGAAGATGTGGTGCTCGGGGTCGTCACCCCGATCGGCGATCAGGGCGCAGTGATCGCCCGGACGGCCGCGTTGGCCGCCGGTTTGGAGCGATCCGGCCCTGGTGTCCAGGTCAACCGGTTCTGCGCGTCCGGACTCGAGGCGGTCAACATCGCGGCCCAGAAGGTCCGGTCCGGCTGGGAGGACCTGCTGCTGGCCGGGGGCGTGGAATCGATGTCGCGGGTCCCGATGGGTTCCGACGGCGGCGCGTGGGCGATGGATCCCGAGACCGCCTACGACACCAGCTTCATCCCGCAGGGCATCAGCGCGGACCTGATCGCCACCCTGGAGGGATTCAGCCGTGAGGACGTCGATGCCTTCGCGGTCGACTCCCAGGCCAAGACGGCCAAGGCCCAGGCCAACGGCGCGTTCGACCGCTCGGTGATCCCGGTCCGTGACCACAGTGGTCTGACCGTGCTCGACCATGACGAGTTCCCCCGGGCCGGAACCACTCTGGAATCATTGGGCGGACTCAAACCATCGTTCGAGCTGATGGGCGAGCAGGCCGGTTTCGACGCGGTCGCCCTGCAGAAGTACACCTGGGTCGAGCGGATCCGTCACGTGCACACCGCCGGCAACTCCTCGGGCATCGTGGACGGCGCCGCCTTGATGCTCATCGGCAGTGAACAGGCCGGAATTGACGCCGGGCTCACTCCCCGGGCCCGGATCGTCTCGACCGGGGTGGTCGCCGAGGAACCGACCATCATGCTGACCGGGCCGGCTCCGTCGGCGCGCAAGGCGTTGGCCAAGGCCGGACTTTCCGTCGATGACATCGACCTGTTCGAGGTCAACGAGGCCTTCGCCGCGGTCGTGCTGAAGTTCCTGCGCGACCTCGACGTGCCGGCCGAGAAGGTCAACGTCAATGGCGGCGCGATCGCCCTCGGCCACCCGCTCGGTGCCACCGGCGCGATGATCCTGGGTACCGTCGTCGACGAGCTGGAACGCCGGGATCAGCGTTATGGACTAGCCACATTGTGTGTCGGCGGCGGCATGGGTGTGGCCACGATCGTGGAGCGGATCTGATGACTCAATCGCCGAGCACGACAAACATGATCAGCTGGGACGTCGACGCCGACGGCATCGTCACCCTCACCATGGACGACCCCGCCCAGCGGGCCAACACCATGAACGACACCTTCCGGGAATCGCTGGCCGAGACGGTCGATCGGCTCTACCTGGAGAAGGACGGCATCACCGGCGTCATCGTCACCTCGGCCAAGTCGACCTTCTTCGCCGGGGGCGATCTGCGGCTGCTCAGCAAGGTCACCGATGACACCGCCGATGAGTTCTTCACCTCAGCGGAAAGGATGAAGTCGGACCTGCGTCGGCTCGAACAGCTCGGCCGCCCGGTGGTCGCCGCGTTGAACGGAGCGGCCCTCGGCGGTGGCCTGGAGATCGCGCTGGCCTGCCACCACCGGATCGCACTGGACAGCCCGAAGAGCCAGTTCGGCCTGCCCGAGGTGACCCTGGGCCTGCTGCCCGGTGGCGGCGGTGTCACCCGCACGGTTCGCATGCTCGGCATCGCCGACGCCCTGCTCAAGCTCTTACTGCAGGGCCAGCGACTCAAGCCCGCGGCAGCTCTGGAGACCGGCATCGTCGACGAGCTGGCTGATTCCACCGATGAGATGCTGGCCGCGGCCAAGTCGTGGATCAAGGCCAACCCGGAGGCGGTACAGCCCTGGGACGTCCGCGGTTACAAGATCCCCGGTGGCACCCCGAGCAACCCGAAGTTCGCGGCCATGCTGCCGGCCTTCCCGGCCAACCTGCGCAAGCAGCTCAAGGGCGCCCCGATGCCGGCGCCGCACCACATCCTGTGCGCGGCGGTCGAAGGCAGTCAGGTCGATATCGACACGGCACTGCGGATCGAGACCCGGTACCTGACGGACCTGGTTCGCGGACAGGTCAGCAAGAACATGATCCAGGCGTTCTGGTTCGACCTGAACTCGATCAACGCCGGTGGCAGCCGTCCGGACGGCTACGCCCCGCGGCCGGCAACCAAGGTGGCCGTGCTCGGGGCCGGCATGATGGGTGCCGGAATCGCCTACGTCACCGCCCGAAACGGCATCGACGTGGTACTCAAGGATGTCTCCGCCGAGGCGGCCGAGAAGGGCAAGGACTATTCCCGCGGCCTGCTGGACAAGGCGGTGTCGCGGGGCAAGCTGACCGAGGCGAAGCGGGACGAGGTGCTGGCCCGGATCACCGCCACCGGTGACGTGGCCGACCTGGCCGGCTGTGACCTGGTGGTCGAGGCCGTGTTCGAGAATGCCCAGTTGAAGAAGCAGGTTTTCGGCGAGGTCGAGTCGGTGCTGGCCCCGGATGCGTTGCTGGGCTCGAACACCTCGACCCTGCCGATCACCGCCCTGGCCGACGGCGTCTCCCGCAAGGCGGACTTCATCGGCCTGCACTTCTTCTCACCGGTCGACAAGCTGCCGCTGCTGGAGATCATCCGGGGCGAGCAGACCTCGGACGAGGCCCTGGCCCGCGCGTTGGACTATGCGGCACAGATCAAGAAGACGCCCATCGTGGTGACCGACAGCCGCGGTTTCTTCACCAGCCGGGTCATCGGCACTTTCATCAACGAAGCATTGGCCATGTTGCCCGAAGGCGTCCCGCCGGCGATGATCGAGCAGGCCACCACCCAGGCCGGCTATCCGGTCGGCGCCCTGCAGCTGACCGACGAGCTCAACATGGAGTTGATGGCCAAGATCCGCAACGAGGGACGCGACGCCGCCGGAGCGAGCTATGCCGCCCATCCTGGTGAGGCGGTCTTCGACAAGATGCTCGAACTCGGTCGGCCGGGGCGCCTTCGAGGCGCCGGTTTCTTCGATTATGACGGTGGAAAGCGGACCGGTCTGTGGTCCGGCCTGGCGTCAGCTTTTCCGTCGACGCCTGATCCGGCGGCGATCGACCTGCATGAGCTGTCCGAACGGATGCTCTTCGCCGAGGCGATCGAGTCGGTTCGGTGTCTGGACGAGGGCGTACTGATCACAGTGGCCGACGCCAATATCGGTTCGATCATGGGGATCGGCTTCCCGCCGTGGACTGGCGGCGTGCTTCAGTACATCAACGGCTACGGACTGCCGGAGTTCGTCGAACGGGCCGATCGATTCGCGGCCGCGTACGGACCGAGGTTCGCGGTGCCGGATTCCCTGCGCAAGCGTGCCGAATCCGGCGATCTCTACAAGTAATGCCTGGGCCGTTAGCCGGTATTCGCGTCCTCGAGTTGCCGGCCCTCGGGCCGGTGCCGTTCGTCGGGATGTTGCTGGCCGATCTGGGCGCCGAGGTCATCCGGGTTGACCGAATCGGGTCCGGCGACGACCCACTGAGCGCGCTGCCGGTCGGGCCGGGCGGCCCGCTCGGTCGGGGCCGGCGTTCGATCGCGCTCGATCTCAAGCAGCCGGCCGCAGTCGCGGTCGTGCTCGATCTCGTGGCCGAATGCGATGTCCTGATCGAAGGATTCCGGCCGGGAGTCGCCGAGCGCCTGGGCCTCGGACCCGGAGCTGCCTTGTCGCGAAACCCTGAACTCGTCTACGGCCGGATGACGGGTTGGGGGCAGGACGGCGAACTGGCCGCGCGGGCCGGACATGACATCACCTATCTGGCGGTGTCGGGACTGCTGCACGATCTCGGACCGGCGGGCGGTCCGCCGACCCCGCCGGCCAACTACGTCTGCGACTTCGGTGGCGGGGCAATGGTGTTCGCCACCGGCCTGCTGGCGGCGGTGCTGAGTGCCCGCAGCACCGGACAGGGCCAGGTGGTGGACGCCGCCATGGTGGACGGCGCGGCCTACCTGGCCACCATGGTTCGCGCGCTGCACGGAAACCAGCTCTGGCAGGACGGCAGGGAGAACAACATCTTCAACGGCGGCGATCCGCACTATCGCTGCTATGAATGCGCCGATGGCCGGTACGTCGCGGTCGGCGCCCTCGAACCGAAGTTCTGGACCGTGCTGCTGACCGCCCTCGGCCTGGATCCGGCCACCACGCCGTCGCCGTACGATCCGCGCAATCGGGCCGAATTGACCGCCATCCTCGGGCGAATCTTCGCCGGCCGGCCCCGGGACGAGTGGGCTGAGCTCTTCCAGCCGCTGGACGCCTGCGTGGCACCGGTGCTCACCTTGGCGGAGGCGCCGAACCATCCGCACAATGCCGGCCGGTCCAGCTACGTCCGATCGGCCGGCGTCCAGGTGGCCGCGCCGGTCCCCCGGTTCTCCGGCACCGCAGCGACGATCGCATTCGAACCACCGGCCATCGGTGCCGACACCGACGCGGTACTGGCCGGACTCGGCTACGCCCCGGATCACATCACCCAGCTGCGCACGTCCCACACCATCGTCTGAAATGCATTGTGCGGCCACAGCTTGCCCGACACGCCGGTGCGATGCGCAAGTTGTGGCCGCACAATGCGACAAGGGGTGGGCCTAGCTTTCGAGCGCGGCGTCCAGGGTGATCTCCACACCGGTCAGGGCCTTGCTCACCGGGCAGCTGGCCTTGGCGTCGGCGGCGGCCCTGGCGAAGCCGTCGGCGTCGAGTCCGTCCACCTCGCCCCGTACGGTCAGCTTGATACCGGTCAGCCGGAAGCCCCCGGCCGGATCCGGGCCGAGCGAGACGTCAGCCTGGACGTCGAGGGCCTGCGGGGTGCCACCGGCCTGCGCGATCAGGGCCGAGAGTTGCATGGCGTAGCAGGACGAGTGCGCGGCGGCGATGAGCTCTTCGGGACTGGTGGTACCGCCGGCATCGTCAGCGGCCCGCTTCGGGAACGAGACCTCATAGGTGCCGACCTTCGAGCTGGAGAGTTCGACCTGGCCCGAACCCTGCTCCAGGGTGCCGTTCCAGGCAGTACGTGCGGTACGAGTTGGCATGTGACTTTCTCCTTGCTGTGGCTGACATCCGGTCCCGTCCAAGTTACCTCGTGCACAACTTAATTGTCCACACGGCAACGCCGTGACAAGATGAACACATGGCCGACGACATCGATCTGGACGAGCTGGTCTGCTTCGACCTGTACGCCGCCTCGCGTGCGGTCACGGCCTTGTACCGGCCGCTGCTCGGCCCGCTCGGCCTGACCTACCCGCAGTACCTGGTGCTGGTGGTGTTGTGGCGCGAACACAGTTCCAGCATCAAGCAGCTCAGTGACCTGCTGCAGCTCGACTACGGCACCCTTACCCCACTGCTACGTCGGATGGAGTCGGACGGCCTGCTGACCCGGACCCGCAGCGCGGCCGACGAACGTTCGGTGATCATCGAGCCGACCGATGCCGGAAAAGCACTGAAGCGTAAAGCGAAACACGTTCCGGCGAAGATCTGTCAGGGCCTCGGACTGTCGGTGGCTGAGGTCGGAAGGTTGCAACACACGTTACGTCGACTGACGGCCAACGCCCTGGCCGGTCAGGACTGAACGCGAGCGGTGCCGGCGACATCCTTGATGAAACCGCGATACGCCTCGGCGATCACTTCGGCACAGGTCTCCAGGGGGATCACCGTGCTTTCCAACTGCAGGTGGTACAGCGCCGGGTCGCTCTGGTCGGCGTGATAGAGCCGTCGCATGTAGTGCTCACGGGCCCGATCGGTGTCGGGCTGGCGGGACCGGGACTCCTCCTCGGAGATGTTCTCGACCGCGGCCCCCTGGACGATCCGAGCTTCCTTCTCACCGTAGAGGCGAACCCGCAGGACGTCGGTCTCGTTGCAGAACGCTGCCGCACCGGCCCGGCCGAGGATGACGCAGCCGTCGGCCAGGGCCGCGCGCATGATCGCCTCGGTGTGCTCGCGGAACTCGGCGGCATCGTCGGCCAGGCTGGGGTCGATCATCGGGCCGGCCGTGCCCGTCAGCGGCACCAGGGAGCCGAAGAATCGCTCGGCCCGGCTGCGTTTGGCCTCGCCGTGCTCGACCTCCTCGACGCTGACGTCGAGTTGCCTGGCCACCGCAGAGCTGACGGCTCGATCGATCAACTGCAGCCCGAGCAATTCAGCCACTCGCGGGGCAACCTTGCTGCCACCGGCACCGTATCCCGCTGAGATCGTCACGCCTGGCATACCAAGCTCCCCTCAGATCGCTAGCCCCGCTGACTAAATACTCCGTCCGGAAATGCCCCGTTCGCAACCGCGACACGCGAGATCGGCTTGCCGAGCTCGATCAACCGCTCGGCCTTGGCCGCCCCGAGCTGCTGCCACGGCGGGATCGCCATCTCGTCGGTGTTGGCCTCGACCGTCTCGCGCAGTTGCAGGCCGGCCTCGGTCAACCTCAGCGAATCGGCCCGCAGCACGCCTCGATGACGCAGCCGGTCGATCGAGTCCTGCCACTGCTCGTCGGTCCAGCCGCGCAACTTCTTGGCCTGCTCCTCGACGAACCCGCGCTGGGTCGCGGTGTGGCTGACGATCGCGTCGATGCCGTTCAGATCTCGCCGGACCAATGCCGCCAGATGACCGTCACCGCGATGCTCACGGAGCAGCGTCACCGCGTGCCAGAGCTGCAGGTGCGGCTCGGTCGGCCAGTCCAGCTCCGCCTCGCCGGCGTAGAGCGGACGGCCCTCGGCACCGATGCCCTCGATCGCGGTCCGGGCCAGTTCGGCCAGCTCGGACATCTCGTCCGATGCCAGTACCTGCTCGCCCAGCAGGCGCCGGTAGGCCTGATCCACCCCGGCCCGGCGGGCGGCCAGGATGTCCTCGCGTTCGGCCAAGGTCCAGGCTCGCGGGATGTGTTTGGCCACCAGAGCGGGGCTGAAGTTGTAGAACGTCGCCGTGACCACGCCCGCCGTGACCGCACCCAGGGCGGCCGCGCGAGAGGCGAAATAGGTCATCCGTCCGGGTCGCAACCCCACCCCGACCAAGGCGTCATGCACCTCGGGGGCAAAATAGCTCAGCGAGTGCAGGGGCTCCAGCGCGCGGTGGGCGCGGGACGCGATGCCGGCGAAATCAGCGATCTCGTCGCGGGCGGCGTCCGGGGACTCGTGATCAACCACCGGGCCAGCCTAGCCACCTCAGCTCCGGTCGCCGGTCGCCAACCCCAGCTCGGCTACGGCGGCATCGCGAATCTTGAACTTCTGGATCTTGCCGGTGACGGTCATCGGGTACTCGGCCACGAACCGCACATACCGCGGCACCTTGTAGTGAGCCAGCTTGCCGCGGCAATAGTCACGCACGTCGTCCTCGGTCAAGGTCGAACCGGCCTTGAGCTTGACCGCGGCCAGTAGTTCCTCGCCGTACTTCTCGTCCGGGACACCGACCACCTGCACGTCCTCGATCTCGGGATTGGTGTAGAGGAACTCCTCTACCTCACGCGGGTAGACGTTCTCCCCGCCCCTGATCACCATGTCCTTGCTGCGGCCGACGATCGACAGGTACCCCTCGTCGTCCATCACGGCCAGATCCCCGGTGTGCATCCAACCGTTGATCAACACCTCGGCGGTCTTGTCCGGCTGCTCCCAATACCCGCGCATCACCGAGTAGGCCCGGGTGCACAGCTCGCCGGTCTCGCCCCGGGGCAGGATCTGCCCGCTGGCCGGATCTATCACCTTGACCTGGACGTGCGGATGCACCCGACCCACCGTCGCGGTCCGCCGGTCCAGTGAGTCATCCGATCGAGTCTGGGTCGACACCGGCGAGGTCTCGGTCATCCCGTAGGCGATGGTCACCTCCGACATGTGCATCTCGTTGATCACCCGCTTCATCACCTCGACCGGGCAGGGCGATCCGGCCATGATCCCGGTACGCAGCGTGGACAGGTCGAAGTCGCCGAAGGTCGGTAACGCCAGCTCGGCGATGAACATGGTCGGCACGCCGTACAGCGAGGTGCACCGTTCGGTCTGGACGGCCTGCAGGGTCGCGATCGGGTCGAAGCCGGCCGCCGGGATGACGATGCAGGCGCCATGGGTGGTGGCGGCGAGGTTTCCCATCACCATGCCGAAGCAGTGATAGAAGGGCACCGGCACACAGATCCGATCCTGCTCGGTGTAGGAACAGCCTTCGCCGACCAGGAATCCGTTGTTCAGGATGTTGTGGTGGGTCAGCGTGGCGCCCTTAGGAAAGCCGGTGGTCCCGGAGGTGTACTGGATGTTGATCGGGTCGTCGAGATCCAATCCGGACGAGATTCGCCTTATCTGGTCGATGGAAACCGAATCTCCGTCGGCCACCAACCGGTCCCAGGTCGGTTCGCCGAGATAGACCACTTCGCGCAGCTCGGCACAATCGGCTTTGACCTCGTCGATCATGGCTCGATAGTCACTGCCCTTGTGCTGAGCGGCGGAGAACAACACGCTGATGCCGGATTGCTTGAGGACGAAGGACAATTCATGGCTGCGATAGGCCGGATTGATGTTGACCAGGATGACGCCGACCCGGGCGGTGGCGTACTGGACCAGCATCCAGTCGATGCAGTTCGGTGCCCAGATTCCGGCTCGGTCCCCCACCTGCAAGCCATGCGCGACCAGGCCTCGGGCGAGCTCATCGACCACCGAGTCGAGTTCGGCGTAGGTCAGTCGCCGACCGGTCGCATACTCCACCACCGCGTCTCGTTCGGGATACCGCGCGGCGGTGCGAGCGAGGTTGTCACCGATGGTGTCGCCGAGCAGCGCAACGGTGGACGTACCGCTGGAGAAGGACAGCTGGGCCGGAGAAGTCATGCTCGGATTGAACCGCGTCCGACTCGTCGTCGCCAGCATCGCCGTCAACTACCTGCCGCCTCGATCGATGCCGGAACGACGAAAGCCGTGGTTCCCGGCGGGAACCACGGCTTTCGAACTGGCTGTAGGGCCTTACACCTCGACCGGAGCGTTGGTGTTGCCTTCGAGCAGCGAGCGGACCTCGGACTCACGGTAACGACGGTGGCCGCCGAGCGTGCGGATCGAGGTGAGCTTGCCAGCCTTTGCCCAACGCGTCACCGTCTTGGGGTCAACGCGGAACAGCGTTGCCACCTCAGACGGAGTCAGCAAAGGCTCCGACTCTGTGCGTTGACGAGGATTGGTCATTGACCCTCGCCCCCTTCCTGAATATTTATAACGCGCATCCCGTTGCGACGTCTCATGAAGTATGCACCAGTTTCCTCGGCAACTTCATGTCATGTGGCCGTGAAGTTGGCCATTTTTGATAACGATCGTGCATCGAAGGCTCGCTGGTAGGTATTTTTTGCACCTGAAGTGATCAGGGGACAACTCTGTGCAACTAGGTACAACCCAGGGTGAGCATTTGCGTATGCAACGACGTCACACTGTATCGCGACCTTGACCGCGAACCGCGGTGGACCGCCGAAAACCAGACACCCTGCCTATGCCGCCTGGCTCACGCCCATCGGGTAGTTCGAGGCAACCGACGTTGTCGACCGCCTCGAACAGGCCGCTGCGACCCCTTCCATCGACGGTTGTCGGCGCGAGTGCGGGTGGTGTGCGAGAACGGTCGATGCCGATGTACTCTCGACGTACGAAACTGACAACCGATTCCCGGATCAAACGGCCTCGACCGCAAGTTCAGGTGCGCTGTTCCGGATGACTGTGCGAGCGAGGGGGTCGAGCCATGGGGCGCGGCCGTGCCAAGGCAAAGCAGCAGAAGGTCGCTCGGGACCTGAAGTACAACACCCAGAGCACTGATTTCTCTGCACTCCAGCGTGAACTCGGACATGCGTCTCCGCCCAGTGGTGCTGGCGGTAGCGGCGATCCGTACGCCGATGACGATTATGAGGACGAGGAAAGCTGGGTCGGCGGCTCGTCCCGCTGAGGCAGTTTCTCGAACTCTTCCGGCTCTGGATCAGAAACCAGAATCGGCATACTCGCCGATCAGCTGTACCTGACCGGTACCCGGCTGCATCCGGCCCATCCGCCAACTCGGCACGCCCCGTGCGGCCAGCGTCGCAAGGGTCGCCTCCTCGGCGGCCGCGGCAACGACGGCGACCATGCCGACGCCCAGATTGAATGCCGGTTCCAGATCCTCCCGGCTGAGCCCACCTCGGGCTGCCAGCACCTGGAAGATCGGCAACGGCGACCACGTCGAGCGGTCCACCACCGCATCGAGATGTGTCGGCAGCACCCGGACCAGGTTGCCCGCCAGGCCCCCGCCGGTGATGTGCGAGAACGCGTGCACGCCGCCGTCGGCGATCAGTCTCAAGCAATCCTGGGCATAGATCCGGGTCGGCGTCAGCAGCTCGTCACCGAGGGTCCGACCGGCAAGCTCGGCTGGGGTGTCGGACAGTTGCAGGCCGGCCTGGGCGATGACCCACCGGACCAATGAGAAACCATTCGAATGCACGCCGGACGAACCGAGCGCGATCAGCACGTCACCGTCTTCGATCAGCTCCGGCCCGAGCTGGGCGTCGGCGTTGACGACACCGGTACCGGCCCCGCTGATGTCGTAGTCGTCGGGTGCCATGACCCCGGGGTGTTCGGCGGTCTCGCCGCCGACCAGCGCGCAACCGGCCTGGACGCAGCCCTCGGCGATGCCGGCCACGATGGCCGCAATCTTCTCGGGCACGACCTTGCCGGTCGCGATGTAGTCGGTCATGAACAGCGGCTCGGCGCCGACCACCACCAGGTCGTCGATCACCATGGCCACCAGGTCGATGCCGACGGTGTCATGCCGGTCCAGGGCCTGGGCGATCGCCAGCTTGGTTCCGACGCCATCGGTCGACGTGGCCAGCACCGGGTTCGGGTATTTGGCCAGGTCCAGCTTGAACAGCCCGGCGAAGCCGCCGAGGCCACCCAGTACCTCGGGCCGACCGGTCCGTTTGACCGAGGCCTTCATCAGCTCGACCGCGCGGTCGCCGGCCTCGATGTCGACACCGGCCGCGGCGTAGGAAGTCTGGCGCTGCGGACGCACCGAGCTCATCTCACGTCCGCGGACGGTTCGAGCAGGGTCTCGCTGTCGCTGACCGCCTTCTCGATGCCTTCGAGTACGTGCTTGCCCACCACCTGGGGCAGCGGGATCGGATACGTGCCGTCGAAGCAGGCCCGGCACAGGCGCGTCTTGGGCTGCTCGGTGGCGGCCACCAGACCATCGAGGGAGATGTAGCCCAGGCTGTCGGCACCGATGGAGGCCCGAACGCCATCGACGTCCAGACCGGCGGCGATCAACTCGGCCCGACTGGCGAAGTCGATGCCGTAGAAACACGGCCATTCCACCGGCGGGGACGCGATCCGGACGTGCACCTCGAGAGCACCGGCCTCGCGCAGCATCCGGATCACCTGGCGCTGGGTGTTGCCGCGCACGATCGAGTCGTCCACGACCACCAGCCGCTTGCCCCGGATCACATCGCGCAACGGGTTCAGCTTGAGCCGGATGCCGAGCTGACGGATCGTCTGGGACGGCTGGATGAAGGTCCGTCCGACGTAAGCGTTCTTGACCAGCCCCATGCCGTACGGGATGCCCGAAGCCTCGGCGTACCCGATCGCGGCCGGGGTACCGGACTCCGGGGTCGGCATGACCAGGTCGGCGTCGACCGGGAACTCCTTGGCCAGCCGGCGGCCGATCTCGACCCGGGTCGAGTGCACCGAACGGCCGGCCAGGGTGGTGTCCGGCCGGGCCAGGTAGACGTATTCGAAGATGCAGCCCTTGGGGTCGGGGTTGGCGAAGCGCTGGGAGCGTAGGCCGTCCTCGTCGATCGCGATCAGCTCTCCGGGCTCGATCTCTCGGACGAACGAGGCGCCGACGATGTCCAAGGCGGCCGATTCGCTGGTCACCACCCAGCCACGGTCGAGCCGGCCGAGCGACAGCGGCCGCACGCCCTGCGGGTCCCGGGCGGCGTAGAGGGTGTGCTCGTCCATGAAGACGATCGAGAACGCGCCCTTGAACGTGGGTAGAACCTGCATCGCGGCCTCTTCGACCGAGACGTCGGGCAGGCTGGCCAGCAGTTCGGTCATCAGGTCCGAGTCGGAGCTGGCGGCGGGCTGGGAGCCCCGCAGGTGCTCGTGCCGGTTGTCCCGCATGCCCTCGGCCAGTTCGGCCGTGTTGACCAGGTTCCCGTTGTGACCCAGTGCGATTCCGGTACCGGCCCGGGTGGTGCGGAAGGTCGGCTGGGAGTTCTCCCAGGTCGACGAGCCGGTGGTGGAGTAGCGGGTGTGTCCGATCGCGATGTGCCCGCGCAGGGTGGCCAGTGTCGACTCGTCGAAGACCTGGGAGACCAGGCCGAGATCCTTGTAGACCAGGATCGAGGAGTTGTCGCTCACCGCGATGCCGGCCGCCTCCTGGCCCCGGTGCTGCAGGGCGTACATCCCGAAGTAGGCGAGCTTGGCCACCTCTTCGCCTGGGGCCCAGACACCAAAGACGCCGCATTCGTCCTGCGGGCCTTTGTCGTGGGGGTCGATCTCGTGGTTCAGTCTGCCGTCTGCGCGCGCCACGCGATCAGTCTACGGGGCGAGCGAGGTCACGCGAGCCAGGTTCCGGGCCCGCCCTCGGAAACGCTGATGGAGGGAGCCGACGGTCGACACCGCCGGGCTCCCTCCACCGATGAGCGGACCTACACCGCCGGCGCGTGCAGCAGGTGCGGGCTCGCGTTGCTGTCGAGGTAGGCGCCGACCCAGTGGAAGTTGTTGCCACTGCCGCCGAACGGCGCGACACAGACGTCGGTGCCGGCCGGTGCGGCCTGACCGGGGACCTGGTACCACTCACCCCAGACGCCGCTGGCCTCGCTGGTCTCGTCGACCTGGTACAGGTAGCCGTCCTGGGCCCCGCGGGCGATCAGGAACGCCTTGCCGGTGCCCGGGTTGGTGCCGGAGCCGAAGTCGATCCCGGCCGCCGGACCGCCGATGAAGCTCGGCGCGACACCGGGTGTCCCGGCCGGCGTCCAGGCCGCCGGCCAAGCCCCGCTCAGCGCCTGCATCTTGCTGATGATGCTGCCGTCGGCCTGACGGGCCACCACCCGGACCCGCGGCCCGTTGTTGACGACCGCCGCGGTCTTGTCGGTGATGCCGACGCCGCCCAGATCGGTCCAGGCCGACAGCACACCGCTGGCGTAGCCGGCCGTCACGACGTTGCCGGCCGGTGTGGTGTCGACGATCTGGACGCCGGTGCTGGTGGTGACCACGGTCGGCGAGCCGACCAGGTTGGCGGCGGCCGACAGCAGCGTCCAGGCGCCGGTGTCGGTCATCAGCCACAGCCCACCGTCGGCGGCGACCGCGAAGGTCACCGCGGTGCCGTCGGGCAGGTTGGCCGAGACCGGGGCCGAGGCCATCACGCCACCGGTGTGCACGAAGGTCGGGGCCCAGCTCGATGCGCCGGCGGCCAGCGAGAAGTCCCAGACCTCACCGTTGTTGGCGTGCAACACCGACACCAGCAGCGTCCCGTTGCTGCGCTTGACGATGGCCGGTTGGCCGGTGAAGGCCTCCAGGTTGCTCGGCACCGGCGACCACTGCGCCGAGTCGAGCGCGTCGGCCGTGGCCACGCCGTGGAAGAGCACCCCGCCGGCGCTGACGTACGCCGCGTCGACCGACCCACCGGACGCCGCCTGCAACAGCGCCGGGGTGGCATGCGGGTCGATGTCGACCACGTGCGACTCACCGGAGTCGAAGTAGCCCTTGGTGGTCGGATAGATGCTGATCGCGGTGCTGCCGTAGTTGTGCAGCCGGATCCGGCCGCTCACGCCGAGCGGCACGAAGGTCTCGGTGACCGGAACCTCACCGGTGTCCCAGGTGATGTTCGGTTCGCCGGTCGGGCCCTCGGCCGGATAGGCCCGCAGGTAACCGGTGCCGCTGGCACTGACCGCGGACAGGCTGAGCACGACGGCCTCGGCCCCCGCGGTCGGGATGCCGCCCCGGCCGCCGACCTGCAGGTAGTAATCGGCCGACGCAGCAAGGGTGATCTTGCTCGATGACAGTGGTGGCGTCGAACGATAGCCGTAGCCGTGCGCGGTGTCCGGGCTGAAGTAGCCCTCCATGTCGAAATAGAGGTTGATCGCGGCCGAGCCGTTGTTCTTGATCGTGCTCTGGCCGGTGCTGGACAGCTTCAGCGCCATGGCCTGGGTGGTGTTGCTGGTGCCGTAGTACATGACCGAGTAGGACTCGGCCGCGCCGCCGGTCGGGCCGGCCGAGATGCTGCTGGCCGCGGTCGCGCTGGCCACCTGCATCGTGCCGTAGATGGCACTGGCGGTGGTCGGCACGCCGGCCACGCCGGCCAGTTTGACCGTCACGCTCTTGCCGGCCCCGATCGTCGCCAACGGCACTCCGGTGCCGGCGGTCGTACTGATCACCCGGGTGCCGGTCACCGGGATGAAGCCGCCGGTGCCGGTGGCTGACGTGGTGGTGGTGAAGTATCCCTCGACAATTGCTGCCAGATTGAGCGTACCGGCCGAGTTGTTGAAGTTGATCTTGCCGCCGGTACCGACGTCCAGCACCGCGCTGGCCGAGTTGGATTTGCCCGCCAGCGCGCGGGTAACCGGGTAGCTCGGCTGGGTGCCACCGACCGGCCACGCGGTGATGTTGCTGGCCGCCGACGCACTGCTCACGTCGATGTCGACCAGGACCGCCTTGACCCCGGTGACCGGGACGGAGCCGACTCCGGTGGCCTGCACCGCGATCGTCTTACCCGCGGTCAGGGTGGCCTTCGGCGCCCCGACTCCCGTGCTGGTGTTGAGGATCGCTGGGCGAGGCGACAGGGCGATGAAATCTCCCCCGTTGCCGGCCACGTCGGCGTGGGCCGGCGCAGCCATCAGGACCGGCACCACGAAACTCGTCGCCATTGCCAATCCAGCGGTCCAGGCCGCGGCCCGGATACGTGTGTTCATCGAATGTCCTTTGTCGAAATGGATATCAGCGGATCAGGCGACCGGGCGGTGCACCAGTTCCCGGGCCCCGGTCGTGTCCAGGGCGGCGGCGATCCAGTTGAAGTTGTTGCCGGAACCGCCGAAGGCGATCGCCACCGGATCGGTCGCGGCCGGGTTGTTCTGTCCGGCCACCAGGAACCAGGCGCCGAAGGTTCCGGTGCCGGCGCTGGTCTCGTCCGACTCGTAGAGGTAGCTGTCCTGCGAATCGCGGACCAGGATCGACTGGTCGTCGGTGCCGGCCGCTGAGCTCGACCCGAGCGGGGTGTCGATGGCCACGGCCGGGTCACCGATGAAGGTGTGACCCTGGGTGTCCACGGCTGACCACGCAGTGGGCCAGCTTCCGCTCGGGGTCTGCTCGATCGTGCTGATCCCGCCGGTGGCGGTGCGCGACACGACACGCAGGCGCGGGCCGATCACCTCGATGGCGGCCGGTCGTCCGGCGGCCCCGGTGAGGTGCAGGTCGGTCCAGGCGCCGAGCACGTTGCTGCTGTTGTAGGAGGCGGTGACGACGGTTCCGGTGGTCGTGCGCCCGACCACGTTCAAGGTGCCGGCGCTGGAGTTGGCGACCACGCTGACCGGACCGACCAGACCGACGTTGCTGCCGACGGCCTGCCAGTACGTGCCACCAGTGGTCGGCAACGCCCAGAGCTGACCATTGGCGTCGACCCCGAAGTTGACCGGGTTGCCGTTGGGAAGCGTGCCGACGACCGGGCCCGAGGCCATGATGCCGGCGGTGTGGGTGAAGGTCGTGTTCCAGGTTGCCAACGTCGTGCCGGTCGAGGCCGGTTCGGTCAGCGTCCAGATCTCTCCGTTGCTGGCGTGCTGGGCCGCGACGAGCAGGTTTCCGTTGGGAAGCTTGGCGATACTCGGTTCGCCGGTGAAGGCCTCCAGGCCGGGCAGGCCAGCCCAGACCGATTGGTCCAGGCTGTCGGCCGGCGCGGTGCCGTGGAAGAGCTGGCCGGTGTTGCGGACGTACACACCCTCGACGTTGCCGCCGATGATGGGCTGCGCGATCGCAACCGGCGAGTAGGGCGCGATGTCGACACCGGTGGGGTTTCCATCGCTGTAGTAACCCTGAACGTCGACGTAGATGTGCACCGGCTGCGAGGTGTTGTTGAGCACCTTCACCCGGCCGTCGGCGCCGGGGCGCACGAACGCGAGATCGGCCCGGGTGGTGCTGGCCGGGAAGTTGGCGACCGAGGTGGGCGGCGCGGTGCCGTCACTCGGGTAGACCTTGAGGAAACCGGCGGCCGTGCCGCCGACCACGGTGAAGTTGGCCGCGACGGCCGCGACGCCGTGCGTCGGCACGCCGCCCAGGCCGAGAACCGGAATCGAGGCGGTGTCGTTGGCGGCGATGGTCAGACCACTCACGGTCCGGACCAGGGCGCCCCGGTACCCGGCGCCGCTGGTCGACACCGCACTGGTGTAGCCCTCCGCGGTCAGCACCAGGTTGATCGCCGATGCCGATCTGTTCACGAACACAACGCTGTTGTTGGTGCCGAGCTTGAGCGTCGCCCCGGAGGCCGTGGTGCCGGCCAGGAAGTCGGTGATGCTGGTCATCGTCGTCGAGGCGGCGCCGTAGGGGTAGACGCCGAGGTACCCGGCGTCGGCGGCCGAGGTGACAATGATGTCCGCGTAGGCGCTGGGCGATCCGCTCGGGATGGCACCGGTGGCACTCAGGTTGGCGGTCAGCGATCCGCCGGCGGCGATGGCCGCGACCTTGACGCCGCCGGTGCCGTTACGGGTATCGATGATGGTGCTGTGCGGCACCGGGACGAAGCCGCCCGGGCCGGAGGTGCCGGTGGTGGCGGTGTAGTAACCCTGCACATCCACGACGACGTGAGCAGTCCCCCCGGAGACCCACACCTTGAACTTGCCGTCGGCCGACATCTTGACGACCACGCTGTTCGAGATCGGGCTGCTACTGGCGAGGTAGTTCACGTTCGAGCCGGTCGGCGCGGTGGCGGGGCCGTCGTTCGGTCCGAGGAACAGCCAGCCGCTGGCGGTCGGTGAGACGACCGTCAGGTCGACGACGACGCCGGTGACGCTCGCGGCGGCAGGGATTCCCCCGACGCCGGCGACCTGGAACGGGTAGTACTTGCCGCCGGCCAGTGGGGTCGTCGTGGTCACGCCGACCTTGGACCGGGTGTCGAGCACGTGGATCTGCGGATTGACGGCGATGTAGTCACCACCCTGGGCAGCGGCGTCGGCGTGCGCGGCGTGCCGCGCCCCCGGACCAGCTACGGCGGTGGCCACGGTGGCAACCAGCAATGCCGGCAGCGCGAGCAGAACAGCTTTTCTTCTCATAATGATTCCCCGCTAGTGATGGACTCTGCTATCGATGGGTGGGGCGCCACTGCCCCGAGGGTGCTGTCGGCCTCAGGCCGGTGGCAGGCGGTACTTGATCTTCGAGCCGTCCGGAAGATCGCGAATCTGCAACGCCAACTCGGCGCGAACCTGCATCCCGATGGCTGCCGACACGGACTGCAGGTTGTCGACCGAGAACTCGCCACCGAGGACGAACGGCTGCCGCGGCAGGAGTCGTTGCCCCTCAGCCACGCCACCGTTGGCCACCTGCCAATCGTGTGCCGTCACGAAGCCGGTGAGCTGCCGCCAGTCCGCGACGATCGCCGCCGCCCAGTCCTGCGCGCTGGAGGCCAGAACTTCGATCTCACCGGTCTCGGGCTCGAACCCAACGAAGTTGCCCTCGATCAGCGCGAATTGATTACCGAAGATGTCCTCGGCGAAAAAGTAGGCCGAGGCATCGACGAGATCACGGTAGGACTCGCGCCACGTCGCCGGAGCATTCCATTCCGACAGCGTGACACGGCCGGCGACTGCGGATCGGCTGGGATACACGTGCAACGCCGACTCGAACGCATAGAACCCGTTCGACCGCTCCAGTAATGGAACCAGCTCGGCGGGAACGCCGTCCGCGTCCTGCACACCTGGTCCCAGCGGGCCCCCGCTCGCCGCGACCAATCGCTCGATTGCTTGCGACATCAGCAGATCCTCACTCTCACGACCGTACCGTCCGGCAATCCGCGGCACTGGTTGCCGATCGAGGCACCGGCCCCACGGTTGTCGCCCGGGTCGATCGCACGGATGCTGGCACCGGCCCCGCCTTCCTTGAACATCGCCGGCGGCCACTCATCGAGGTCCTGGCCCGGCACCTTGTCATGGCCGGCCTGGGCCTCCGCCCGACGGGCCTTCGCGCCAGGCCGATCGATCGTCAATTCCTGCACATCGCCGCCGGTGTCAGAGGCGTGTCCAGCTGACTGCGGGTGCCGGCTGCCGTTGAGGCTGACCTCGGGCGTCCCATCGTCGCCACATTTGTTGTGGACCAGGACCGGGGTGCTACCGGCGTAGTAGGTGTGAATGTTGGCGATGTGCAGGTTGAACGCCGTCAGCATCGCCGCGAAGATGACGATCGCCTTGACGAACAAGCGCTTTCCACTCGCCGTCAGCACTCTGTCGCCCCGAGTCAGGTCCTGGGCGTTGACGAAGGACCGCGTCGTCTCGTCCCAGAACGGGTGCTTGTCGGTCGCGACAATCGTTGTTCCGTCGGACAGTTCGACATCCACCATCGTGTGCGGACCGGAGTGCACGATCGGGTTGAGCACCGTCTCGGTCGAGGTCACCCCCGTCTCCGGATCGGTGGCCAGCACCTGGTCGCCCTTGTGCACCTGGTCGATCGGCTTCTGCGAACCGTCGGCCATCAACACCGGAGTGGCACCGGTGAACGAGTTCAGGCTGCAGGACACGGCCCCACCGCCCTCGGACTCGGCCGCCGAGGATTCCTCGCCCAGTTCACGCGAGGCCGACCCGCCGAGCCGGCCGGCCGCCGCACCGGCCCCACCGGTCAGGCCGCCGACCACGGCCGAGGTGGCCACCTGGCTGGCGTCCACGTGTCCGGTGTTCAGGTATTGCAGCGAGGCGTTCTCGGCTGCGGCCCCACCGGCCGCGGCCATCGAAGCGACCAGCACCCCACCGGCTCCCCCGGTGGCCACCGTGATCGCGCCGCCGATCGCCCCGGCCACGGCACCCTTCACCGCGCAGCCGGCGACCGACTGACCCGGCGGACAGTTCAGCGCGTTGCCGACCGCACCCCCGACGGCAGCCGCCGCGACCACACACGCGGCCGAACCGGCCCCGGCGGTGATCGCCTCACAGCCGAGGAACGTCGCTGCTCCGGCCGCGATCGCCGCAATCGTCTTCCAGTGGTCCTGGACGAAGGTCGCCGTGGCCTGCACCGCGGTCGAGACCGCCTGCACGACCGCACCGGCCGCCGTCACCGCCGCCTGATAGACCGCCTGGACCGAGGCCGCCGCCTCCTTGACCACGTTGACGGTCACCGAGACCACCGCGGCCGGGATGCTGGCCACCGCGGAGACAACCTTCTTGGCAGCGTTGATAAGGGGTTTCACCGCCGCGACGATGGCCGGCAGCGGGTTGTGCTGGACCGCGTACTTGATCGCGGCCTTGGTCGCGGTGGACACCGCCACTGCCGCCCGGTGAGCAGCAGCCGCCGCTTCCCGGGCCTTCTGCGCCGCCCACTGGGCCGCCTGCTGAGCCTTCTGCGCCGCCCAGTTCACGGCGTTGGACACGGCGTGATAGACGGTCGTCACCGCTGCCTTGGCCTTGTGATAGACCCAGCTGACCGCATGGGCCACCGCGTGGTAGGCCGTCTTGGCGAAGTCCCAGACCGCCGAGGCGGCCCGCTTGGTGAAGTCCCAGGCCGCGCTGGCCGCACTGGCCACGAAGTTGTAGGCCGTGCTGGCCACGTGGGCCACGGTGTGCACGACCGCACTGGCCGCATGCGTCACGGCGTGGATGGCCTTGTGGCACCAGCCGCAGCTGAAGCCCCAGTGCCCGTCCGGGTCGCTGTAGGTGACCGGGTTTCCGTTGCCGTACAGGTACTTGTTGGCCAGCGGCGAAGCCCCGGAGCTGTACTGCACGTCGTCCTGCGAGTCGAACGAGCCGGTGACCGGTGAGTACCAGCGGGCGCCCATGTCGACCTGGCCGGTCGAGCTGTCGGTCCAACTGCCCTGATATCCCAGCGATCCAAGGCTGTTCGAACTCGAGGCGGTGACGTTGCCCCACGGGTCATAGCTCTTCGAGTCCGCCAGCGTCGCCAGGGTGGTGTCGGACGGGTCGAAGCCGCCGACCACATCGCCGTGCTGGTCGGTGATGAGGGAGCGCTTGGTGGTGCCGGTCTGCTCGGAGGTCACATCACCGGCGGCGTCACGGCCATAGGTCGAGGTGCCGTCCGAGATCACCCCCGGGTCCATGCCTGCGTACTTCAGCGCCGCTCCGGCGTCGGTGCTGAGCCGATCCAGATCGTCGTAGTCGTAGCTCTGACCGCCGTCGGAGATCAGCCGGTCGAACGCGTCGAAGCTGAAGTTCTCCGTTGTGGAACCGGTGGTCTTGGTCTTCAGCGAGCCACGAGCCGTGTAGGTGTAGGTCGAACTGCCATCGGAGATCAGCCGGTTGCGCTGGTCGTAGGTGGCGGTCTTGGCCCCGTTCTGGATTCGGTTGCTGGAGTCATCCCACCCGTAGTTCGTGGTGGTTCCGGCGTTGTTGGTCCAGGACGTCATCCGGTCGAGGTAGTCGTAGGTGTAGCTGTTGCTGCCGGCGCCCTGGACCCCGGTGGTGGTCTTGGAAGTGATGTTGTTGTCGAGGTCGTAGCCGTAGCCGACCGAGGACACCGTGCTGCCGCCGCCGTTCTTCAGCACGTCCGAGGTCAGCCGACCGAGGTTGTCATAGCCGTAGCTGCGGACCCGACCAGCGCCGTAGTCGACCGTGCTCAGATCACCGGCCGCGTTGTAGCCGACACTCTGGGTGGTGCCGGCCACCGGATCGCTCTCACTGGACAATCGCCCGTTGGTGTAGGCGAAATTGGCCGTGCCCGATGCGTCCGTGCGCTGACTGAGCTGGCCGTCGCTGTTGTAGGTGTAGTTGGCCGCGCCGGACGGACCGGTTGCGGTCAGCTGCTCGCCGCGGTCGTTGTAGGAGTAGGCGTCGGTGCCACCGGCGGCACCGATCGAGGTGATGTCACCCAGGACGTCGTA
>CAZZZW010000028.1:0-1740 GCA_964658795.1 Phormidium nigroviride PCC 7112
TTCTTGGCGACCGCCGTGGCCACCTCGCGCAACGCTGCCTGGACCTGGCGCGCCCGGGCGGTCGCGGTCACGTCCGAGGCGATGACGAGGCCGGCGAAGATCTCCCCGTTTCGGTCGGCGACCGGGGCGGACCGCAGGGCGAAGGTTCGATCTCGGATCTTGCGCTCCCACTCCGTCCGTTCGCCCAGCAATGCCGCCCGGCACCGCGGCCCCAACCCGGCCGTCGAGGTGGGCGGAAACGCCTCGTGCACGGTTCGGCCTTCCAGCTGGCGGGACGTGAAACCGAAGGTCGGCAACTCCGGCCCGTCGGCGACCAGGATCCGGAGATCGACGTCGAACAGCAGCACGAACGCGCCCGGGATGTTCGCGGCCAGCGCGCGGTACTGCTCGGCGTCACGCGCGGATTGTTGCTGAGCCAGGCTGCGCTCGGTCACATCGGTGACGAGGACGAAGAAGCCGGTCACCGCGCCGTGGCTCCAGCTCGGAATGTAGGAGGCCTGGACATATCTGGTGCGACCCTGTTGGTCGACCAGGGTGCGATCGAAGAGCTGGTCCCGCCCGGCCAGTGCCCCTTCGATGTAGGGCAAGTTGGTCCGGTAGAGATCGGGGCCCAGCACCGTGCTGATGTGCCGGCCGATCATCGCCTCGGGCGTGAAACCGAAATATTCGACGTAGGCCTGATTGGCCAGCACGTTGCGCTGATCGAGATCCCAGTAGGCGATCATCCCGGGCAGGCCATCGAGCACGGTGAGGATGACCTCTGCGCCGGCCGCGTCGGCCCGGCTCGAACCCCGGTCGGTGCCGGCACGCCGTCGAGCCTCGCTCACGCCAGGTCCAGGGTCCCGGTCTCGACAACCTCCTGGGCTACGTCGCTGAGCTTGCGGTGGCCGTTCTGGCTCGCCGATCGCAGGACCTGGAATGCCTGTTCGCGCGTCAGCAGCCTGCTCGCCATCAGGATGCCGATCGCGGTACCGATGTCGCGGTTGCTGGTCAGCGCCTGCCGAAGGTGTGCCGCCTGATCGGAATACCTCGCCGCGACGACCTTGAGGCCGCCTTGTGCCACCAGGGCGCACATCGCGGATTTGTCCAGGTCGGTAAGGGCATCCGGCTGGCGGGAGTAGAGCGTAATGACCAGGTCGCGGCCGTCGGGCTGATCGGGTAAGGGGACGGCGAGCATGGCGCGCCAGCCGAACGAGCTGACCGCCTGCGGTCCGAACCGGGGCCAACGGACACTGGTGCTCAGGTCGGCGCAGCGTTGGGCGCGCTTGGCGTGCAGGGCATCGATGCCGGGCCCGTGACCGAGGTGAAGCTGTAGCCGGTCAGCACTGCGGCCGTCGAGATCGGTCGCGAACATCGTGTCCACGGTCGGGCCACTGCGCCGAAGCAACGTGGCGGCGTCGGCGTTGCCGATGTGGCGCAGGCAGAAATCTGCCAGCACGAACGCTGACTGCTCGGGGTCCGCGATCGGTGTGAGCGCCTCACCGAGTTCGACCGACAACCCGGCCAGTCGACCGAAGGTCCAGGCGACCCCGACAGTGTCGTCCTCGGCCAGCTCGGATGGCTGCACTCGCACCGCCTTGGCTCAGTACGAAGGCATCGCGCCCATCGCCCCGGTAGCTCGTCGACGTGACCCGGCCGGGTGGGAACCAGCCAGCTGGAGCTGTTCTCGGCCGGACAACCTTGAGTTGAGGACAGACAAAGCACCACTCGACGACGACCGAATCGTCAGTCGTGGGGGGG
>CAZZZW010000028.1:1750-22021 GCA_964658795.1 Phormidium nigroviride PCC 7112
CGGACACGGTCCGGCACACCCCGTGACTGACGATCGGCTGTTCGCTTGATCGGCTGATCGACGAAGCGACGAGAGCTGAGTGTCGGCCGCTCGCTGTTTGGCGCTCCGACAGAACTAGTGTGATGCACAAGTAGATTGAAAATCAAGTTACTTGCGAGAAGTCGCCTGAGGTCCTTTCACAATTGCCACTACCAGCCTTCATCTGGACAGCGAACGCTGCTGTCGTCTCAACCGGATGGTGAGCGAGTGGGCCGGAGGTGAGTCGTCGGCGCGCAGCCACCTGTGGCCGCGGCCAGGTTGGGGCTCACCCGGTAGAGGCCCGTTCGGCTTCGATGAGATCGGCTGCAGCGTTGAGTTGCCCGGCCACGCCGGCAAAGAGGTCGGCCAGCGCGACCGGATCGAGATCGGTGTCGGCCGCGTTGACCGCTCGAAACAGCATCTTGTTGGAGAAGGCCACCAGTTCCTGACCGCGGTCGGTCAGCGCGATCAACCGACCACGCCGGTCGGTGGGATGGGGGAGTCGCTGCACCATTCGCTGGCCCTCGAGCCGATCGAGGATCGCGGTCAGGCTGCCCGACATCACCTTGAGTTGTTGACCGATCTCGCGCGGCGGAAGCGGTTCGCCGGCTCGCCCCAGCGCGCTGACGACCAGCGACTCGGTCACGCTGATATCGAAACGGTCGGCCACTTCTCGGCGATAACGTTCGCCGGCGACGATGAGCAGACGCAAGGCCCACACCCGCGGATCCTTATCCGCTGCCTTCACGCCTCTGGCCATTCGGTCACAGTAGTCGGTCGTGCTGGCGATATCGTCGAGGTCGGTCCAGACGTCTCGAGTGGGGAGTCAGATGCGAAAGCGATCGGCACTGGTGACCGGAGCGGGCAGCGGGATCGGGGAGGCCGTGGCTCGAGCCCTGGCCGCCGATGGCACCTTGGTGACGGTGGCCGACGTGGATGCCGAGGCGGCCGGCCGGGTGGCCGGCGAGATCGGCGGGACGCCCTGGCCGATCGACCTGACCGACACTGCAGCGCTGGCCGCCCTGACGCTCGACATCGACATCCTGGTCAACAACGCAGGCATCCAGCACGTTGCTCCGATCGAGGACTTCCCGCCCGAGCAGTTCCACCGGATCCTGGCTTTGATGCTGGAGGCCCCGTTCCTGCTGGTGCGGGCGGCGCTGCCGGCGATGTATGACCGGGGCTTCGGCCGGATCATCAACATCTCGTCGGTGCATGGACTGCGGGCCTCGCCGTTCAAATCGGCCTATGTCGCGGCCAAGCACGGACTCGAAGGCCTGTCCAAGACGATCGCCCTCGAAGGTGGCGGCCGGGGCGTGACCAGCGTTTGCGTCAGCCCGGGCTATGTGAGAACACCCCTGGTGGACAAGCAGGTTGCCGACCAGGCACGGGCGCACGGCATCTCCGAGGAGGAAGTGGTGGCCAAGATCTTCCTGGCCGAGAGCGCAGTCAAACGCCTGGCCGAACCGGCCGAGGTGGCCAGCCTGGTGGTCTGGCTCTGTGGTGATGCGGCGGCCCTGGCCAACGGCAGCAGCTACACCCTCGACGGCGGCTGGAGCGCCCGCTGAGCCGGGAGCGGTTGCCGGCCGGATTGTCATCGGAATCGACTGTCATAGGGAGCAATTCTCCTGACAGTTCGGCGGCCGCTATTCGCCGGTCGAACCGTCGATGCGTTCGCGGATCAGATCGGCGTGACCGTTGTGCCGGGCGTACTCACCGATCACCTTCATCAGGTTCCAGCGCAACGACCGGCCGTTACCGGTGCCCTTGTCGGTAAGTTTTCCCGTGCTCACCAGGGCATCTGCCTGTGCCTGCACGGCCCGCAAGCGCTGCAGGGCCGGCTGCGCCTCGCCCGGGTGTAGCAGGTGGATGTCGGCTTCGGGGTCGTCATCGGTGCAATAGATCCGCGCCACCTCGTCCCGGTCGCCCCCGATCGCGTGCACCAGGTAGCAGTGCTCCATCTCGGTCAGATGTCGCACCAGACCCTGCAGCGACAGCGCCGAGGGCATGGCCGAGCGCTGGGTCAGCTCGTCGTCGGACAGCCCGGCACAGTTCGCCTCCAGAGCGTTGCGGTGAAAGGCCAGCCAGCCCAGCAGTAGCTTGCGTTCGGTTCCGTCGGATGGTTCGGCTACGCGCTGCATTGCTCCCACGCTAGCGGCTGGCCGCCCGACGGTACTGCCGGACCGACACGGGTACGAAGATGGCCAGCAGCACCACGATCCAGATCAGGGTGTAGATGACGGGGTGTTGCAGCGACCAGTAATCCGGTTTCGGTGCGTTCGGATCGGTGTTGCCGAACAATTGCCGGGCCCCTTGGGTCACCGACGACACTGGGTTCCAGTTGGCGATCCACTTCAACACGGCTGGGAACTTGTTGGTCGGCACGAAGGTGTTGGCGATGAAGGTCAACGGAAAGATGATCATGAAGGAGGCGTTGTTGACCACCTCCGGGCTCGGCACCATCAGACCGACCCAGGCCATCACCCAGGAGATGGCGTAGGCGAACAGCAGCAGCAGGACGAAGCCGCCGATGGCCTCACCGACCGAACTGCGGATCCGCCAGCCGATGATCAGCCCGGTCACCGACATGACGGCGACCACCAGCACGTTGTTCAGCACATCGCTGCCGGTGCGTCCGATCAGCACCGCCGAACGGGACATCGGAAGTGACCGGAACCGGTCGATGATGCCCTTCTGGATGTCGTCGGCCAGCCCGGCCCCGGTCACGGTCGAGGTGAAGATGACCGTCTGGGCGAAGATGCCGGGAATCAGGAATTCCTTGTAGCTGACGCCGGGAACGTTGATCTGGCTGCCGAACACATAGGCGAACAGCAGGATGAACATGATCGGTGACAGGGTGGAGAAGACCAGCAGGTCGGGCACCCGCTTGATCTTGATCAGGTTGCGCTTGGCCACCACCGCGCCGTCCATCAGTGCCTTGCCGTAGCTGCTCATCGACCCGTCTCCTTCTCGGCCCGGCCGTCATCAGAGGAATGACCGGTCAACTGCAGGAACACCTCGTCCAGGGTGGGGCGGCGCAGGGCGAGGTCGAGCACCTCGATCCCGTCGTCATTGAGCCGCCGAACCGCCTCGACCAGGGTGGCCGAACCACCGGAGACCGGGGCGATCAACCGCCGGGAGTGCTCGTCGACCTCAGGTGGTTCGTCGGACAATGCGGCCAGGATGCTCCGAGCCCGGTCCAATTGAGCTTGTTCGGAAAGGATGATCTCGACCCGGGCGCCGCCGACCTGATCCTTCAACTGGGCCGCGGTACCTTCGGCGATCCGCTTGCCGTGATCGATCACCACGATGTTGTCGGCCAGCCGGTCGGCCTCCTCCAGGTACTGCGTGGTGAGCATGACCGTGGTGCCGCCGCGGACCAGGTCGATGATCACGTCCCACATGTCGTTGCGGCTTCGCGGGTCAAGACCAGTGGTCGGCTCGTCCAGGAACAGCACCGGTGGCCGCGCGACCAGCGCCCCGGCGAGGTCGAGCCGCCGTCGCATGCCGCCGGAGTACGTCTTGACCGGCCGATCGCCGGCGTCGGCCAGGTTGAATTGCTCCAGCAGTTGGCGGGAGCGGGACTTGGCATCGCCGCGAGGCAGGCCGTACAGCCGGGCAACCATGTGCAGGTTCTCGTAACCGGTCAGGTACTCATCGACCGCGGCATACTGGCCGGACAGCCCGAGCTTCTGCCGAACCTGGCCCGGATCGCGCCGGATGTCCACCCCGGCGACGGTCGCCTCGCCCGCGTCGGCGTCGAGCAGGGTGGTGAGGATGCGGACGGCGGTGGTCTTGCCGGCCCCGTTCGGGCCCAGCAGCCCGAGGATGCTGCCTTCGGGCACAGCCAGGTCGAGGCCGTCCAGGGCCCGTAGCTTGCCGAACGTCTTGACCAGTCCGGTCGCGGTGATCACGTCTGCCATGCCAACAGAACCTAGGTGATAGGTACGACAAAAGCGGAGCGAGTTTCGCCCTCGGCCCAAAACCCGTCAGTTCAGAGCTCGTCAGAACCCGTCAGGTCAGAGCCAGTCGGCGTCGGTGTCGAGGACGGTCCGGTCCAGCGATTCCAGCAGCTCGAACATCGGCCCGGTCTTGGGTAGTTCCCAGCGGTGGAAGTACTCGGCCGCCCGTCGCTTGCCGTGATAGAACGGGCCGTCCTGCGGGCCGACGGCCAGCAGTTGGTCTAGCCAGAGCCAGCCGACCACGATGTGCCCGGTCGCTTCGAGGTAGACGTGGGCGTTGGCCAGGGTCAGCTCCGGGTCGCCGGTTGCGTGCAACGTGGCAGTGACCTGCAACAGCCGCTGCAAGGCCGCCCGCACGGACCGGCCGAACTCCTTGGCCGCCGGGTCGGCGTCCTCGGCCCGATCGACGGTTGCCGTGATGGTCTCGGCCAGCAGTCGCAGACCGGCCCCCTGGTTCAGCGCCACCTTGCGGCCGAGCAGGTCCAGCGCCTGGATGCCGTTGGTGCCCTCATGGATCGGGTTGAGCCGGTTGTCCCGGTAGAACTGTTCGACCGGGTAGTCCCGGGCGTAGCCGTAACCGCCGTGTACCTGGATGGCCAGGTCGTTGGCGGCCAGACACCATTGCGAGGGCCAGGCCTTGGCGATCGGGGTCAACACCTCCAGCAGCGTGTGGGCCCGTTCGGCCTCGGAGCTGTCTTTACTGGTGTGCTCGATGTCGACGAGCTTCGAGCAGTACAGCCCGAGGGCCAATCCGCCTTCGGCATAGGCCTTCTGGGCCAGCAGCATGCGCCGGACATCGGAGTGCTCGATGATCGGGACCTGGGGCTGGTTGGCATCACGGTTGGTGGCCGGCCGGCCCTGGGTACGGCCCTTGGCGTAGTTCAGCGCGTGCAGGTAGCCGGTGTAACCGAGCGCGGTGGCGCCGAGGCCGACCCCGATCCGAGCCTCGTTCATCATGTGGAACATCGCGGCCAGACCGGAGTTGAGCTCGCCGACCAGATAGCCGACCGCGCCGTCGTTCTCACCCAGGTTCAACAGGCAGTTCGTGGTGCCGCGGTATCCCATCTTGTGATTCAGCCCGGCCAGGGCCACGTCGTTGGCCGAGCCGTCTTCCAGCAGTTTCGGGACGATGAACAGTGAGATGCCCTTGACCCCGGCCGGTCCACCGGGCACCTTGGCCAGCACCAGATGCACGATGTTGTCGGACAGTTCGTGGTCGCCACCGGAGATCCACATCTTGTTGCCGAACAGCCGGTAACTGCCGTCGGCGTGGGGCTCGGCTCGGGTGGTGATGTCGGCCAAGGAGGACCCGGCCTGCGGTTCGGACAGGCACATGGTGCCGAAGTACCGGCCCTCGAGCATCGGCCGAACCCAGGTGTCGATCTGTTCCGGGCTGCCGTGCGCGACCAGCAGGGCCGCGTTGGCCATGGTCAGGAACGGATAGGCCGACGTGCCGACGTTGGCCGCCTGCAGCCAGGCCATCGCGGCTCGGGCCACCGTCACCGGTAGCTGCAGGCCGCCGAGCTCGGCGTCGAATGTACTGGCGATCAAACCGGATTCGGCCAGTTTGGCCAGTGCTGGCGCGACCTCGTCGATCAACACCACCTTGCCGTCGACCACGTGCGGCTCGTTCTCGTCGGCCTTGCGGTTGTGCGGTGCGAAGTCATTGGTGGCCAGCTGCTCGGCCAGTTCGAGGACCGCCCGGAAGGTCTCGGGCGAGTGCTCGGCGAAGCGTGGCCGGTCCAGCAACTCGGTCACGTTCAACCATTCGAACAACAGGAACTCGATGTCGCGTCGCGACATGATCAACGATGCGCTCGTAGCCATGCGACCACCCTAGCGAGCGGGAGTTCCTCACCTGAACTCGAGAAATGCGCGGACGAGCGGGTTTCTCAGCTTCGCACCGGCCACGCTCAGCGGCCAGGACGCGACTAACCCAGGCCGCCGGAGCCGACCAGGACGGCGACGTTGACCGCGGCTGCCAGCATCACCAGTCCGAAGGCCCGATCGGCTCCGTGCGCACCCTTCGACCGTACGGCGATCGCGGCCAGCACCAGCACGACGGCCAGCCCGCCGGCGGTCAGTCCCTGGGTCCGGGCGAGCAGGATCAGGAAGGACACCGCCGCCATCAGCAGGCTGGCTACCAGCAACGACCAGAAATAGCCCAACCGGTGCGGCAATCCCCGGACACCGGTCTCGGCGTCGGCCGCCAGATCCGGCAGCACGTTGGCGAAGTGGGCGGCCAGCCCGATCAAGCCGGCCGCGACGACGACCCACCACAGCGGCCAATGCCGGTGATGGGACAGGGTCGCGATCACGGGCAGTGCACCGAACGCGAACAGGTACGGGATCGGAGACAGCACGGACGACTTCAGCCTGAGGTTGTAGGCCCATCCGGCTCCGACCGCGATCAGGTGCAGCAGGCCGGCCGGCCAGCCCAGGCCCAGCGACAGCGGAACGGTCAGGATCGCCGCAAGTACACAGGCGGTGCGCAGCACGCCCGCCGACAACCGCCCGGATACGACGGGTTTCGACGTGCGCCCGACCCGGGAATCCCGGTCGCGGTCGATCAGGTCGTTGGACCAGCCGATCGACAGCTGGCCGGTGAGGATGGCCAGGCCGCCGATGACACAGATCAAGGGACGGTTACCGGCCGAGATGAACAGGACCGCGGTCAGCACCGTGACCGCAAGCGTGGGCAGCGGGTGACAGGCCTGGACCAGGCCGGTCAACCGGGCGCCTGCGGGGGCCGACCTGTTCACGAAATCCAGCATAGGGTGGGTGGATGACGACGATCGCTGCGGCGCGAGGGGTGCTGGCCGAGCATCGTTATGACCAGGACGAGCTGACCGACGCGTTCGTCGGGGTGTGTGCCACCGATCGTCGGACCGAGGCGTTGCTGCGACGATTCCACCGTAGCGCACAGGTGAAAACCCGTCATCTGGCCCTGCCGTTGGAACAGACCTGTGCCCTGACCGACTTCGGAGCCAAGAACGATGCCTTCATCGAGGTCGGTACCGACCTGGGTGCCCGGGCCGTGACGGCGGCGCTCACCGAGGCCGGTCTGACCCCCGCCGACGTCGACCTGATCGTGTTCAGCACGGTGACCGGCGTCGCGGCCCCGTCGCTGGATGCCCGGATAGCCAACCGGATCGGCCTGCGGCCTGACGTCAAGCGAGTGCCGTTGTTCGGATTGGGATGTGTCGCCGGGGCGTCCGGCATCGCCCGGCTGCACGACTACCTCGCCGGGCATCCGGACGAGGTTGCCGTGCTGGTGACGGTGGAACTGTGTTCGCTCACCGTGCAACGCGACGACACCTCGGTGGCCAACATGGTGGCCAGCGGCTTGTTCGGTGACGGGGCGGCGGCGGTGGTGGCCGTCGGGGCCGACCGCTCGGCAATCGGCCCGCAGATCATCGACTCCCGGGCTCATCTCTATCCGAACACCCAGCGCACCATGGGTTGGGACGTCGGCCGGAGCGGCTTGACGATCGTGCTGGACGCCGAGGTGCCGGTGCTGGTCGAGCGGTACCTGGCCGATGACGTGCGCGGACTACTCGATGGACACGGGCTGTCCGTGCCTGAGGTGGCCGGCTGGGTGTGTCACCCCGGCGGGCCGAAGGTGATCGAGGCGATCACGACCGCACTCGGCCTCAACCCGGCTGCGCTCGACGTGACGTGGCGATCGTTGGCCGAGGTCGGCAACCTGTCCTCGGCCTCGGTGCTGCACGTGCTGGCCGACACCTTGGACCAGCGCGAGTTCGAGCCGGGTAGCGCAGGGGTGCTGATGGCGATGGGACCCGGGTTCTGCAGTGAACTCGTCCTGCTGCGGTGGTAGGGCCACGATGATCTGGTATTTGCTGCTCATTCTTGCGGTCGGCCTCGAACGGATCGCCGAGCTCGTGGTGTCCAAACGCAACCTGGCCTGGAGCCGGGACCAGGGTGGCGTGGAGGTCGGCGCCTCGCACTACCCGGTGATGGTCGTCCTGCACACCGCGTTGCTGGCCGGCTGCCTGGTCGAAGGCTGGCAGCGATCCTTCAGCCCGGCCCTGGGCTGGCCGATGCTGGTGCTGGTGCTCGCCAGCCAGGGGCTGCGTTGGTGGTGTATCACCACCTTGGGTCGGCAATGGAACACCAAAGTGGTCGTGGTGCCCGGCCTGTCCCGGGTGACCGGTGGCCCCTACCGGCTGTTCAGGCACCCCAACTACGTCGCCGTGGTGGTCGAAGGAATTGCCCTGCCGCTGGTTCGATCCGGCTGGATCACCGCAGCGGTGTTCACGGTCCTGAACGCCGGTCTGCTCACCGTCCGGATCCGAACCGAGAACCGCGCGCTGGCCCAGTTGGCATGATCGACGTCCTGGTGGTGGGCGGCGGCCCGGTCGGACTGGTCAGCGCGTTGCAGTTGCATCGGGCGGGCCTGTCGGTCACCGTGGTCGAGCAACGGGAAAGTCCGATCGACAAGGCCTGCGGTGAGGGCCTGATGCCGGCCGCCGTCCGGGCCCTGAACACGCTGGATGTCAAGGTGACGGGCTTCGAGTTCGCCGGCATCCGCTACCTCGATCGGCAGCGATCGGTGCTGGCCCCGTTCATCGACGGCGCCGGTCGTGGCGTCCGCCGGACGGCGTTGCAGGCCGCTCTCGAACAGGCCGTGACCGACGCTGGAATCCCGATCGAACGGGCCCGGGTCGCTGATGTCGAGCAGGACGGGACAACGGTGACGGCCGCCGGGATCAGCGCGCGCTATCTGGTCGCGGCCGACGGGTTGCACTCACCGATCCGGCGCCAGCTCGGCCTGGAGCAGACCCGCCGCGGCCGCCCGCGATGGGGACAGCGGCAGCATTACCCGGTGTCACCCTGGGCCGATGCGGTCGAGGTCTACTGGTCGGACTCGGCCGAGGCGTACGTGACCCCGCTCGCCGACAACCTGATCGGGGTAGCCGTACTCACCGGCAATCAGGCACCTTTCGACCAGATTCTGCAGGCCTTTCCGCAGCTCGTCGACCGGCTCGGCGGTGCGTCCGGGGCCGGCGTCCGGGGTGCCGGACCGCTGCGACAGAGGGTCAGCCGGCGGGTGGCCGGACGGGTACTGCTGGTCGGCGACGCGGCCGGTTACGTCGATGCCCTGACCGGAGAGGGGCTGGCCGTCGGTTTCAGCTGCGCGGCCGCCCTGGCCGGCTGTCTGGCCGCCGACCAACCCGAGCGCTACGAACGGAGCTGGCGGCGGGCGACTCGCCGACCCCGGCTGCTCACCGAAGGCCTGCTGCTGGCCGCGCAACATCGCCTCGCCCGCAAGGCGATCGTGCCGGCCGCGCACGCGATGCCCTGGTTCTATCGGCAGATCGTGAACCAACTGGCCGGCTAGGCCGTCGGACGGTTGTCGATCAGCCGTCGGGCCTTGCCCATCGAGTGCTCGATCGAATCCGGCGCCAGCACCTGGACCCGGACGCTGACCCCGATCCGGTTCTTGATCTGTTGCTGCAGCGTCCGGCCGGCCTCGTCCCGCGATTCCGGAGTCAGCCCGGGCCGGCTCTCCACGTGCACGGTCAGCTGATCGAGTCGGTCCGGTCGATCCAGAACACACTGGAACTGTGGGGCCAAGCTCTCGATGCCCAGGATCAGCTCCTCGATCTGGGTCGGGAACAGGTTCACCCCGCGCAGGATGATCATGTCGTCGCTGCGGCCGGTGATCTTCTGCATCCGCCGCATGCTGCGGGCGGTACCTGGCAGCAGCTTGGTCAGGTCCCGGGTGCGGTAGCGGATCACCGGCATGGCGTGTTTGGTCAAGGAAGTAAAGACCAATTCGCCCTCGGAGCCGTCCGGCAGCACCTCGCCGGTGACCGGGTCGATGATCTCGGGATAGAAGTGATCCTCCCAGATGTGCAGGCCGTCCTTGGTCTCCACGCATTCCTGGGCCACGCCCGGCCCCATCACCTCGGACAGTCCGTAGATGTCGACGGCGTCGATGCCGACCCGGCGTTCGAGCTCGGTGCGCATCTGCTCGGTCCACGGCTCGGCCCCGAACACCCCGATCTGTAAAGAGGAGGCGGCCGGATCGATACCGGCCCGCTCCATCGCATCGACGATGGTCAGCATGTACGACGGGGTGACCAGGATGACCTCGGGGGCGAAGTCGGCGATCAGCTGGATCTGCCGTTCGGTCATACCGCCGGACATCGGGATGACCGTGCAGCCGAGGCGTTCGGCCCCGTAATGGGCCCCCAGGCCGCCGGTGAACAGGCCGTAGCCATAAGCCACATGTACCTTGTGGCCGGGCCGGACGCCGGCCGCCCGGAGGGATCGGGCGATCAGGTCGGCCCAGGTGCTGATGTCCTGCGCGGTGTAGCCGACGACCGTCGGCCGGCCGGTGGTGCCGGACGAGGCATGGATCCGGGAGACGTGGTCCTGCGGCACGGCGAACATGCCGAACGGGTAGTTCTCGCGCAGATCGGCCTTGGTGGTGAAGGGGAATCGGCTCAGGTCCGACAGGTCCCGCAGGTCGCCCGGATGGACGCCCGCTTGCTCGAACGCGGCCCGATAATGTGGCACGTTGTCGTAGGCGTGCTGCAAGGTCCAGCGCAGGCGGGAGAGTTGCAGGGCACTGATCTCGTCCCGGGATGCGGTCTCGATCGGTTCCAACGCTCCCGGATCGGACATCTACCGCAACCTCCTTATTACCGAACGCTCGTTCGGGTAAGGTCGAGTCTGCCCGATCGACCCAGCACGCACAAGGGATGTCAGATGGCCGACCCCACCATGACAGAACCACCGCAGCGTGGCCGGCCAAGCGGTGCTGTATCGGCTGACCGGCCGGTGAAGCGTGGCCGGCCAAGCGGTGCTGAATCGGCTGACCGGCCGGTGAAGCGTGGCCGGCCAGGGTATGACCGGGATGCCTTGCTGGCCGTTGTCGTGACCGTGTTCAACGAGCGCGGCTATGACGGAACCTCGATGGAAGACCTGTCCGCGCGGCTCGGCATCGGTAAGTCATCCATCTATCACCACGTCGGCTCCAAGCAAGAACTGCTGGGACTGGCCCTGGACCGCTCGCTCGATGCGCTGTTCGCCATCACCGGCGAGCCGGCCCTGGTGGATGGCCGGGCGATCGACCGGCTCGAACAGCTGGTCCGGCGCGCGATCGACGTGCTGGTCACCGAGTTGCCCTACGTCACCCTGCTGCTCCGGGTCCGTGGCAACACCCCGATGGAAGAGCGCGCGCTGGCCCGCCGACGTGACTTCGACCGGTTCGTCAGCGACCTGGTCAGCACCGCCGCGGCCGAGGGCGATCTACGAGCTGACATAGATCCGGCCCTGACCAGCCGCCTGCTGTTCGGCACGGTCAACTCATTGATCGAGTGGTACCGGCCCGGACGGGGTGCCGACGCCACTGCGCTAGCTGACGCGATGGTGCAGATGATCTTCGACGGCCTGCGCGTTCGCTGAAACGTCGTGACGTTGCCACCGGTGAGAGTGTGGCCGGTGAGCCCGGCCCTATCGGCCGGCACGGCGCGTTCTAAAGCGATTACAGCCCACCAGGGCCGGGCTTGACCGGAAGTGGCCGGATCGTCCAGAGGGATAGACGTTCTGTTTGACGCGACAGTTGGTTTAACGCAGAATCAACACGCTCACGCTCTGCATCTATTCAGGAGCTATCCGTGTCTGCGTTTGTCTGCACCCCGCGTCGTTTGGCTGCCCTCGTCACGGCCGTCTCGTTGGCCGTCCTCGGCTCGGTGGTGATCCTGCCCTCGATCGCCGATGCGGCGCCGAACCCCGGCATCACCGCGACCAAGCAGGCACCGGCCACGGTGCTGGCCGGCCAGCCGATCGCGTTCACGCTGTCGGCCGGTAATCCGTCGTCCAACGCGGGCGCCCAGCCGGAGTACAACGCGAGCTTCCGGGATGTGCTGCCGGTCGGCGTCACCTACACCCCGGGCAGCACGACGCCGGCCGGAGCCGGTGAGCCGACGATCTACACCAACGCCGGTCAGCAGACCCTGGTGTGGACCGATGTCGATGACGTTCAGCTCGACTCCACCGCGGGATTGACGTTCTCGACCACGATCGACAACACCCTGCTGCCGGTCGCCAGTGTCGTCCTGAACACGGCCACCGCCTATGCCTCGACCGACCCGCGCACCACGCCGGCCTTCGACGCCACCGGCGCGCCGGTGGCGAATGCCTCGGTGCAGACGGCCACCTCGAACCAGACCAGCACCACCATCTCCGCCATCAAGATCACCAAGGACGAGCCGAGCCCGGAGTCCAAGCTGCTGCGCGGGGTGCACGATCACCCCACGATCTACACCCTGACCGTCACCAACACCACCAAGGCGGCAACCAACGCCACCACGGTGACCGACTATCTGCCGGCGCAGGAGGAGTTCCTCGGTTGCGGCCAGACCGACAACTCGGCCGGCGTGGAGTATCCCGGTGCGCCGGCTCTGACCGCGACCCCTGCGGTCGGCGCCAACTGCCCGACGCCGATCTCGGTCGACACGGTGGCCAACCCGCCCGCCAACGGCAGCGTCGTCTACCCGCCCGGCATCTACACCAAGGTGGTCTGGAGCCTCGGCACGCTGGCCGCCGGGCAGACCGTGCTCATCAAGTACGCGGTCGGAATCCCGTTGCGGCAGAACGTCTTGTTCGCCGGCGGGCCTTCGGCGGCGTCGCTCGGCCAGACCGCCAACCTGGACAACAACACCGGACCCTCGACCCGTCAGATCGGCGCGGCCGCGCCCCAGGTCAATTACGCGCACGCGGCCGGCAGCTACACCGGGCCGGTGGCCAACGGCGCCAGCACCTCGGTGTTCGACGACACCACCCATCAGGTGACCGTGAACGACCTGCGGATCTACAAGTCGGTCAGCCCCGGCAACTTCGTGGCCGGTCAGGTGGCGACCTACACCCTGCACGTCGACTCGGGGGAGTACACCGACAACTCAGCCATCACCATCACCGACGTGCTGCCCAACGGCATTTGTCCTCTGGACGACGTGGCCAACCACGTCACCGGCGCCCCGGCCGAATGCAACTCCGCGGCCGGCTTTGCGCCTTCGCTGCCCTACCAGTCGGTGACCCAGAACGCCGACGGCACCTTCACCGTGGTGTTCCAGCCGATCGCGGTGGCCAAGGACGGCTCGACCGTCATCACCTACAGGGGCCGTAACCGCACCGTCTTCACCGGCGGCGCTCTGGCCGGCGAGCCGATCGCGGCCGGTGACAGCCTCACCAACAACGCCACCGAGCTCGGCACCTCGACCCCGGTCGCGGCCACCGGCTTCACCGGAAACCAAAGCGTGACCGACCCGACCCAGGCGACCCAGGTGACCAATCCGGGCACGTTGACCAAGACGGTGTCGGCCCGGTCAGCCAGCGTGAGCTGCGCGGGTGCGACCTACGGCAAGACGAATCCCGTGTACTTCAAGGGCGATCGGGTCTGCTTCGAGATCACCTCGAGCTTCTCGGGGGAGAACCAGACCCGCAACGCGGTGCTGACCGACTTCCTGCCGACCAACACTGCGTTCGAGGCCGGCAGCGTGACCTACCCGGCCGCCAACACCGTCGACCCGGCCCAGATCACGCTCGACACCTCCAACGCCGCGAACGGTGTCATCTCGTGGAAGGTCGGCGCCACCACCGGCGACGGCTCCACCGAGGTGCCGGTCGGCAAGGTCTTCGTGGCCCGGTTCTCCGCCATCATCTCCGACACCGCGGCCGGCCCGGCCCCGGACAAGCCCGGCAACCTGATCAAGCAACGCAGCACGAACTCCAATGGCGTCGCCACGTCGCTGCGCGACCTGGCCAACTTCCAGATCGCGGCCGCACCGCCGATCGGTCTGACCAAGGGCGTCGCCTCGGTGAACGGCTCCACCCCGGCGAATCCGGCCAACACCGATCACGTCGCCGTCCGCGAAGGTGACTCGGTGGTGTTCCGGGTCGACGCCACCAACAACGGATCGGCCACGAATTCCAACAACATCCCGATCACCGGGATGAACCTGTGGGATGTGCTGCCGGTCGGCATCAACTGCGCCGCGGTCAGCGCGATCTCCGATGCCGGCACCTGCACCAACCCCGGCGATGCCGGCCAGCCATCCTTCACCGGCAACGGCACCAGGTCCGCGATCGTCTGGAACTACGGGACATCGTTGGCTCCGGCCGCGACCAAGACCTTCAACTACACCGTGACCGTGCCGGCCCTGGTCAGCGTCTCGGCCGACCTGGTCAACACCGCGGCGGTCCGCTCGTACACGATCGACAACGACACTCCGGGTACCACCACCCTGTACCCCAAGGCCAACATCGACACCTCGGTGCCGGCCGCGTCCTATGACGCCCCGGCTGTGTCGGACAACTCCGATGTCTACGTCCGCGATGTGGCGGTCACCAAGGGCGTCCAGTCCGCGATCAACGAGACCGGCAACATCGGCGCCGAAGGCAGTCCGGTGGCCAGCACCCAGGCCACCGTCGGTGAGCAGGTCACGTTCACGGTGACCGCGACCGTGCCGGCCCATTCCACCGTGTTCAACGGTGCATTCTCCGATCCGGTGCCGGCCGGGCTGACGCTGAACAGCGCCACCGGAAGCTACCGGCCGGACGCGGGTTCGGCCACCACGGCGGCGCTGCCGGCGGGCGTGACGTTCAGTGCGAGCGCGCCACCGACGTTCAGCTTCCCGGCCACCTACGACAACACCACGGCCACCGATCAGGTGTTCACCATGACGATCGTCGGCACGCTCGCCCACCTGGCCGGTGACCCGCTGACCCGGACGAACACCGCGTCGTTCACGAGTCAAACCGCTGCGACCGGTGGCACCGCCGTTCCGCCGCGCACCGCCACGGCAACCGTGGCCGACGTCGAGCCACTGCCGTCGCTGAGCAAGACCAACAACTCCGGCGGTCCGGTCTCGGGCGGCCAGACGATCACCTACACCGTCAAGCCGGGCAACGCGGCCGGCCGCCCGCCGCTGCACGATGCCTGGCAGTTGGACTGCCTGCCGAACGGTCTGACCTTTGGCGCTTACGGTTCGCTCCCGGGTGGGGTCAGCACGTCGGCGCCGGTCGCGGGCACCGGTTCGAACGGCTGCCCGTCCGGTTACACCGTGCTGGCCTGGAACCTCGGTGATCTGGCCGGCGGTACCACGCTGACGCTGACGTACACCGCGACCGTCGATCCAGGCTCGGCCGGCAAGTCGAGTTTCATCAACGTGGCCGCCGTGTCCGGCAACAGCCTGGCCCAGGCCCGCACGTCGCCGATCGATCCGGGCAACCCGAACGGCCGTCAATACACCGCTTCGGCCAACAGCACGGTGAACATCGCCGGCGCCACCGCGTCGAAGTCGGTCACCCCGACCTCGGCCACCGTCGGTGACACCGTCACGTATACGACCTCGGCGGTGCTGCCGGCCGGTGTGAACTTCTACAACCTGTCGCTGATCGACCAGGTGCCCAACGGCATCGACCCGAACTCGATCGTCGAAGGGCCGGTGACCTGCACCAACGCCGACACCACCGCCTGCTCGCTGACCTCGGCCACGCCGCTGACCCCGGTGGCCGGTAGTGCGTCCTCGACCATCATCGGTTGGCTGGTCGGAGATGCCGCCCAGTCCTCGCAGGTCCGAACCGTGACGGTCAAATACACCGCCAAGGTAAAGGACAACGCCGCCGCCGTGGCCGGGGCCGGGCTCACCAACCAGCTGCACATCGCCTGGAACACCTCGGCCGGCACGCCCCCGACCAGCGCCGGGACCACCTTCAGCCAGGTCAGCCCGACCGTGACCGCGACCGTCACGGTGCTCGAACCGTCGTTGTCGATAACCAAGTTGGTCAGCAACACCACGCCGCAACCAGGGCAGAGCTTCAACTACACGGTCGGCGTGAACAATGCCAACACCACGTCCACATCGGCTGCCTACAACTTGACCGTGACCGACACCGTGCCGACCGGGGTGCTGGTCGATCCGGCCTCGATCTCCGGTGGCGGCACCATCAGCGGCCAGAGCGCCAACGGTGGCGGCACGATCAGTTGGACGTTGCCCGGCCCGATCGCGAAGAACACCGGAACCACCTTCACCTACAGTGCGAAGCTGGCTCCGTCGTCCGGACTGGGCGCCGCCGGCCTGCTCAACACGGCCCGGGTCACCGGCTACGACTCGCTGCCCAGCGGCGGCCGGCACTACACCGGCGGCTCGGCGACGGCTACGGTCACGCCCAAGTTCCCCAAGGTGTCCACGGTGAAAACCATGCCGTCCGGCAGCACCGCCTACGTCGGTGAGTCGTTCCCCTGGCGGATCACCACCAGCGACACCGGGGCCGGCACGGCCTACCAGGTCGGCGTGGTCGACACCCTGCCGGCGAACTGGACCTACGACGCCGGCAGCGCGGTGGTCAGCGTCAACGGTGGCCCGGCCACCCCGGTCGAACCCAGCACCTCGACGACCAGTGGCGTGCAGACGTTGACCTGGACCGGCTTGGGTAATCTGGCCGCCGGCACCGCACTCGTCATCAACCTGACCGCGACGCCGCAGCCCGGTGTGGCCGGAGCACCCGGCGTCGGGCTGTCGGTGAACCAGACCAACACCGCCACCTCGAACGCCCAAGACGCCACCGGCGCAACCGGGAACTCGGCCGGTGCGTATTCCAACGGTCCGAGCACCGCAACCGCGCACATCGCCGCGGCCGACGTCGGCCTGGCCAAGGTCGTCGGCCTGGTCCCGGTGGCCGGCCAGTCCGGCAGCTTCGTGCTGACCCTGACCAATCACGGACCGGACACCGCGATCGGCCCGTTCACCGTCACCGATCAGTTCAACGATCCGGCTCCGGCGGGCGTCAGCAACGTGGCCGCCGCCGGCACCGGCTGGACCTGTGGCTCCGCGGCTCCGATCGTCTGCCAACGGACGGCGGCCGGTGACACCCTGGCCAACGGCGCCAGCTTCCCGCCGATCACGCTGACCTACGACGTGGATTCCACCATCACCGACGGCACATCGCTGCCGAACACCGCGTCGGTGACGACCCGGTCCTTCGATCCGGTGGCGGCCAACAACAGCGCGACCGCGACCGCGACCGTGTCCGCCCGGGCCGACGTCAAGATCACCAAGACGCTGAGCTCGGCGGTGTTCCGGGCCGGCACGCCGGTCACGTACTCCCTGGCCGTCACCAACCTGGGACCGTCGGCCGCGGCCGGTCCGATCTCGGTCGACGACGATCTGCCGGCCGGCACCACCTTCGTGTCGGTGAGTGGGGCCGGCTGGACCTGCGATCCGATCCCGGCCGGCACCGTGGCCGCCCACCTGCACTGCACGCTGGCCGGTCCGCTGTCCGTGGGCGCCGCCCCGGCCGCGATCGCGGTGACGGTGGGGCTGCCGTCCGGGCAGACCGCCGACGTGAGCAACACCGCGACCGGGTCGAGCCCGACCACCGATCCGGTGCCGGGCAACAACACCTCCACGGTGACGAACACCCCGAGCACGCAGGCAGATCTGCAGATCCAGAAGCGTCATCTGACCAGCCCGTTCGTGGCCGGTCAGCGGGCCGACTACCAGATCGACGTGTTCAATGCGGGTGAGTCGGACGCGGCCGGCGTCAGGGTCGTCGACCCGCTGCCGACCGGCCTGAGCTATCACGGCTTCAGCTCGACCGACCCTGACTGGACCTGCGCGGCCGCCGGGGCGACCGTGACCTGCACCTATGCCGGCACCTTCACCGCCGGTAGCACCAGCAGCTTCATCCTGACCGTCGACCTGGCCAGCAGCTTCGCCGGTACCGCGATCAACACCGCGACGGTGTCGGCGACCACGACCGATCCGATCCCGGCCAACAACTCCTCGACCGACAACTCCTCGACGAACGCGATCGCGAATCTGTCGATCGTGAAGACCGATTCCGGACCCGCGACGGCCGGTGATCCCGAGTCCTACCAACTCGCGGTACACAACGCCGGCCCGTCGGACGTGTCAGGCTCGGTCTCGGTCAGTGATGTGCTGCCGGCCGGCCTGAGCTTCGTCAGCGCCGCCGGACCCGGGTGGACCTGCTCCTACGCCAGCCCGACCCGGCTGATCAGTTGTGACCTGGCCGCCGGACTGGTGAACGGGGCCGACGCCAGCCCGATCACCGTTGCCACCACGGTGGATTCCGACGTGCAGCCCTCGACCATCACCAACACCGCCAGCGTGTCCAGCGCGACCACCGACAGCGATCTGAGCGACAACAGCTCGAGCGATCCAGTGGCCGTCACCACCAGCGACGCGCTCAGCCTGACCAAGGTGCTGACCTCGGCCACGCCGGTGCTGGCCGGTCAGAATGCGACCTTCGACCTGTCGGCCAGCAACGCCGGACCGTCCGATGCCACCGGGGTATCGGTCACCGACACGCTGCCGGCCGGGATGAGCTTCGTCGGGTTCACCGGCACCGGCTGGTCCTGCACCGCAACGGGCCGGACCGTCGTCTGTGATCGCAGCACGATCGCGGCCGGTGCCACTGCTCCGGTGATCACCCTGACCGCGCAGGTCTCGCCATCGGTGCCGGTGACCCTGCCGGCCGGCACCACGACGTTGGTCAACAACGCCAGCATCGATTCGAGCACCCCGGGCACCCGGACCAACCCCGCCCCGGTCGACGTGCCGGTGCAGGCCCAGGCGAATCTGGTGCTGTCCAAGACCCCGAAGAACGGCACCGCCGGTGCGGGCGGGACGTATATCTGGCATCTGGCCGTGCACAACGACGGCCCGTCCGACGCATCCGCCCCGATCACGGTGACCGACACCCTGCCCGGCTGGGAGACCTTCGTTTCGGCTTCTGCCGCCTGGAGTTGCGCCGCGGCACCGGCACCGACCGATCCGTCGGACACCCAGGTGGTGACCTGCACGTTGGCCCAGGTCCTGGCGGCCGGTGCGGATGCCCCGGTGCTGGACCTGACCGTGCAGCTCGACGCGGCCGCTCCGGCCGGGGTCGAGACCAATACCGCCACCGCCGGCTCGGCCACGCCGGGCGCGACCGGGTCCGACAGCGCCGGCGTCACGGTCAGCCGGACGGCGGTCTTGTCGATCACGAAGAGCCATGTCGGCAATGGGGAAATCGGATCGGACCTGCCGTTCACCATCGCCGTGCACAACGCGGGCCCGGCCGTGGCCGATCAGGTCGTCGTGCGCGATCCCCTGCCGAACGGGCTGACCTACGTGTCCGGAGCCGGCACCGGCTGGAGCTGTACCGTGGCCGCCGGCGCGGTGGACTGCGAGCTGGCCGGCACCCTTGCCGTCGGCGCGGACGCGGCCCCGTTGACCATCACCGCCACCGTCGGTGTGGCCGCCTACCCGGACGTCACGAACATGGCGACGGTGAGTTCGGCCGATCCGGCTCTGCCCGGTAGCGCAACGGCCGCCGACCCGGTCACCGTCACCCCGTCGGCAGCGCTGCAGCTGACCAAGACGCACGTCGGGGTGTTCGACGTCGGATCGAACGGTGCCTATGACCTGACCGTCCACAACACCGGGCTGACCGAGTCGCCCGGCCCGGTGGTGATCACCGACGCGTTGCCGGCCGGCTTGGGCTTCGTCGGCTCCAGCGGTACGGGCTGGACCTGCGCGGCCAATGCCTCGACCGTCACCTGCACCCGAACCGGATCGTTTGCCGCCGGGTCGAGCAGTACGGTCCGGCTCGCAGTGGCGATCGCGGCCGCGGCCTATCCGACGGTGACCAATACCGCGACCGTGACCGGCCCCGGATCGCCCACCGGCAACGCCGGCGACACGACGCCGGTGAACCCGTTGGCCGTACTGTCCATCAGCAAGAAGCTGCTGCTGTACAAGGACAGCGTGGCCAGCTACGTCATCGCGGTGACCAACCACGGGCCGAACCCGACCAACACCACGCTGGCCATGACCGATCGGCTGCCGGCCGGTTTGACGCTGGTGTCGATCACGGCGTCGTCGAAGAGCTGGAGCTGCGACAACACCGTCGTCTGTCGACGGGCCAGTTCGATGCCCGCCGGGGAGACCGACAAGTTCCTGGTGATCGCCACGGTGACCGGCCCGCCGGGTACCACGATCGTCAACCGGGCCACCGTTACCGGCGGTTCGACCGCCGGGGCGACCGGTACCGGCGTGCCGACCGGCTCGGCCGCGCTCAACGTCAGCAGCAACGGGGGCAACGGTGGCCTGCTCGGTGGCGGCGGTGGGTTGGCCAGCACCGGCAGCAACGTCGAGCTGCCGCTCTGGGCCGGTCTGGGCGTGCTGCTGCTCGGTGGTCTGCTGGTGGTGATAGGCCGCCGACGCCGAGCCTGATCGTCGCTCGCGGGTGG
>CAZZZW010000029.1:0-19904 GCA_964658795.1 Phormidium nigroviride PCC 7112
GGCTCGGGTACTGCTGGGTCGGCTGGTACCCGGGCTGTGGGTAGCCGCCGGCCAATGCCGGCTCGCCGGGACCGCCCGAACGACGGCGACGGATCAGCAATGCCGCGATCACCAGTACGACCACGACGATCGCGACGATCGGCAGCCACAGCTTGCTGTTGCCACCGCTGGAATCCGAGGGCTTGGCCGAAGCGACCGTGGTGAAGTCGATGTTGCCGTCGGCGTCCGGGGTGAAGGTGACCTTGTTACCCGAGATCGATCCCTTCGACGATGCGACCTTGCCCGGGAACGTGAACACGAACTGGACCTTGGCCTGCTTGAGCACCGATTTCGGATCGAGGCCGGGAATCCCGCTGCTGCCGGTCGGTAGCAACGAGGACAGATCGGTCGGCAGCGTGCTGGGCAGTCCAGCGGTCGGAATGCCGGCCGAGGCCAGCTGGGACGCCAGCTGGGAGGCGATGTCGGACGGGATGGACGGCAGGCCCGAGGCCAGGAATGAACCCAGGTCAGACGGTAGACCCGAGGGCAGGTCGCTGGGCAGGCCGGACGGTAGCGGCGGCACGGCCGTGTCCGTGCTCGAACCCGAGGCCGAACCGGAACCCGAACTACCGCCCAGCAGCCCACTGCCGGCGGAGTTGAGCTGGTCAAGCAGGTTGAGTCTGCCCGAGAGCTGGAACTGGTCGCCGTTCTTGGCCAGCTTCGGGCCGTCCTCGCCGGAGTTGAAATCGGCCATCGTGATGTTGTCGAACGTGCATTCCTCACCGATGTAGGTGCCGTCGTCGAAATCCTTTTCCGAGCTCGACTTGCCATTGCCGAAGTCGCAGCTGTTGTCGCTCTTTATCTGCTGACGCAGCGCGTCCTCACCGCCGGCGGCACTGGCCAGCGACTTGGCGACGCCGAACCGGGCGGTTCCCGACAACGTTCCGTCCGGATGGACGGTCGCGTTCAGCTGGACCGTCACACAGCCGGTCAGAGCGACGACGGCCAGCAAGAGCGCGGCAACCACCCCGGACCGGCGGGCTGACAGCCGGACCCGGCCGGTCGAGCGGGCGGCGAACTTCGGCGAATGCGACATGCCGACGATCCTGCCGTGAATTACGACGCATTGCACGCCGTTGGCGCGGCGGGTCGGGTGTGACACACTGGCTTACATGCCCGCCATCCCGCTCGTCGCGCGCCTGCATGTGGACCTGCAGCGCGTCGTCAGCGCGGCGTGTCGTCCTTTCTGACCTGACTCCCGAATCGCGGATCTCCCGATCGGTGAGCCCTGTCCGGACCTGCCCTAGCCGGGCGTCCGACTTTCAACCCCAGGCTCAGGATGACTGTCCCCATTTCTGTACAGACCCGCGGCGCGACCGTGTGGTTCACCGGGCTGCCCAGCGCCGGTAAGACCACGATCGCGACCGCGCTGGCTGCTCGTCTCACCGCGCGCGACCGGGCGGTGGAGATTCTGGACGGCGATGCGGTGCGACCGGTGCTGTCCACCGAACTCGGATACTCCCGCGCCGATCGTGATGCCAACGTGGCTCGGATCGGCTGGGTGGCCGGTCGACTGGCCCGCCACGGCGTGCTCGTGCTGGCCTCGGTGGTGTCACCGTTCGCCGCCGCCCGGGACGCCGTACGCACCCAGCACACCGAGGACGGCACCACCTTCGTCGAGGTCCATGTCGCGACGCCGGTCGATGTGTGTGTGGCTCGCGACGTCAAGGGGCTGTATGCCCGTCAGCGCGACGGAGCGCTGGACAACCTGACCGGCATCGACGGCGAGTACGAGGCCCCCGCTCAGCCGGAACTCACGCTGGAAACGCACGATCGAAGCGTCGACGACGTTGTGGACGAGCTGATCGCCTTGCTGGAGAAGGAGAATCTGCTATGACGGCACTGCTCTCGGCCGACTCGTTGGATCGCGCCTGGTTGACCGACCTCGAGGACGAGGCGATCCACATCATCCGTGAGGTCTACGGCCAGTTCGAGCGACCGGTGCTGCTCTTCTCCGGCGGCAAGGACTCCATCGTCATGATGCATCTGGCGATGAAGGCGTTCTGGCCCTCGCGGCTGCCGTTCCCGTTGATGCACGTCGACACCGGCCACAACTTCGCCGAGGTGATCGAGTTTCGCGACCGGCGGGTGGCCGAGACCGGTGCCCGGCTGGTGGTGGCCAGCGTGCAGGAGGCGATCGATTCCGGCCGGGTCACCGAGACGCCGGGTGGAATCCGCAATCCGTTGCAGACCATTCCGCTGCTCGACGGCATCGCGGCCCACCGGTTCGACGCGGTGCTCGGAGGTGCCCGTCGCGATGAGGAGAAGGCCCGGGCCAAGGAGCGGGTGTTCTCGGTCCGGGACGACTTCGGGCAATGGGATCCACGCAATCAGCGGCCGGAACTGTGGGATCTCTACAACGGCCGGCACCGCAACGGCGAGCACGTCCGGGTCTTTCCGCTGTCGAACTGGACCGAACTCGACATCTGGTCCTACATCGAACGCGAGGGTATCGAGGTGCCCAGCATCTACTACGCCCACCAGCGTCCGGTCTTCAGCCGGGACGGCATGTTGTTGGCGGTGACCGAGTTCACCCAGCCGCGCGAAGGTGAAACCGTATCGGTGCAGTCGGTGCGCTACCGCACCGTCGGCGATGCCACCTGCACCGGCGCGGTGTTGTCCGACGCCACCGATGTCGCGGCGATCGTGGCCGAGACCGCGGCCAGCACGATCTCCGAGCGTGGCGCCACCCGGGCTGACGACCGGGCCAGCGAGGCGGCCATGGAAGACCGCAAACGACAGGGTTACTTCTAGAATGAGCCGCTTGCGCCAAGACAGGTTGATGTAGTGCCTGGAGAACTGCTTCGCGTCGTCACCGCCGGTTCGGTCGACGACGGAAAGTCCACCCTGGTCGGACGATTGCTGCACGACGCCAAGGCGGTGCTGGCCGATCAGCTCAGCGCGGTCGAGGCGGCATCCGAGCGACGCGGCTATGCCGGTGCCGATCTGGCTTTGTTGGTCGACGGATTGCGGGCCGAGCGGGAACAGGGCATCACCATCGATGTCGCCTACCGCTATTTCGCCACCGCCCACCGGAGCTTCATCCTGGCCGACACCCCGGGGCACGTGCAGTACACCCGTAACACGGTCACCGGCGCATCCACCGCCGACGTCGCGGTGATCCTGGTCGATGCCCGCTCCGGCGTGGTCGAACAGACCAAGCGGCATCTGGCCGTGGCGTCGCTGCTGCGGGTCAGTGAGATCGTGCTGGCCGTCAACAAGATGGATCTGGTCGACTTCGCCGAGCCGGTCTTCGACGCCATCGTCGCCGACTTCGCCACGGCCGCCAGCAAGTTGGACGTCGACCATTTCACCCCGATCCCGATCGCCGCACTGTCCGGCGACAACGTCGTCGGCGGATCGGTCTCGATGCCGTGGTTCGGCGGCGAGCCGCTGCTGAGCTTCCTCGAGACCGTGGAGCCGGCAGTGGCGGCTGAACTGCCGGCCCGGTTCCCGGTGCAGGTGGTGATCCGCCCGCAGACGGCGGAACATCCGGACTACCGCGGTTACGCCGGCCGGGTCGAGGCCGGGGTGCTGCGGCCAGGGGACAAGGTGCGAGTCCTGCCCTCAGGCCGGCTGTCGATGGTCGAGGCGATCGACACCCCGGACGGGCCGTTGGACGAGGCCGGACCGGGCCGGTCGGTGACCGTGCGCCTGGCCGATGACGTCGACATCGCCCGGGGCGATCTGATCGCCGTCGACGCCGAGCCGCTACCGACCGCCACCCGGGAGGTGTCGGCCACCGTCTGCTGGTTGACCGACACCCCGTTGCGGGCCGGCGCGCGTTACCAGCTGCGGCACACGACGCGAGACGTACTGGCCGTCGTCGACCAGGTCGAATCGAGGCTGGACGTCGCGGCCCTGGCCCCGATCCCGGCCGATGCGCTGGAGCTCAACGACATCGGCGTGATCCGGATCCGGCTGGCCGAACCGATCGTGAGCGATCCGTACGTGGTGAACCGGTCGACCGGCTCGTTCCTGCTGGTGGATTCCACCACCGGGGCGACGGTCGCAGCCGGCATGCTGCGCTGATCAACGGGTGCGCCACACTGAACCGGTGACCGGACTACCGCTGCTGCTCGATCTGGCCGGCCGCCCGGTGCTCGTCGTCGGTGGGGGAGCGGTTGCCCTTCGGCGTACCCGGACGCTGCTCGAGGCCGGAGCCCAGATCACGGTGGTCTCCCCGCACTTGTTCGGCTTCACCGGCCTGCCGGTGACAATTCGAGAACGGCCCTACCGTGATGGTGATATCGGCAACTCCTGGTTGGTGGTGGCCGCCACCGACGATCCGGCGGTGAATGCCACCGTGGCCGAAGCAGCCGAAGGAGCAAGGGTGTTCTGCATCCGGGCCGATCTGGCCGACGGCGGCACCGCGCGGATGCCGGCCGTGCTACGCAAGGGCGACCTGACCGTGTCGGTCAATGCCGGTGACGATCCGCGACGCGCCGTCGAGTTCCGGAACTTGCTGTCGCTGGCGATGGATTCCCAATCCCTGCCGACCCGTCCGATCCGTCCGGTCGGTGGTTCGGTGGCGCTGGTCGGAGGCGGTCCGGGCGATCCCGAACTGATCACGGTCCGAGCCAAGCGTCTGTTGTTCGAGGCCGATGTGGTGGTCACCGATCGGCTGGCACCGCGGTCTTTGCTGGCCGAACTGTCCGATGAGGTCGAGGTGATCGACTGCGGGAAGGCGGCGCATCGGCACAACCTGACCCAGGCCCAGATCAACCAGGTTCTCATCGACCGGGCCTCGCGGGGCAAGCGAGTCGTCCGGCTCAAGGGTGGCGACCCATTCGTCTTCGGACGGGGCGGCGAGGAGGTGGCCGCCTGCGTCGCGGCCGGCGTTGCCGTGCAGGTCGTTCCGGGTATCACGTCGGCCGTGGCCGGACCCGCGGCGGCCGGGATCCCGATCACCCATCGAGGGCTGGCGGCCGACTTCGCCGTGGTCTCGGGTCACCGCGATCCGGAACGGACCGACGCCGGTTGGAACTGGCCCGAGTTGGCCGTCGGGCCGGCCACACTGGTGGTGCTGATGGGCATGGAACGGCTGGCCACCATCACCGGTGAGCTGATCGAGCACGGCCGACCGGCCGATACTCCGGCCGCGGTGATCCAGCACGCCACCTTGCCCGAGCAACGGGTACTGCGGGCCTCGCTGGGGGAGCTGGCCGACCGCGCCGAGGCGGCCGGGATCGCGGCACCGGCCGTGGTGGTGATCGGCGCGGTGGCCGGGCTGCCGGACACCCTGACCGGCTGAGGTCCACGCTGGCCGAACCCGGGCCAGCCAGCGGACGGCCAGCCTTTATGCCAGTCCTCCGACGGCCGGTCGGGCGCCGTCGGAGAACTGGCCGTCGGAGAACAGACTTGTCACTCGCCGCAGAAGTGGCCGTCGTCGACGTAGCCGTGCCGGTTGAGCTCGCCGTAGGCCATCACATAGAGCATCCCGTTGGCGTAGGTGCGTTCGACGTCGACATGCGAACCGGCGTAGAGCTCACCCTGGTCGGGGCCGTTCGGCTCCGGCGTGGTGCGTAGGGCCAGGTGATCGGCGCAGACCTCATAGCGCTGTCCGACCACCGCACCGGCCGGGGCGACCGTGGCGCGGTCGGTCGGCGTCGTGGCCGAGGCCGAACCGGTGCCGAGCAGGATTGCCCCGGCTGCCGCGGTCACGGCCAACCCGAACGCGGCTCGCCCGCGTCCGCCGGCCATCAGCCGTGGTCCAAGCAGGAGTAGAGGATGACGCCCCAGGTGCTGAGGTGCCAGTCGAACACCTGGGCCCACGCACCGTTGTAGACCGGATTCGCGCCCGGCGTGAAGCCGACCGTCTGGCCGTAGGTCTTGGTGTCGAGCTGGTCTACCGGCGAGTGCGTCGCGCTGTTGTAGTTCTTGTAGAACGACGCGGTCTGGCAGATTACCTCGATCGAATCGGCGTGCGCAGCCGGAGCGACCGCGGTCGCAACCGCGGCGCTGGCCGCCAGGCCGACCCCGGCGGCGACGAGCCGTTTGGGAAGGGATCTCATCACAGCTTTCCTTTCGTTTGACGGGGTGACAGGAGCTTGTGTCAGGGAGCGCAGGCGCAGGTGGTCACTCGCCGCAGAAGTGGCCGTCGTCGACGTAGCCGTGCCGGTTCAACTGGCCCTCGGCCCAGACGTAGAGCATGCCGTTGGCGTAGGTGCCTTCGACCACGACGTGGTCGCCGTAGTTCAGCGTGCCCTGGTCCGGTCCGGTGGGCTCGGGGGTCGTCCGCAGCGCCAGCGTGGTCGAGCAGACCTGATAGGTGTTACCGACGACGACCGCTGGAGCCACCGTGCTGGCCTGAGCGGTTCCGACACCGAACAGGGCCGGGGTGAGGATGGCGGTCGCTGCGATGAGCGCGGTGCGGCCGCGCCGCCCGGCCATCAGTTGTGGTCCAAGCAGGAGTAGAGGATGACGCCCCACTGTTGCAGATTCCAGTCGAAGGCCTGGGCCCAGGCGCCGTTGAAGACCGGGTTCGAACCCTGCCTGAAGCCGACCGTCTGGCCGGCGTACTTGGTGTCGATCGGATCCTCCGGCCCGGACGCACTGTTGTAGTTGGCGTAGAACGTCGCCGACTGACAGATCACCGTGACCGGCGGCGGTGGGTCGACGGCCTGGGCGGCCGGAGCGATCGCGATGCCGACCGCGGCGGTGGCGGCCAGACCGAGGCCGGCCGCGGCGAGCTTGCTGCTGGAAATGTGCATTGCAGTTCTGCCTTTCTTGTTATGGGTGAACTATCTGGTCGGGTACGGCGACGGGCTACGGAACGTCGTCGTCGTTGTACAGGGCGGACGGTCGGGTGACGCAGCCGATCGGCAGGAAGCCCCAGCCTTGGACGGGATCGGAGATGACGACGGCCTGGCCGTCGCGGGTGGTGAATCGGTAGCCGACAGTCGCCGCGGCCGGGCCGGCCGGATTCGACCAGTGGCCGCCGTTCGAGCTGAAATCGGTGCCGAGGAAGTAGTTGTAATACACGGTGCACGCCGGATCGGCGGCCACGTTGGTGCCGTGATCGGTGGCATGCGCGGCGGCGTTGAAGTCGCGGCCGATATACGTCCGATGGGTGAGGCTGGACTCGGTGTCGCTGGAGCAACTGTCGGCGGTGCTGCCGGCGCCGGCGCCCATGGAGCCCGGCATCAGCCAGCCGCACATGTCGACGCCGGTGATCGCCCGGCCGTAGTGCCAGTTGGCCGCACTGGTCACCTCATCGTCGAAGGATGTGCCGACCAGGGCTCGTCCGAGGTAGTAGCCCGAGGGCTTGTTCACGATCCAACTGCCGCCGCCGGTCACCGGGGCACCGGTGGACGGTGAGTCGGCGGTCTTGACGACGTGCACCGAGCCGGCCTGGGCCGGCGCGGTACCGGTGACCGCGATCGCTCCGGCTGCCGCCAGGGCTAGTGCGGTGCCGCCGGCGCGGCGCCGGGACGGTGTGCCTTTCATGCGGGATCTCCTGTCCGCTCGACGATTGCGAGTACGCACAGTCCATGCGGAGACGGCCCGGATTGGCTACCATTTCGGATGTAACCGGACAGAGCCGGACAAGTTCGGCTCACGGCCGGATCGATCCGAAAGGCGATGAGCGGTGCCTGACACAGCGCTTGACCCGTACGGTTCACCGGCCGAGGCCAGCTCCGTCGAGGGAGCGGTCGAAGCGTTCATGCGAGACTTGCGGACGCTGCGAACCCAGAACGGTGCGCCGTCCTATGCGACGCTGAGCAGCCGCACCGGGCTGCCTCGAAGCACGGTCTATGACGCGCTGCGCCGGGATCGGCTGCCGGCGCTGGCAACCACGCTGGCTCTGGTCGAGGCTCTGGGCTCGGATCCGATCGTCTGGCGTCGTCGTTGGACGATGATTCGGGCCGCGGTCGACCGGGCGTCCCAGCGTTCGGAGCCGAGCAATCGCCGCGGGCCCGTCGGTGCGGCGGCAGAGGTCGGCGTACCGGTGGAACCGTCCGGCCGGACGGATTCGAACGGCCCGGGTCCGGCCGGCCGGCGACTCCGGCGCCGCTGGGTGCTCGCCGGCGGCATCGCGGTGCTGCTGATCGCCGGTGCCAGCGCGACCTATCTGGTGTGGCCGACCGGCTCGGACTGCCAGCACGCACAGCTGTACACGGTGACCTCGGCCGGTGACCTGCTCGACGGCAGCGGCCGCACCGTCGGGCGGACCGAGCCGGGCGACACGATCCTGGTGCGCAGTCACAAACATGACGCCTTCGCCCACAGGCTACAGGGGACGGTCGAACGCTCGGGCGACGTCGGTTATGTGGACGAGGCTCGGATCGATCCCGCCCGTACGGTGTGCGTGTGAGCTGTTACAGCTGTGCGGGTCGGGCACGTGGCCCAGTTCGCCGAGGCCGACGGCCGAACAGCTGGACATCGATACGCGCTATGCGTTCGCGGTGGCGATCCGTCCGCTGATCTCGCCCCGGCTGACTGCAAGGACGGGCTTGACGACGTTCGCGTTTCCGACCAATTTCCTGTTTAGGGTATTGCTATCGAGCAGGCTCTGATGTTCTATTTGCCCCTCAAGTGATTTAGCTACTAAAACACCCGATCGTTCGCTGCTGAACCCGGCGACGGCTGGCCGGAGGAGCGGGCGCGGATGGCAGTCGACATGTCGTTCCTGGTGGCCGACCGCGATTACTACGCGCCGTGGGATCGGACCGGGGCCGGCCGGCCGTACGACTGCGGTCCGATGCCGTCGGACTGGAGTCGCCGGGACTCGGGCATCTGGACGCACTGGTCGCCGACCGTCCGGGAACTGCCGGACCAGGGCTGGAAGGTGCACGTGTCCAGTTCGCTGGACAACACCCAGGCCGTACTCGCCGTCGTCGCCGCGATCGCGGTCGAGTTCGGGGTGTCGTTCAAGCACCTGACCGGCCGGCGAACATTCCTGCTGCTGCACGGCAAACACGCACCACGAGTTCAGGCCGGCAAGTTCTGCGCGCTGTATCCGACCGACGTCGAACAGGCCCGAAGCCTGCTGGAGCGACTCGAGACCGACCTGACCGGTGTCGCCGGACCGTATGTGCTGACCGACCGCCGGTTCGGTGCCAGTGCGTGCGTGTCCTATCGCTACGGTGCCTTCGTCGGCCGGGCCCGGGTTGACGCCGAAGGCTATCCGGTCCACGTGATGGCCGGGCCGGACGGTGCCGAGATCGTCGATGAACGGGCGCCCAGCTTCCGGTTGCCCGCCGGTCTGATCGACCCGTTCCGGCCCGAGCCGGCTCCGGCGACATCGACCGGGCGGGTGAGCCTGCACGGCTACTCCTTCGACAAGGTGCTGCAGCACAGCAATGCCGGCGGGGCGTACAAGTTCCGCTCCGAACAAGGCGAAACCGTGTTCGCGAAGGAAGCCAAGGCGCACAACGGCTACACCGAGGACGGAGCCGACGCCAAGACCAGGCTGGTCGGGGAGTACCTGACGCTCCGGGCCGTGCACGCCCGCGATCCCGGCCTGTGCCCGCGGCCGATCGAGCTGTTCGAGCACTGGGAGCACAGCTACCTGGTGACCGAATGGATCCCCGGCACCTCGCTGTACCACTGGATGGTCACCAACAATCCAGCGCTCCAGGTGCGGCCGGATGCAGCAGGCCTAGCCCATTATCACCAACGATGTCTGCACATTCTCGATCAGTTGACTGCGTTGATCAGCCGTCTGCATGCGATCGGGTTCGTGTTCGTCGACCTCAGCCCGAACAACGTTTTGGTTGACGAGGCCGATCACGTCCGGCTCATCGACTTCGAAGCAGTACAGCCGTCGTCCGGGGTCAGGACGCTCATGGGCACGCCCGGTTACCAGCATCCGGACGGCCAGCAGGTCGCCCGCGACGACCCCCAGCAACTCGACTGGTACGGCTTGTCGGCATTGGCGCTGCTGCTGCTGTTCACCGTGCACGAGGCGGCCGACCGAAATCCCGCCACGCTGTCCCACGTCCGCGCCGATCTGACCGAGATCGGACCGATCCCGTCGCGGTTGTGGCAACTGGCGACCCGGTTCCGGCCCGCGGCCGCGGCCGGTAATGCCGCACCCGGGCCGAGGTCGACGGATCCGTCCGGTCCGATTCCGGATCCGGCCACCGTCCGGGCCGATCCGGCCGGCTCACTGCGCGAACTGGCGGAGCGGACCGCCGACGCCCTCGAGGCGATGGCCGATCCGGACCGACCGGGGTGGGTCTATCCCACCAACCCGCAGGGCCATCAGACCAACACCCTCGCCCTCGCTTCCGGGACCGCCGGCGTCCTGCATGCGCTGCACGTGGCCGGCCGTAGCTGTGATCCGGTGATCGTGCGGCGGCTGCGTGACGACGCGCTGGCCGCCGCCCGGACGCTCGCGCCGGGCTTCCTGTTCGGTAGTGCCGGTATCGCGACCGTACTGGCCGAGCTCGGCGAGGTGGAGGCGGCCGAATCGTTGTTGCAGACCGCGGCCCGGCATCCCCTCAACGACCGGTCGGCCTCGTTCGGCGGTGGCGCGGCCGGCACGGCGCTCGGCCTGCTACTGCAGCACGCTCGAACCGGTGAGCAGCGCTGGCTGGAGCTGGCCCGGCACCTGCTGGCTGCGCTTCCGGAGGGCGATGCGTTGTCTGAGCGGCTGAGTCGGAGCAAGCCGTCCGGACTGGTGAACGGACGGCCCGGCGTCGCGCTGGCGCTGTACTACCTGCACCGGTGGACCGGCGAAGACCGGTTCTTCGATCAGGGCCTGCGGCTGTTGGGCCAGGAGCTGGCCTTCGCCGAGCCGATGCGGCCCGAAGGTCTCCGGTTCCGTCCGGCACTGGGCGACCCGCGGGTCTATCCGTACCTCTTCGCCGGTAGCGCCGGCTACGCGGCCGTGCTCACTCGATACCTGGCCGAGCGGCCGTCGGCCGAGTTCAACGGCAAGTTCGAGCTCACCGCCGGTGACGCGCTGGAACGGGCACTGCTGTCCTGCCAGATCCGCTTCACCGCGTATCCCGGGCTGTTCCCCGGACTGGCCGGACTGGCCGTGGTGCTCTCCGATGCCGGCCGGCGACTCGACCGACCCGACCTGTGCGAGGCCGCGGCGCGTTCGGCGCGGGGGCTGTTCCGCTATGCGATTGCGCACGCCGGCGGGATCGGCTGGCTGGGCGAGCCCGGGCAGCGGCTCTCGGCCGAGCTCTGGTCGGGCTCGGCGGGCGTGCTGCTCGCCCTGCATCGCCTGAACCCAGCCACGCCTGGTCTGTTCGAGCAGACCGAGGTGTGCGGCTCAACCCGCCGGTGACGGCATCACTACGAGTACGGAGAGGAGGGGTGAACATGGAAGAGGTTCTGCAGCTGCAGGCTCAGGAGGTCGAGATGGATCAGTACCGGTGCATCGTCGAGAGCTCGAGCAGCGTCCGCGTCGAGTGCCAGTCGTTCGACTGCTAGTCCGACTGTCCTTGCCGGGCCGGATGGTCGCGTCCGGCAAGGACGGCCCGACGTTCGCACCAGCTTCTGTCAGACCCCTCGCCTAACGTCGCCAGCATGACGACATGCGGACCACGGCGCCGCCTAACGATCGGCTCGGTGGCGCGCATCGTGCTATTGTTCGAACAAGCGTTCGAAATCGAGGGGACGGGCGAGCTGACATGACGACTCCGATGCCGGTGAGCGTTACCAATCTGCTGTCCCAGGCCAAACACACCTGGGCCGAGGCGGTCATCGAGAGCCGCCCGACCGAGAAATATCGATCGGCGCACGTGGCCGCGCTGCGGGCGGCTGCGGCGGTACTGGCGCTGCGGGCCCGCCCCGCTGTGGCCGGCCCGCGGCGGCCGACCAGCGCTTGGGTCCTGCTGGACCGGGTCGCGCCCGAGCTGGCCGAGTGGTCGGCGTATTTCGCCGACAGTGCCTCGCGCCGAGCGGCCATCGAGGCCGGTTCGACCAGCGTGGTCAACGACCGGGACGCCGACGACCTGTTGCGTGCGGCCGGTGAATTCATCGCGATCGTCGAACGCATGGCCGGGGTGCTGTCGCTGGGGGTCGCCAGCTGATGGACGAACTACCCTCGGCGGTATGCATTCGGGCGCGACACCGTGGCGCCCGGCCGGCCGCGCTCGGCGCGGACTAGCGAGCAATGGGTAGGAGCGCTGATCTGCCCCGCACGTCGGGCGAGATCGATGGCGATGACACCGACTGCCACGTGCTGCACGTCGACATGGACGCGTTCTTCGCCAGCGTCGAGATCCGGGCCCGCCCCGAACTGCGCGGGCTGCCGGTCGTGGTCGGTGGCGCCAACGGTCGCGGAGTGGTGGCGGCCGCCTCCTATGAGGCCCGGAAGTACGGCATCCGCAGCGCGATGTCGATGGCGATGGCCTTGCGATTGTGCCCGCGCGTCGTCGTGGTGACGCCGCAGCGTGGGGCCTACACCCAGGCTTCAGCGGCGATCATGAAGATCTTTGCCGAGTTCACGCCACACATCGAGCCATTGTCGCTGGATGAGGCTTTTCTCGACATCTCCGGTGCCGTCGGCCTGTTCGGTCGCCCGGCCGACATCGCCAGGCGGATCCGGGCGCGAGTGTGGGAACAGGAGCAACTGACCTGTTCGGTCGGCATCGCGCCGATCAAGTCCGTGGCCAAGCTGGCCTCGGGCAGTTGCAAGCCCAACGGACTGCGGGTGGTCAGCAAGGCCGGCCTGCTCGATTTCCTGCACCCGCTGCCGGTGACTGCGCTGTGGGGAGTCGGGGCCCGGACGGCTGAACCGCTGCGCCGGCTCGGTATCCGGACGGTGGGGGACCTGGCGGCGACCCCACTCGACACTCTGCGGCGCGCGGTCGGGCAGGCTTCGGCCCAGCATTTACACGATTTGTCCAACGGAATTGATGCGCGCGCAGTCACCGCGCGGACCGAGGAGAAGTCGATCTCGACCGATCGGACGATGGCGCGCGACCTGCTGACCGAGTCCGAGGTCGCTCGCGAGCTGCTGCGCGGCGCCGGCGAGGTGTCCGAACGGGCTCGGCAGGCCGGGCGGGTGGCCCGAACGGTCGGGATCAAGATTCGCTTCGCCGACTTCGTCACCATCACCCGGGTGCGCACCTTGGCCGAGCCGACCGATGCCGCCGCGGTTGTCTACGCCGAGGCCCTGGCGTTGTACCGGGCACTGCGACTCGACCAGCCACGAATCCGCCTGGTCGGAGTCAAGCTGGAAAACCTGCGCGACGCCGACGAGGCGACCCAGCTCGCCCTGGATTTCGACGAGTCGACCGGCTCGGGTGTGCCGGGTCAGCCGGCTACTTCCGATGGCGGCGCGCGTACCCCCGTAGGTCCGACGCCGGTCCGGGCCGGGCGCACCGACACGGCGGCCGGCCGGGCCGCAGCTCGAGCCACGGATCAGGCGATCGACGCGTTGGTGGCTCGGTTCGGGGACGCCGTCGTGCGGCCGGCTTCGTTGCTCGGACGGGCACCCGTCGACTCGGCAGGTGGGCTGAATCGGGCAAAGCCGCGTGCGGATCGGTCGGCGGAGAACTCACCGTGACATCACCAGATAACGAATCACCTGAATCTGTCCGCGAATCCCCTGAGTTAACTTTCGAACTCGTATTTGGACTCGTATGCTCGATAGGAACGTAGGGCATACTGCCGCCAGGCAGCGGCTCGACCGTTGAGACTGCTGATATTGGATCGCGACACAGGATTAGGAGGGCATCATGCCGCTCTCCGAGCATGAGCAACGGCTCCTCGACGAGATCGAACAGGCTCTGTACGCAGAGGACCCGAAGTTCGCCTCGTCAGTGCGCTCGGCCCGGCCGCGCAATCGCACCCGGCTGATGCTCGTGCTGTCCGCGGTCGGCGTCCTGGTCGGACTCGCCGTCGTGATCGTCGGTTTGGCGACGACGCTCACCTTCCTGGGTGTCGTGGGCTTCGTGTTGATCGTCGCCTCCTGCGTCGCTGGTGCCACCGCGCTCCGCGGACCCCGCCAGTCGGCCGTCACGGCGATCACCTCACATCCGTCCAATCAGGCCCGGCAGAACAGCCTGCGCACCAAGATGGAAGACCGAATGCGTCGCCGGTTCGAGGACGAGTAAAACCCTCGGCCAACCAGCTACCAGGACTGATCACCACGCGGTCGCCCGCCAGGGGCGGCCGCGTTGCTGTATCGGTCGAGCTCCGGCACCGTGTCGTCCGGAGCACCGTGTCGTCCCGAGCACCGACGGGAAGGTGCCGGCGCACGACCCGCTAGCGATGCCACCTCGGCGTGCGGCCGAACAGTGACTTCGGTAGCCACCGGTTGAGCAGGCTCAGCCGCCGGTCGGTTCGTTTGGCCCACCGGGTCAACGCCAGGTCGAGCGCCCGGATCTCCTCCGGCGGCAGGGTGGTCACCAACTGGGAACTGAACCGGTCGCGTTCCACCGAGCCGGCGATGGTCTGGACCGCGAGCCGGCCGCGCTCGTCCACCCCGTGTCGGCCGAGCCAGTCCGGCACCTGCCCGACCGTCATCGTGCGCGGCCACAGGGCGTTGCGATCGTTGGCGGTGGCGGCGAGCTCCAGCCAGAGCAGCTCGGGGTTGCCGGTCGACCGGGCGCGGTCAAGGCGGCGTTTGCGTTGCCGCCGGCGCAGGAACCTGGGCCCGACCAGCAGCAGGGCGAACAGGATCAGCACGACCAGGATCGGCAGCCCGATCTGCCACACCAGCCGCGGGATGTGCGGGCCGGACGAGCCACTCGCCGTCGCCGCGCTCGAGGTGTCGGCCGCCGAGCCACCGGCCGAACTCGGCCGGTTGACGTCGGTGTTCGGCACGTCGGTGGACTCCGGCGCGGCCCCCGGATGGGTCGCCCACGGCAGGCCGACCGTGCGCGCGGTGTCCAGGCCGGACAGGGGCGTCGGGTCGAACGGGATCCAGCCGATGGTGGGGAAGTAGACCTCGACCCAGGCGTGCGCATCCAGGGTCGTCACCACGAACACGCCGTTAGCCCCAGGCGCGTGGTGGGTGTAGCCCACGACCACCCGCGACGGCAGTCCGGCCTGACGCATCAGCACCGCGGCGGCCGCGGCGTACTGCTGGCAGAACCCCTTCTTCTGGTGCAGGAAGTTGAGCAGCGCGTTCTGGGTGTCGCCACCCGTCGCGTCCAAGGAGTAGGTGAAGCCGTGCTTGCCGTCGGTGAAGTAGTCCGAGATCGCCCGGGCCTTGTCGTAGGGGGTGCTGAGGTCGCCGGTCAGCTGAGCCACCAGCTGCGCGACCTCGTCCGGCTGCTTGGGCAGCGATCGGTAGCGCTGCTCCAACTGTTGATTGCCGCCGCTGTCCCAGGCCGGCGCGGCCTCCAGGTCCTTGACCGAGGGCGAGGGCTGCTCGACGTCCTCGGTGTAGACCATCTTGCGCTTGAGATTGACGCCGGTGACGTTGGACGTGGTGCTGTTCCACTGCCCATCGTTGCCCTTGATCCGCAGCGCCTTGGGATTGGCCAGGATCGGTAACGTCTGGCCGCCCAGGTTGAGGATCGAGAACGTCGCCTGCATCTCCATGGAGTTGGACTTGTCCGACCCGGACGAACTCGGCAGCACCGGGTAGTCGTTCTGCGCCAGGGACACCTGCATCGGATCGCCGAAGGTCGATCCGGACGGCTTCCAGCCGCTGGTGGTGAAGAGGTCGTCGACCTCCTGTCGGACGTAGAACGGTGCGTCGGTGGTGCCGACCTGTACCTGGAACAGGTTTTTCGGCGTGGTGAGTTTGAGCGAGCCCTGCAGCGAGGCCAGCGAACTGAGGGTCAGCAGACCGTTGCCGTCTCCGGCCAGGCTGCCGTTGGTGTCGTGGTGGGCGGCCTTGGCCAGTAGGTTCGTCGGTACCGCCGGCAGCAACAGCGGGATGATCAACGCGGCTACGATGCCGGTGGCCGCCATCCGCCGACCGCCGGCCAGGCGACCGGCCGAGCCGTCCACCGATGGTCCCCAGGCGGCGTCCTGCAATCGAGTTCCAGCCAGCAGGATCAGCAGAAAACCGATCGCCGCCGCCGCGAACCAGACCGGGTTGGCCGAGCGGGACGATGTCGCCGAAGCCACTGCCAGCACCTCGAGCAGCGGGGCGGCGGCCAGCAGCGGCTGCCGTAGCAGCACACCGAGGATGTCGGTCAAGGCCACCAGCAACACCAGCGCCGCGGCCACCAGCAGCCGCAGGGGCGCGCTGGCCGGCACCGGTGCGTGATCGCCCTCCATGATCTGGTGCGCCTGATCGACCAGGTGGTTGATGTCGGACACCGACTGTCCCGTCGGGATCAACCCGAACCACAGATGCTGGGGCACGAACACCCACAGCAGCATCAGCGCCGACAGCACCAGCCCGATCACGCTGGGCCACCACTCGGTCCGGCCGCGGTAGCGGAACGCCGAGACGACCAGAAGGTAGGGCAGCGCGCAGCCCACACTGGCCCACAGCCAGGTCCAGTCGGTGAAGACCGAGGACAGTGGCAACGTGGTCAGGAACATGCCGCCGGCCACCGTGCCGGTCGCGGCCAGCAGGGCCGTGTTCGATCGGGCTACCGCCGTCGTCATCGCCTGACCCCCGCCCGCACGTTGAGCATCCGTGGCCACAGTTCGTCGAGCGACATACCGGCCTCGGCCGGCACTACCCGCCAGCCGGCTGATCGCAGTGTCTCGGCGTTGCTCTGCCAGGTCTCCTCGCGCAGCGGGTCCCGCTCGGCGCCGCTCGTCCAGGTCCAGGTCTTGAGCAGCAGGGCGACCGAGGTGCCCGGTGGGCGCGGGCGGTCCACCAACTCAGAGATCGGGGTGTGTGGCGCGGTGCCCAGCAGCGCGAAGGTCGAGGCGTCCCGGCCGAGACCGCCGAGAGCAGTGGCCAGGGGCTGCATGTCACTGCGCAGGGCCGGCTTCGTCTCGGCCAGCATGTCGAGGATGCCGATCGATTCATCGTGGGCGACCTGTCCGCTGCCGGTCACCACCATCGCCCGCCGGCCCCGTTGGACCAGATGGCCGGCGATGCTGGCCGCGGTCGAGATCGCCCATTCGAACGCGGCTGATTCCTCTTCACCGACCGGTGTCGGGTAGGCCAGCACCCGGGTGTCGAGCAGCACCAGCGACTCGCCGTGCCAGGGTCGCTCCTCCTGCCGGACCATCAGGCCACCGGTCTTGGCCGTGCTGCGCCAATGGATCTTGCGCAGGTCATCGCCGTGCCGGAACTCGCGGACCGAGGCGTCGTCGGAACCGCCCGACCCGACCGAGTGGCTCAGCGTGGCCGCGCCGTCGCGCCAGGCGATCGGCAGCGTCAACGCAGCCAGCGGATGGACCTCGGGCTGCACGATCAGTTCCGCGGTATCGGTCGACCGGGTGTCGGCGGTGACCAGACCGAACGGGTCGCTGGCCACCACGGTGGTCGGTCCGACCGTGTAGCGGCCGCGCCGCAGCCGGGGGAGCGGGTAGGCGACGGTCCGCCGCTGCCGACCGCGCACCCCGGCCACGCTGAACCGCAGCGGACGCCCGCCGGGCACCGTCTCGGTGATGCGCAGCGGTCCGGTGCCGAAACCGTGTGGGTTGCCCAGCACCAGGCGTACCTCCGCGGTCGCGCCGACCACGATCCGGGACGGGCTCACCGCGTGACCGACCCGCAGGCCGGAGCGGGACTGACGCACCGCCAGCCAGGCCGGGATAGGCAGCACCAGGAGCAGCACGCCGACTCGTTGCAGGTCAAGCACGCCGAGCAGCAGGCCGGCGACCAGCGACAGCGCACCGACCGCGATGAAGATCCGGCCGCGGCCCGACAGCGCCACCTTGCGGGTGCCGATGGCCGAGACCGCGATCTGGCGTTCGCCCGGTGCGGGCGGCGAGGGCGGTTGCTCGCGGCGCCCGGTCAGCAACGATCGGGCGGTACGGCCGGCCGATCGGGCGGTCGCCACAGGCTCAGGCCCGCTGGGCCGCGGCCGGGATCGGCACCTTGGCCACGACCTCGGCGGTCAGGTCCTCCGGAGTCCGGCCGGCCACGGTGGCCGATGCGGCCGGGATCAGCCGGTGCGCCAGGACCGGGACGGCCAGTTGCTGGACGTCGTCGGGCACCACGTAGTCGCGCCCGGCCATCGCCGCGGCGGCCTTGGCCGTGCGTAGCAGATGCAGCGACGCCCGCGGGGATGCGCCGAGTCGGATCTCGGGATGGTTGCGGGTGGCCTCGGCCAACGCCACCACGTAGTTCTTCACCGCATCGACGACGTGCACCCCTCGAACGGCCGCGATCAAAGACCGGATGTGGGCTGCGTCGGACACCGAGCCGAGCGTCGCCATCGGGTCCGAGGTGGTCTGGTCGGACAGCATCGCGATCTCGGCCGCCCGATCGGGATATCCGAGTGAGATCTTGGCCGTGAACCGGTCGCGCTGGGCCTCGGGCAGGGCATAGGTGCCCTCCATCTCGACCGGGTTCTGGGTGGCCAGCACGATGAACGGCGACTGCAACTCGTAGCGGGTGCCGTCGACGGTGACCTGCCGCTCGGCCATGCACTCCAGCAGGGCGGCCTGGGTCTTCGGGGAGGCCCGGTTGATCTCGTCGCCCAGCACGATGTTGGCGAACACCGGACCGGGTTTGAACTCGAAGTCGGTGGACTCGGCGTTGTAGATGCTCACGCCGGTCACGTCGCTGGGCAGCAGGTCCGGGGTGAACTGCAGCCGGCGGACCGAACAGTCGATCGAGCGGGCCAAGGCCTTGGCGAAGGTCGTCTTGCCGACGCCGGGCACGTCCTCGATGAGCAGGTGGCCCTCGGCCAGCAAGACGGTGACCCCGAGCCGGATGACCGAGTACTTACCGGCGACAACCTTCTCGATGTTCTCGACGATCCGGAGCGCGGCCGGGCCGACCTCCGCGATCGCTGAGCTGGCCGGGTAGTCCGTGCGCCCGTTGGCCGAGCCCCCGCCGAGCCCACCGTTCATTTCGCCTGCCTGCGCTGCATGTGTCACTGGAACTTCGAACCCGTCCTGTCGTGGTCATGGCCGAGTGGCGCAGATTGCCCCCGTGCGACCACGACCAGCGTCATCGAGATGTGCCGATAAGTCGAGCCTCCGTCATCGGGCCGTAATCGAACTCCCGGGATCGAAGGCGCCCTGAGCGTAGTTGCTAGCTGATCCTTCCCGTGCGCAAGCGGGTTAAAACGTCTCGCCGACTGAAATACGGACTTGGCCGCCCCACGGTTCCCCACTCCGCGCGGTCCCCGTGATCTGGGGGATTCACGGCGACGAAACGCGGTCGAAGTTCCGCGTTTTGGATTGACGGTGGTGAGGAGTGGGGTATCGTGGGTTGTGGTGGGGAAAGTGTGAAGAGAGGGGTGGGCCGATGTTTCTCGGCACGCACACCCCTCGACTCGACGACAAGGGACGGCTTGCCCTGCCGGCGAAGTTCCGCAGCGATCTGGAGGGAGGACTGGTGATCACCAAAGGTCAGGAGCGCTGTCTCTTCGTCTTTCCGATGGCCGAGTTCACCCGGATCACCGACCTGCTCCGGACCGCTCCGGTCACCCAGCGCAGCGTCCGGGACTACAGCCGCGTCTTCTTCGCCAGTGCCTCGCACGAGGTTCCGGACGGCCAGGGACGGATCACGGTGCCGGCCCCGCTGCGCGAGTACGCCGGCCTGCAGAAGGACTGCGTGGTGATCGGGGCCAACAGTCGGGTCGAAGTCTGGGATTCCGCCGCCTGGCAGGCCTACCTCGACGGCACCGAGCAATCCTTTGCCGATGCCGAGGAGGTGTTACCCGGCCTGCTCTGACCGAACGGCCCACCCGCCGCGTAGTTCGCGCCGGTCGGCCTCCTCCCGCCAGCACGCTCGGCACTCCTGACGCACTTCCCCGGCGCCAGGGCTCCCGAACTCTGGCAGGCGGGTGGAGACCTGTCGGCACGAACGCCGGTAGCGCAAGGACAGCCAGCAGCATCGCCCGTCGGGTCGCTTC
>CAZZZW010000029.1:19914-21830 GCA_964658795.1 Phormidium nigroviride PCC 7112
ATCGGCCCACCGCACCAGATCAGCCAGGAGTCACCGCATGGACCAACCGGACGGTCAGCAGCGCACAACCGCTGCCCACGTTCCGGTCTTGCTCGAGCGGGTCCTGGAACTGCTGGCGCCAACGCTGAACGAGGTCGGCGCGGTCGTGGTCGATGCCACCCTCGGCCTGGGCGGACACAGCGCGGCGCTGCTGGCCGCGCATCCGCAGCTACGCCTGATCGGGCTGGACCGCGATCCCGAGGCACTGGCCCGCAGCGCCCGCCGGCTCGCGCCCTACGCCGATCGGATCGACCTGGTGCATGCGGTCTACGACGAACTACCGGCAGTGCTGGCCCGGCTGAACGTCGACCGGATCAACGCGGCGCTGTTCGATCTCGGCGTCTCGTCCATGCAGCTGGATCTGGTGGAGCGAGGGTTCTCCTACGCCCAGGACTCGAGGCTGGACATGCGGATGAACCCCGAGGACGAGCTGACGGCCGAGGAGATAATCAACCAGTACCCGGTGCCGCGCCTGGCCCGGATCCTGCGTGAGTACGGCGAGGAGCGATTCGCCCTGCGGGTGGCCCAGGCCATTGATCGCCGCCGGAAGCAGAGCCGGATCACCTCGAGCGCCGAGCTGGCCGAGCTGGTTCGTGACGCTATTCCGGCGGCCACTCGAAGGACCGGCGGCCATCCAGCCAAGCGCACGTTTCAGGCTTTGCGGATCGAGGTGAACGCCGAACTGGCCGCGGTCGAGGCAGCGGTGCCGGCCGCGCTGAACGCGCTGGCGGTCGGTGGCCGGATCGTGGTGCTGTCTTACCACTCGTTGGAGGACCGGATCGTCAAGCGGGCCTTCGGCGAGCTGGCGATCGACCGGACGCCGGCCGGACTGCCGGTCCGGTTGGCCGAGGCCGGTCCGCAGATCCGGCTGCTCAATCGTGGCGCCGAACCCGCCACCGAGGCCGAGATCGCGGCCAACCCGCGCGCCGCCTCAGTGCGGTTGCGGGCCGCGGAGCGGATCCGTGCGGCGTGAAGGCGAGGGGCGCTACGAGGCGCAACCCAGGCATTGGTCGCGAAGGCCAGCGGCGTGAAGGTGAGGGGCGCTACGAGGCGCAACCCAGGCATTGGTCGCAAAGGCCAGCGGCGTGAATCGGGGGAATGACGTGCGGTCCAGCTCGAACGGTCCATTGGCAGCTAACCCGGAGGGGCAGGCTTCTACGGGCAAAACCCGATTACGGACGATGCCGCTGCCGGTGCTGCTCGGCGTCATGCTGCTGGCCGGACTGTGTGCCTTGCTGGCGTTGAACACCGCTTCGGCCGCCCAGGAGCTCAAGCAGTCCTCGTTGACCGATGCCAATGCGAACGCCTCGGATCAGGAACAGCAACTCATCCGGGACCTGGCCAGCAAGCAAGCGCCGAGTGCCCTCGCCGCGGCGGCCGCGGCACAGGGACTGGTGCCCAATCCCAACCCGGCCTTCCTGCGGATCAACGCCAACGGTTCGGTGACCGTGCTCGGCTCGGCCGTCCCGGCCAGCTCACCGGTGGTGCCGCCGCCGGCCAGTGCGACCCCGTCGAAGACCGCAACCGCGTCGAAGACCCCGGCCAAGCCGACGCCGAAGACCAGCAAGACGCCGGCGCGCAGCTCGGGAGCGAAGTCGAGCACAGCGCCGAGACCCGGCACGACGACCGCGGCCAGCAAGGCGAAGCCGAGCACGAACCCGACCACGTCCAGTCCCGGAGGCCGTTGATGACCCGCCCACCGCAGCAGCCACCGGTGCCACCGGGACGCGTGCGCCGGAGCGGGCCACCGCCCGGTCCGCGTCCGGCCATGGGGCAGCGCCCGTCCGCCCCCCGGGACGTCCGCCAGCCGGGTCCGGTGCGGCAGCCCAGCGCGGCCAACCAGCCCCGGCCGGCCCAGGGTCGTCCGGCTCAGGGTC
>CAZZZW010000030.1:0-8112 GCA_964658795.1 Phormidium nigroviride PCC 7112
GCGGGCTGGCCAGCCTGCGCATCACTCCCACTTTTACTCCAGACAGGACGATGCAATGAATCGCACCGAGAACGACCTCAGGAACGCCCTTCACGAGATGGAGCGGCACGCGACCGAGCAGACGGCCCCCTCGCTGGACGACATCCTGGCCGGGGCAAGGACTCAGCCAGCCGATCGGGGGCGCGGCGCCGCAGCTCGGTGGCTGGCGCCGGTGGCCGTCGCGGCTGCGGTGGCCGTGGCCGCCGGCGTCACCACCATCGCGTTGCGCAGCACGCCCGGCGGCTCAGCGGCTCACACCGTGCCCGCTGCCGCCTCTGGCAGCCGGCCAGCCTCACCGCGGCCATCGGCAAAGATGACGAGTCCGGCGCGAACGGCCGACCAGACCGAGGCCGTCGCCATCCTCAACGACGCCGCGGCCCAACTTGACCACGCGCCCGCCTGGACCACTCCCGACCCGCAACAGTTCTTCTACGTCGAGACGAACCAAGCGACCACCTGGACCTCGGTGAGTGGTACCCGGCCTGGCATCGGCCACACCACAGACGGCACGACGGTAGCGGTCCCAGGATGCAAAGACGGCCAGATCGTGTCCGTCGGCGAATCTGGCACCTGCACGCTCAACGACGTCCCGCACTACCTCGGTGACGCCCCCACCACACCATCGGCCTGGGACGCCTACCTGGAGAAAATGGCGCCGGGCGCCAAGGCCGCCAACGCCCAGGGCAAGATCATCGTCGGGGCGCTCCACCAAGACCTCACCGCTCCCAGGCCGGCCGCCGCCCTGCTGCGCTACACAGCCGGCTGCCCCGGCCTGCACACCCTGACCGTGAAACCGGCCGCCGGCAAGAACCTCATCGGCGTGACCTGTACCAGCATGACCAACGGCTCCTACGGCCTGGCCTTCGACATCCGATCCCACGCTTTCCTCGGTTTCGTCGGAGTCAACCCATCCGGCCACCAGGACTGGGCGGCCGAGATCACCCTCAAGACCGCAATCGTCGCCTCGGCCGGGCAGCAGCCGTAAACATACGGTCGATGACGCGATCGAACCGACGGTCGGCCCGCCGTGGCTCGCAGGCAGGGGCTTTCGACCAGATCAATCGGGACCAGCGGTTCCGTGAGGTTTGGGAGCGTAACCAGCTGGTGGCCCTGAGCGCCCCGGCCTCAAGGCCACCATCCGCACGCTGGAGTCGGTGCTGGCGAGATATAGATGCCACGCTCCGCGAGTATGTCTTGCCGAACCTCCTCACCGACGATCCCGACCTTCGCGCGATCTCAGGACCGGGAGCTGCCAGCTAGGTCGGATGTCGTCGACGGCGCCGGGTTGGACTGGTGCTGAGGTTCGTGAATCAGACCGTCGCGGGCCAGACGAGGACCTTGCCGGTCAGAGCATCGCCAGGACACATCGCCGTGCTCAAGCAGCTGCTATTCCACTCGATGACCGCCGACGACCCCGCTGCCCTGGCCAACATCATGGAACCGGTTCTAGAACACATGCGCTCAACCCCGCTCGGCAATGCCGGAACCGAATTGCCGCCGCTGAACCGAGCCGGGAGACAACGCCTCAGTCCAAGTGCTTGAAGTGCGGCCAGACTTCTCGCCAGCCCCCGATCGGGTTGCGGCACACCGCGATCGGCTCGTCCTGCTCCTCATTGTCGACATCGTCGCCGTTGTCCAGGTGGGCCTTTACCTGGCAGGAGGCGAACCACTGGGTCACGTCCGGCACCTGTCCCCCGACCACGATCACCACCGGCGCGGACGGAGTCCCCTGTTCGTACAGGCCATTCTGGCCGCTGAACACCTTGGGCAGTCCGGTGCCATACCGTTCGAGGGCGCCGGCCTCGCCGTAGTTGCTGGCGACCAGTTGGGTTCGGGCTTTGTCCGTCGGGGACAGCGAGTCGTACACCGCTCGGACCTGACCGACGTAGGTCGGCCAGCCGACCGTGTCGCGGGCGGCCTGGTTGATGCCCGGGATCGGGGTTTTACCCACTGCCGAAACGGGAATCAATGGCAGCGCCAGCACCAGGCTGACCATGGCGTTCAGCCCGACCCCGGCGATCACCCAACCGCGTCGCGCGTTCGACCGTGACAGCCAGTCGGCGGCCGGGACACAGCCCACCGCGAACAGCAACGACACCAAACCGATCGGATAGTAGAACTGAGCGCCCATGGCGAAGACGAGAATCAGTAGGAACGGAAAGGCCATTGCCACGAACCGCACCGGTCGTAGCTGCCACAGCCGGACCAGACCGGCCAGCCAGATCGGCACCAGCGGCGGCCCGAGCATCAGCAACAAGAATGGCCACATGAAGATCCGGGACTGGCCACCGTGATGGGCCGACAACGCACGGCCCATCGTGAGTTGCGGGAACCCGTTCACCAACTGATACAGCAGATTGGGCAGACCGAGCAGCGCCATAAGCCCGATGCCGAGCAGAATCCACCGCGAGAAAAAGGCCTTTCGCGGTCCGACCACGAACAACCCCAGACCGAGCGCGATCAGCAGGACCGCGATCAACAGTTTGTTGTACAGGCTCACGCCGACCACCGCACCGGCCACTGCCCACCAGCGGGGGTCATCCCGGAGCTGGGCCCGCAGCACGAACAGCAGCACGGCCGGCCAGACCGGTAGGTCAAGTGTGGAGGTGAGGAGCGTGTGCCCGAAGATCAACGGCAGCGCGGCGAAGCAGTAGCCCCAGGCACACAATCGCTGGGCCACGACGCCGCCGCCCAGTTCGCGGGTGACCAGCACCAGCACCAGCGCCGAACCGGCCGCGGCCAGAGTGGCCGGAATCCGAATCGCCCAGGGCTGGTCGGCGATGCTGCCGAACAGGTGGGCCACGGCCGGGGCCAGCGGCGGTTGATCGACGTAACCCCAGCGCGGGTCCAGCATCCGGAAGTACAGCTCGTCGCGGTGGTAGCCGTAGCCATCGCTGAACGCGGTCAGCACGACGACCATCGCCACGATCGGGGGCAGCACCGAACGCCACGCCAGCGCCGGCCGGAGGTCGGACCGATCGCTCGAAGTTGCCGTCATCTTGGGCTCCCTGGGTCGTCCGAACCTCGATCCGGTCGTCCGCTTCAGGTTAGTTGGACGTCCTAGTTGTCGCCTCTAGACTCAGGCCATGACCTTCTCGATCGAGCCCAACGCCGCCCCGTTGCCCGCCGAGCAGCGGGCCGCGATCCTGGCTGACCCCGGCTTCGGCAAGTACTTCACCGACAACATGAGCGTCGTGACCTGGACGCCGGCCGCCGGGTGGACCGAGCCGAAGGTAACCGCGCTGGCCCCGTTCTCGATGCACCCGTCGGCGGCCGTGCTGCATTACGGCCAGGAGATCTTCGAAGGCATGAAGGCCTACCGGCACGCGGACGGCAGCGTCTGGCTCTTTCGGCCCGAGGCCAACGCCCGCCGGTTCGCCAAGTCGGCCCGTCGGCTGGCGTTGCCGGTGATCGAGGAACAGGACTTCATCGACAGCGTGGCCGAGCTGGTCAAGGCCGACCAGGACTGGGTGCCCGAGTACGCCGAGGGTGACGAACGATCGCTGTACCTACGGCCGTTCATGTTCGCCTCCGAGGCCTTCCTCGGGGTTCGGCCGGCCGCCGAGGTCATCTACTCGGTGATCGCCAGCCCGGCCGGCCCGTACTTCTCCGGTGGGGTCAAGGGCGTCACGCTCTGGGTCAGCACCACCTACACCCGGGCGGCACCCGGCGGCACCGGCGAGGCCAAGTGCGGTGGCAACTACGCCAGCAGCCTGGCCGCCCAGCTCGAGGCCCAGGAACACGGCTGCGAGCAGGTGCTCTACGTCGACGGGCTCGAGCACAAGTGGCTCGAGGAGTCCGGCACCATGAACCTGTGCATGGTCACGACCGACGGCGAGCTGCTCACGCCAGGTCTCGGCACCATCCTCGAAGGCGTCACCCGTGACTGTGTGCTCGCGCTGGCCGAGGAGCACGGGCTCAAGCCGGTCGAGCGCAAGATCGGACTCGACGAGCTGCGCGACCGCTGCTCGGACGGCTCGATCAGCGAAGTGTTCGCCGCCGGCACCGCCGCCGTGATCACCCCGATCAAGGGTTTCAAGGGCGACGGCTACGAAGTCACGGTCGGCAACGGCGAGCCGGGCAAGCAAACCTTGGCCATCCGGGACCACCTGCTCGACATCCAGTACGGCCGGGCCGCCGACACCCACAACTGGCTGCACCGCGTCGTCTAGCGCGGCAGGGTTCACGAAGTGAGCGCTGCTCGGTGCACCATGCGGTGCACGGATCGGGCGCGCTTAGTAGTGGTTGGCCAACGCGGCGCGCTGCACGAATCGGTGCACACTCCGCAGCTTGTCCAGGACCGCCGGGCTGAGCACGAACGGGTACAGATCCTCTTGTCCCATCGAGCGATTCAGCATGTTCAACGACCAGGCCAGCGGTAACCACTCGTTGATGATGCGGTCGAAGCCGATCTCGGTCGGGGGCACCAACCCGATGGCCACCCCGGAGGGCGCAAACGCGAAGGCCGCGGCGGTGTCGAGGGAATCCCGAATGTGCAAGTAATGGGCGAAGGTCTCGGCCCAGTCCTCGGCCGGGTGCATGGTGGCGTAGGCCGAGACGTAGGAATCGCCCCAGTTGGCCGGCGCACCCTGGGAGTAGTGCCGGTCCAGCGCGGCCTGATAATCGGTGTTCGGGTCGCCGAACAGCTCGATGAAATCGGCTAGATCTCGATCGGCGACCAACACGGTGAAGTAGTAGTGCCCGATCTCGTGCCGGAAATGCCCGAGCACCGTCCGGTACGGCTCGTCCATGGACTTGCGGAGCTGCTCCCGGTGCACATCATCGCCCTCGGCCAGGTCGAGGGTGATCACACCATCGTCGTGTCCGGTCGAGACCGGCTCGAACTCACTGGAGAGCAGATCGAAGGTCACTCCGGACGGATCGTCGGCGCGGGCGGTGATCGGCAATCGCAACGCGTCCAGCTCGAACACCAGGCGCCGTTTGGCCGCCTCCGCCTTGACGAATTCGATCAGCGCCGGTGCGTCGGAGTCGGCCGGTCGGGTGCGGGTCAGCGCGCAGGAGCGACAGAGCGTGCCCGGCGATCGGACCAGCCAGTTGCAGCCGGCGACCTCCACATTCGCGCAACGCTCGAAACCGTTGCCGACCAGGGCGAAGCCGGCCAGTGGCGGGGCGATGCCCACCTCCGAACCGCACCGCAGACAGTGGGAGTTCTCGAAGGCCAGTTGCTGACCGCACTTCGGGCACTGAAAATCCTGCATGGCGACGCTCCTGTGATCAGCCGCGTCGGTTGTTCGCGCGTCAGTTCGACAGTACCGGCGTCCGTGACAGCACCAGCCACGCGCAGCCGGCCGTGGCCAGTTGGGCCGAGAACGCCAGCACATCGACCAGCGACAGCACCGAGCCCGGGCCGGCCAGTCCACGACCGAGCACCCACCACAGGGCGATCACCAGGCACGCGGTACCGACCGCGCGGACCAGCCGTTCGGACGGCCGGCCGGCGACGAGGCCGGCCAGGAGCAATTGCCCCATCGTCAGTGTGACCAGGGCAATCCTGGCCGGGCCAGCGGTCACGTGTTCGCCGATGATCACCCATTGGGCACCGGCCGCGACCACGAAACAGCCCGCCATCGACAGGGTGTTCACCCCAGGTCGGAGGGGCACCACGGTCAGCCCGAGCGCCTTGACCTTCTGCCGCCCCACGACGACGGCGAAGATCGCCACCCAGCCGAGCAGCAAGGAGAGGTGACCCGCGTGGTGAGCCAGCAGGGTGCCACCGCCGTGGACATCGGCAAGCATGAGCTAACCCACCGGCTGGCCGACGTAGTCGGAGAACTCATCGGCCGGTAGCGGCTTGCAGAACAGGTAGCCCTGATAGCGCGGGCAACCCAGCTCGCCGAGGATCGCCTGCTGCGCCTGGATCTCCACGCCTTCGGCCAGGACGTCCAGCCCGAGGGCCCGGGCCATCTCGATGATGCCGCGGACCAGGGCGACGGCGCCCGAGTACTGGTCCAGATCCTTGACGAACGAGCGGTCGATCTTCACCACGTCGGCCGGCAGCCGGGAGAGGTAGGACAGCGAGGAGTAGCCGGTGCCGAAGTCGTCGATCGCGACCCGGCAGCCGAGCGCGCGCAGTGAGTCCAGGTGCTGGCGGGCCAGGTCCAGGTCGGTCAGCAGCGTCGATTCGGTGACCTCGAGGGTCAGCTGGTGCGGATCCAGACCGGTGTCGGCCAGCACGTCGACCACCATCGTCACCAGGTCCCGGTCGCGCAATTGCAACGGTGAGAGGTTCACCGACAACTCCAGCTGCTCACAGCCGGGCAACTCGGCATGCCAGCGCACCACCTGCTCGGCCGCCGTCCGCAGCACCCAGGCTCCGATGGCTCTGATGTCGCCGGTCTCCTCGGCCAGTTGGATGAAGTCGTTCGGCGGCACCAGACCCCGCTGCGGGTGGTGCCAGCGCAGCAGCGCCTCGACCCCGGTCAACCGGTCTCCGGCCGCGATCAGGGGCTGGTAGTGCAGTTCGAACTCGTCCCGCATCAGCGCGTGCCGGATGTCGGCGGCCAGCGATGCCCGCTCCCGGACCAGTTTGTCGACACCCGCGGTGTAGACCACGACCTGGTTCTTGCCCGAAGACTTGGCCAGATACATCGCCAGGTCGGCGTCACGCAGCAGGTCGGCCGAGTCCCGGGAGCCGGCCAGCTGGGAGTCGGCCACGCCGATGCTGGCCTGGATGAAGACCTCGCGATCGTCCAAGACGACCGGGGATTGCAGGGCATCGGAGATTCGGCGGCCGACGAACTGGGCCTGGCTGGCATCACCATGCACCAACACCGCGAACTCGTCACCACCGAGCCGGGCCGCCACGTCCCCTTCGCGCAGCACCTTCGACATCCGGGCGCCCGCGTGCTGGATGGCCAGGTCGCCGATGTGGTGTCCGGCGCCGTCATTGATCGACTTGAAGTTGTCCAGGTCGACGAACAGCACGCTGACCGGACGGTCTGGATCGGCCAGCCGACGATCGAGCGTCTCGACGAACGAGGCCCGGTTGGGCAGCCGCGTGAGCGGATCGGACAGCTCCTGTTCCTCGCTGGCCTTCCACGCGATCAGGTGGGTGACGCTGGCGGCCAGCACAAAGCCGGCGTGGATCAGCGCCCACTTCAGCGGGTCAGCCGACTGCCGGCCGCCGAACACCGCGTTCGGATCGAGCTTGCCCATGACGGCGTGGTGCAACACCACGATCAGGATGCACAGCCCGAACGCCAGCCAGTCCTGGTAGAGAGCGACCACACCGATCATCACGAAGAAGTGGAAGTGCGCCTCGGTCACGCCCCCGGCGATGTCGACGATGCTGGCCGAGGACAGCATCAACCCGACGGTGGACGACATCGTGCGCATCCGACGCGAGGCTCCGCGGTACCACCCGAGCAGGGCCGGCACCGCGCACGCCAGGACGTAGGTAATGCAGCTGACGATGGCCAGGTGCTGGGTCAGGGCGTAGAGGCCGATGCCGACCGATTGGAGCAGGGCGAACCGGGTGATCCAGAGGTGGCGCCGCTCCCAGATCGGGGCCGGCAGCATCCGCCCCGCGGGCAGCAGGCTGACGGCCCGGCGCAGCGGGCTGCGGTGGTAGAGGTGGGCGTAGGAGGTGTCGCTGGGAACTGGGTCGGTCGAGTTGTCGACGGTCGTCGAAAACGATTCGGCGGCGACATCTCGCATGATGGTCACTGCAGAACCATCGGCGTCTAGACGAAATTGTTTAGTCCACTTGCATTCCGGGTGGCCTGGCGTGCGCTACCTGCCCGGACCTTCGTGCTCGTCGAGCGAGTACGGCCGCCCTTCGCGCTGGGCTCAGGCCCACTGCAGCACGGCGTCGTGGCCGAGCCGGGGCAGCCGGTCGAACCACGGGTTCTCGCCAGGGTGGCCGATGTTCACGGCCAGGATCGTGTTCCACTGCCCGTCCGGGAAGAAGTCGGCATCGATGCCGGCGGCGTCGTAACCCTTCATCGGACCGGCGACCAGGCCGAGCGCGCGCACGGCGAGGATGAAGTAGCCGGCCTGCAAAGCGGCGTTGAAATCACCGTGATTGGTGCGCATCGCCTCGTCGGCCTCGAA
>CAZZZW010000030.1:8122-21453 GCA_964658795.1 Phormidium nigroviride PCC 7112
CGAAGAAGTCCTTCATCTCCGGCCGGATCGGAAAGACCTCGGGGATGCGGTCGTGAAAGCGACGGTCGACGGCCAGTACCGCGGTGACCGGCGCCGACAGGGTCTTGGCCTGGTTCCCCTCGGCCATGTGCGAGACCAGGCGCTGCTTGCCGGCATCGGTCCGGACGTACAGGACGCGCAGCGGCTGAGTGTTGGCCGCGCTCGGCGCCCACTTGGACAGCTCCCAGATGTCTGACAGTTCCCGGTCGGAGACCGGCTCGTCGGAGAAGGAGTTCGCGGTGCGCGCATCGGTGAACAGCAACGCGCGGCCGGCGTCGTCCAACGTGGGGGCGGTGGTGGTGGCAGTCATGGCTGGACTCCTCGTAACAGTCTCTGGTGGCTCTTCTGGTCCGAGTCACTCATCAAATCCGATGTAGCTTCTAAAAACCTAGCACTTCGAAAAAGAGAGTAACACTGCTGGAGCTAGTTGCAAGCTACGATGGTCGGATGGACGTTCGCCGTGATCCTGCGCATGAACCGCGCCAGTGCGATGGCGCGCTGTCGCGGGCGTTCGCGTTCCTGGGCAAGCGGTGGAACGGGGTGCTGCTCGGCACTCTGATGCACGGGCCGGCCGGCTTCGCCGAACTCAAGCGGGCGGTCACCGGCATCAGCGACTCGGTGCTGTCCGAGCGGCTGGTCGAACTCACCGGGGCCGGTCTGATCGAGCGCACGGTCGACCCCGGGCCCCCGCTGGCGGTGAGTTATGCCCTTACCGTATCGGGCAAAGCCTTGACGCCGGCGCTGGACGAACTGACCACATGGGCCACTCATAACCTGCCCGGGTCGGAGTGCCCGGGCCGCCCGACGTCCTAGCTGGTTCGGGCCGGCCGACCCGACGATCAGGCCTGGCGCGAGTCGGCCAGCTCGCAGTTCACCAATCGGCACTCGGGCCGCAGTTCGACACCGAACGTGGCTTGCACCCCGTCGCGGACGTGCCCGGCCAAGGCCATCACCTCCGCCGTGCTGGCACCGCCGCGGTTGGAGATCGCCAACGCATGCTTGGTCGAGAGCGTGACCCGGCCGGTGCCGAAGTCGCGACCATAGCCGGGCGGAAAGCCCGCGCGCTGGATCAACCACGCGGCCGGGATCTTGGTCCCTTTGGGATCCGCGAACTGGGGAGCGTCGACGGCGGCCGCCGGCACGGTCTCGACCACCGGGTTCAAGAAGAACGAGCCGACGGTCCAGGTGTCGTGATCGGCCGGGTCGAGCAGCGAGCCCCGCGACCTTCGAGAGGCCAGTACGGCCTGCCGGACGTCCCCGGTCGCGGCCGTCGCGCCGATCTCGACGCCGAGCTTGCCGGCCAGCTCGGCGTACCGGATCGGACGGGATTGCCCTGATTCGACAAGGCGATACCGGACCTGCAGGATGACCCAGCGGTCGCTGTACTTGAACACCGAGCTGCGGTGGCTGCCAAAGCCGCACCGGGCGGCCGGCCAGTCCTCGACCGACTTGGTCTCGCGGTCATAGACCGTCACACCCTCGAGCACGTCGGACGTCTCGGTACCGAAGGCGCCGACGTTCTGGACCGGCGTGGCCCCGGTCAGACCCGGGATGCCGGACACCGTCTCCAGGCCGGCCAAGCCCTGTTCGAGGGTGATCCGGACCAACCGATCCCAGTCGACGCCGGCCGCCACTCTCACGGTGTCGCCGACGATGTCGATGCCGTCGGTGGCTATCCGGATCGTCCGGCCGGCCCAACCCTGGTCGCTGACCACCAGGTTCGACCCGCCGCCCATCACCAGCAGGGGCTGACCCTGGCTGTCGGCGGCACGCACCAGTTCGACCAACTCATCGGTCTCGGTCGCCTCGACGAACTCGCCGGTGGGGCCACCGACGCGCATGGTGGTCAGTTCGCTGAAGTTCGGGGCCACGGACTCGAGTTTAGTGAGCGACCCTTCCGCCAGCGGCGCTCGGCGTCCCCGACCGCGTCACCGGGCGTCCGGGTTTCGGGGTTCCGAGTCTCCGAGTCTCCGAGGAACGACCTCCCACGACGGTGCCCGGCGGTCACGCCTCGACCGGTACCGGCCGGCCACTGCGGCCGGCATCGACCACCGACAGCAGCAACAGGACGGCACCGATGATGCCGAGCCAGGTGAGCCGGTCCCCGAAGATGATGATCGCCAGCACCGTTCCGGTCAGCGGTTCCAGCAGCGCGACCACGGTTGCCACCGACGCGGACGCGCCGGCCAGGCCCCGAAAGAACAGCGTGTAGGCCAACGCTGTGGGCACGGTGGCGAACAGCAGCAGCAAGCCGAGGCTGTGACCGGACGGGTGAAAGGTCAGCGGCGTGAACGGAACCACCACGAGCGCGATCAGGATTCCCCCGAGTAAGAAACCGAATCCGGTGGTGACCGCGGGATCGTAGGTGCTCGGCCGGGCCCGGTACATGGTGAACACGGCGAACGCCGCGCCGCTCAGCGCAGCCAGTCCCGCACCACCCAGGCTGGCCGCCAGCGTGCTGCCGGCCGCAGGTGAACCGACCAGCAGGGCCAGCCCGACAACCCCGATCCCGACGGTGCGGAGCGGGCCGGCTGCCGGCCACCGTCGATCCCGAATCGCCTGGAATAGCAGGACAAAGATCGGAGAGGACCCGATGGTGATGAGGGTGGCCGTACTCACCGCGCCCACCGCGACCGCGGCGAAGTAGGCGCATTGGAACAGGGCGGCCAGCACGGCTGTGACCAGGATCGGCGGCCCGGCCATCGACCGCAGGGCCGGCCGCCGAACCATCAGCAGCAGCACCAGGATCAGGCCGCCGATCCCCAGCCGATAGGCCGCGATGGCCGGCGCGGACAGTCCGGTGGTGTCGGCCAGGCCGTGGCCGGTGACGCCACCAGTGCCCCACAGCACCCCGGCCAGGACCAACAGGAAGAACGAATTGCGGGCATTCATAACGGCAAGCTCCAACGACGACGAAAAGGGGATAGTCGTGTGAGCGGAGTCCAGCGCGGAGCCGCCGAACCGGTCAGTTCCGGTCGGCCGGCAGAGCCGATCCGCTCAGGAGCAGGTCGGCGGCGTGATGATGCGGTGCACGGGCGAAGGCTATCAGGCCTGTAGCTCCACCACGATGGCTCCGACCTCGTCGTCGGTGTGCACCGTTGCCTGGAGGCTGCAGGACCGGCTGAACTCCATCAGCGCCGCCAGCTGCGATTCGGCCGCCTCGACCAGCAAGGAGCCGTCCGGTACTAGCCACGGCCCGGCGCCGGCGATCACCCGGCGCAGCACGTCCAGTCCGTCCGAGCCGCCGTTGAGGGCGACCGGAGCTTCGTACAACCGTGCCTCGGGCGGCATCAGCGCGATCGAATCCGTCGGTACGTACGGGGCATTCGCCACCAGCACGTCGACCTGACCCCGCAGCCGCGAGGGCACCGGCTGGTAAAGATCTCCGTGGAAGACAGCGTCGGTGGGCAGGTTCCGGCGGGCGCAACGCACCGCGACCGGATCACAATCGGTGGCAAACACCCGGGCGTCCGGAACGGCGGCCGACACCGCACAGGCGACGGCGCCGCTGCCACAGCAGAGGTCGAGCAGCACCGCCGGCACCCGGCCGGCCAGTCGACGCACGGCCACCGACACCATCAATTCGGTCCGGCGACGAGGCACGAACACCCCGGGTTCGACAGCGATCCGCAGGCCGGCGAACTCGGCCCACCCGAGCAGGTATTCCAGCGGCTCACCCGCGACCCGGCGCCGGACCAACTCGGTCAGGTCGGGCTCGGACGCGCCAGACTCGAGCAGTAGTTCGGCCTCGTCCTCGGCGAAGACGCACCCGGCGGCCCGGAGTGCGTCGATCACCGCCTGAGGAGAAGCCATGCGCACAGGTCTACTACCTGACGCCGGTCCGGTCGAGATGGCGACCCGGCTCAGTAGGGCAGCTTGCTCAGTAAACCCTTGTGCGCATTGACGATTCGGTTCTTGGCGCTCTTGTACTCATACGATCCGCCCTCGAACAGGACGTAGACGTAACTGCCGTACACGACCGCGCCCTCGTTCATGGTCGGGGCACGGAAGCAACGCAGGGTGGCGCTGTCCAGGCTGGAGTAGCCGCGCTTGACCACGTAGATGTTGCCGCGGTCGGTCTGGTGATAGCTGGTGCTGAAGATGAATCGGTCCGACAGGACAGCTACGCCCTGGGTCTTGGTCGGCACCTGGATCGCACCGGCCTGCGTGGTCAGCGAGCCGTTGCTGTTGACCTTGTAGGCATACATCTTGTCGCGGCCGGTCGCGTTGAACTTGCCGCTGTAGAGGTAGCTGCCGTACGCGGTCATGAAGGACGCACCGTAGACGTTGCGCGGGCTGCCGGTCGCCGCGACGTAGAGGTAACCCCGGCGATGATTCAGCCCGGTCCGGATCGAGGATGCGGTGTACTTGCGGATGCTGGTGCTGGTGTTCTCCACGTAGATCCAGTTGCCGACGACGGCGATTCCGCCGGCGTGGGTGTCCGCGATCTCGAGAGCACCGACCTCGGCACCGGCCGGCGTGATGCCATAGATCCGCGCGTGCTGACCGGTGCGATAGGAGACAACGAGGAAGATGTCGTGCTTCTTTCCGTCCCAGTTTCGCCAGATGGCCACACCCTGCGGCGTGTGCGTGCTCAGGTCCGGCAACGCGAAGCTCTTGGAGAACGCCGCGTCGTAGGCCTTCGACGCGTCCGGCCCGGGGTAGAACGGACCGTTGCCCCCGTTGGTGGTGGTCGAGCAACTGATGGCCGCGTCGGCCTCCTGTGCAGTCACCGTGCTGACCGCGACCGCACTGACGACGGCGAGGGCAGCGGTGGCGATTCCGGCAGTGATCCTGCTACCCAACGACATACGGTGTTCCCCCGGTGGTTGCTCGGCCTGGTTCGTCCGGCCACGCTACCGGGATTTCAGGCTGGGGCCAGGGGAATCTGCAGAATCCTGCAACGGGGGGGGGCCCGGCCGATCAGCTGTTGTAGGTGTGCGAAGCGGTGTAGATCGTGTACTGCGTCGAGCTGTAGTGGTAGACGTCGTTGAGCCGCCAGGTGCCGTTCAGCGTCCGGGTGCAGGTCGACGTGGTGCCGTGCTTGGTGACGACGTCACCGCAGTAGTTGTCCTGACCGTTGGACGTCATCTGGAAGTAGCCCTGGTTCTGGATGTCGGCCGACGAGTCGTTGATGAACCGGCCCTGGGCCTGGTTGCCGGTGCCCCAGTACAGGCAGATCTTTGCTCCGGTGTACTTGGTCGCGGCGCAGCCGACCAGGTTCCAGGTGATGGCGGGGTGGACGGCCGCCTCAGCCGTACCGGGCATGAGAAGGGCCGAGGTGGCCGCGATGGACAACACGCCGAGATTGCGGATGGCTTTACGCATGGCAGATCCTTCGGATGAGGTTCGAACTCGGATGGCGTGACTACCTGTTGTTTCAGGGCCACGGGCCTGACCGCCCCGTGGACCGTCGTCCAGGAGCGTGAGACTTAGTCGTGCGCGATAAAACATCTAGACGCGCAGAACCTAACGTTGATCACCCGACAAGGAAAGGGGAAACTGCGCCGACGGTTCGGCAACGGTTTGTTTTCGGAATACCGCCGGTGTGGTGGCTGGCTGGCCGGTTCGACACCGGGTCTTCCTCGCTGAGCCCCACCACGATGGACCGATCACGACCTGGGGGGGTCGGAGTCCTACCACCGTCGGCTGGTCGTCCCGATCGTGACCTCCTGGGCGCCCGCGCTGGCATTGTCGAACCTGTCGTCGAAGGCCGGGACGAGCATCCGGCCGGCGAACGCGGCCGGTTCCGAATGGTTCCCGGACGGATTTTGTCAGGGTATGGGGTTAGCGTGCTCGCCATCTACCGACCTCAGCATTTGGAGAGCCCATGCCAAACCAGCAGTTCAACCGCGACGACCTGACCGGAGCCCGGTTCCATCGGGTCCAGCTCAACAACACGAGGTTTCAGATGGTCGACCTGACCGGAGCGATGATCCGCGACTCGGACCTGGTCGATCTCGCGATCTTCGGCTGCGAACTCGATGGTCTGAGCATCGACGGAATCGAGATTGCCCCGTTGATCGAGGCCGAACTGACCCGACGCCAACCGGCGCGGGCCCTCCGCCGGGCCGGCGATCCGGCCGGGTTACAGCGGGCCTGGGCGGCGATCGAGGCAGCTTGGGCGCCGGCGTACGCCCGAGCGGCCGCCCTGCCGCCGGGCGCAGTCGATGAGCCGGTGGCCGAGGAGTGGTCGTTCTCTGAGACGCTGCGCCATCTGGCCTTCGCCACCGACGCCTGGCTGGGCGCGGTGCGCGGCAGCACACCTCCCTACCACCCCTGGGGCAAGCCATTCACCGGCGTGGCCGAGTTCGTCGATTCGGTCGACGAGCTGGGCGTCGACTTCCACGCCGAGCCGAGCTACGACGAGGTGCTGGCGTTCCGGCTGGAGCGGGTGGCGCAGGTGCGGTCCTACCTGGCCGAGGTGACGGCCGCGGAGCTGGCCGAGGAGGTCGTCGGTCCGCCATGGGAACGCGGCGCCACGCTATCCCGGCTGCGTTGCTTGTGGGTCATCCAGAACGAGGAGCTGGAGCATCTGCGGTTCGCCGAGCGCGACCTGGCTGTTCTCGAACGATCATGAGTACCGAGGCGCCGGCCGGATTGGAGATCCGGCCGTTGGACGCCGACACCTGGGATGCCTTCGTGGCGTTGTGTGATCGGCACGGCGGCGGTGGTTTCGGCGGCTGTTACTGCACCTGGTTCCACCGGGCCGTCCACGGCGGCGCCACGAAGGACGGGCCGCCGCCCTCGGCCGACCGCACGCGGCTGTACAAGCAGGATCGGGTCGCGAACGGCAACGCGCACGCGGCGCTGGTGTTCGATGCAGACGTGGCGGTTGCCTGGGCCCAGTACGGCAGCCAGGACGAGTTGCCCGGAATCTCGCATCGCCAGGACGTGGCCGCGGCCGGTGCGGACTGGGCCGATTGGCGGATCACTTGCGTCTTCGTGGATCGGGCCTATCGCCGGCGCGGGGTGGCCCGGGTGGCCATCGACGGGGCGCTGTCGTTGATCGCCGCGGCTGGTGGCGGGAGGGTCGAGAGCTATCCGCAGGACACGGCGGGCCGCACGATCTCGGCGTCGTTCCTCTACAACGCCACTCGTTCGGTGTTCGAGGAGGCCGGCTTCGAATATGTCTGCGGCAAAGGCAAGAACCACTGCATCGTCCGTACGACCGTCGCGACCGCGTGATGGCAGTAGGTCACGCCGGGCCTGGTCTGGAACACGATCGCGTGGTCACGCCGCACGTCGGAGCTGCGGCCAGTACAGCAGGCTTGTCGTTGTGGAGCTGATGCACGATTTCGGACGGTTCGCGCGCTCTGCTCGTCATCCAGAAGCCTACGTGTCGCTGACGCGGCCGGCGGTGTGGGTGTGCACAGCGCCGTGCGGCCGAGCCGATACGACACTGCGACTCTCCGTGCATCGCTAGAACTCCCCGAGCATCGCTAGGGCAAGGCGTGTCTGAGCAAGGTCGCAAGCCCAGCGTGGGCGAGCTTCAGTGTCGCCAGCTCTTGGACCCTCAGCCAGGCGATCGCGTCGTGCTCGGCCGGCTCCTGGTTGGTCGGTTCACCCTCCCAGTCGTCCACGACCCAGACCGCCATCCGGAAGGTCGCGCCACGAAAGGTGGCAGCCGGGGCGCCAGCCACGACCGCAGCGACGCCGAGTTCCTCGGCTAGTTCACGTCGAAGCGCGTCGGCTGGCGGCTCACCGTCCTCGATGTGCCCGCCCGGAAGGTCCCAGCAGTCCGGATACCAACGCCGGGTGGGTGCACGGTGGACCAACAAACCTCGGCCGTCGCGCCGCAGCAGCCCGGTTACGATCGCAGCTACGCCCCCATCCCCGACCACGAGCAACATGGTCACACGCCGGGCTGACACCGGCACCACATGAGCGCCGTGCAGGCATCGCTGGCCGGGCGCTACTCAGCTCGGAGTTGGTCTACGCGATCCCTGAGACGCGGCAAGCTAGCTGGGCATGTCGACGAAGCGGGACAGGTGGCCCTGGAAGGCAACCACCGCGTTGCCGGTCGGGCCGTTACGGTGCTTGGCGATGATGATGTCGGCCTCGCCGGCCCGGGGCGACTCGCGTTCGTACATGTCTTCGCGGTGCACCAGCAGCACGACGTCGGCGTCTTGCTCGATCGAGCCGGACTCACGCAGGTCGGACAGCATCGGCTTCTTGTCGGTGCGCTGTTCCGGGCCACGGTTCAGCTGGGACAGCGCCACCACGGGTACCCCGAGCTCCTTGGCGATCAACTTCATCGCGCGGGAGAACTCCGACACCTCCTGCTGCCGGGACTCGACCCGTTTGCCCGACGTCATCAACTGCATGTAGTCGATCACGATCAGCTTGAGGTCGTGCCGCTGCTTCAGTCGACGCGACTTGGCCCGGATCTCCATCATCGTCAGGTTCGGCGAATCATCGATGAACAAGGGGGCTTCGGCCAGCTCGGAGGACCGCAACGCGATCTTGCGCCAGTCGTCGTCACTCATCCGGCCGGCGCGGATGTCGTTCAGCTTTACCCTGGCCTCGGCCGAGAACAGCCGCATCATGATGTCCTGCTTCGACATCTCCAGCGAGAAGATCACGGTCGCGGCGTGGTTGCGGATAGCGGCCGACCGGGCGAAGTCCATCGCCAGCGTCGACTTGCCCGAACCGGGCCGGCCTGCCACCACGACCATCTGCCCGGGGTGCAGGCCGTGCAGCATCTCGTCCAGCTGTTCGAAGCCGGTCGGCACGCCGCCGTTACCGTCGTTGACCTGGATCCGTTCCAGCTCGTCCATCGTGGACTGCAGCAGATCCTCGATCCGGACGTAGTCCTCACTGGTCCGGCGCTCGGTGACCTCATAGATCTCGGCCTGGGCGCGGTCCACCACGTCGTCAACGGTGCCGGCCATGCCCTCGCCACCGGCGGCGCCGTAACCCATCTGCACGATCCGGGTGCCGGCCTCGACCAGCCGTCGCAGGATCGAGCGCTCGGCCACGATCTCGGCGTAGTAGCCGGCGTTGGCCGCAGTCGGAACACCCGAGATCAGCGTGTGCAGATAAGGGTGTCCGCCGACCCGGGCGATGGTGCCGGCCCGGGACAGCTCGGCCGCGACGGTGACCGCGTCGGCCGGCTCGCCCCGGCCGTACAGGTCCAGGATCGCGTCATAGATGAGCTGGTGGGCCGGGCGGTAGAAGTCGTTGCCGCGCAGCACCTCGATCACATCGGCGATGGCGTCCTTGGACAGCAGCATGCCGCCTAGGACGGACTGTTCGGCCTCGATGTCTTGCGGTGGGGTTCGGTCGAACTTGGGGCCGTCATCCCCGGACTCGCCGCCGACCGCGCGCAGACCTGGACCCGATGTCACGCCACCACCATGTGCTCTCGAATTGTGTGCAGACCCGCCGGATGCCATGACCTTGATGCAACCCCTGGGGTACGACATTTTCTTGCGGCTCGCCGTCTCGGCGGGACGAAGATCGTCGGATCGTGGTTGCGGAGCGGAGTCATGATCCGGCGCCGGGACCGAGGTTAGGGACAGCTACCCGTCCCACTCAAGCCAGCCTGTGCACACAACTGTGGACAACGGTGTGGGCAACGCCGGGGTTGGTTGTTCACGACCTGGGGATAGTGCTGTTGACAACTAAGTCGTCCGAACCTGCAGGCCCTATTCCATCGGGCTTTCTCGCTGCACAGGCTGTGGATAAAAACTCGTGGACAAGAAACTTTCCGGACCGCTCGTGTGAGCACACGGTTTGATTGAAAGCGCGTTCAGTGATACGCGCAGACGCCCGATCGCCTAGATATCCACAGGGGTGCTCAAGCTCGACTCTAAATCGAGTGTCCGATTCGAGGCATACAGCAGCGTATGAGGTGACGCACAGTCACCATGCTCTGGGTGATCCGGTTACGGTCATCGGATCGGTGCTAATAGTAAGTCTGCCGCCGTCTGGGCGCGCGTTGAAATGGTGATCAACCGACCACCATCGCGGTACCAGGGATCCTAGCCAGCGCAAACCTGGAGCGACTGGAACGACACTCAGCGACTCGGAGCGACAAGACAGCCTTCAGGCCCGACCGCTGCCCATGAGGGCAGCAATCGGGCCTGAAGCGAGAGCTAGCAGGCTCAGCCGGCCGACACGGTGACCGGCACCGAGGCGACGACGTCGGCGTGCAACTCGATGGTCACGGTGTGCGCGCCGGTGGTCTTGATGTGACCGGGCAGGTGCACGCGCTTCTTGTCGACCAGCGGGCCGCCGGCGGCCTTCACCGCATCGGCGATGTCGGACTGGGTCACCGAACCGAAGAGCTTGCCGCCAGCACCGGCTCGCGCCGTCAGCTTGACCGACAGCGCCTCCAGCTGAGTCTTGATCTCCTTGGCGTGATCCAGGCCGCGGATCTCGCGGGCGTCCTGCGCGCGCTTGATCTGGCTGATCTGCTTCTCCGCGCCCTTGGTCCAGTTGATCGCGGCACCGCGCGGGACCAGGTAGTTGCGGCCGTAGCCGTCGGCCACCTCGACGATGTCGCCGGGCTGTCCGAGACCGGAGACCTCACGGGTCAGGATGAGCTTCATGGGTCGGCCTCCTTAGCGCGCGGTCGAGGTGTATGGCAGCAGCGCCATCTCGCGGGCGTTCTTGACCGCCTTGGCGATCTCACGCTGCTGCTGGGTGCTGACGCCGGTCACGCGACGCGCGCGGATCTTGCCGCGGTCGGAGATGAACTTGCGCAGCAGGGCGGTGTCCTTGTAGTCGATCGCCTCGATCTTCGAGGTCTTCAGCGGATTCGACTTCTTCTTGGGCTTACGAATCGGCGGCTTCGCCATGATGATTCTCCGTTTGAGACTGTCGTTCAGGAATAAGGAAGATCTGGATCTAGAAGGGCGGTTCGTCGGAGAAGCCGCCAGCCGGACCGGCGTTCGACCAGGGGTCGTCGGATGGGGCGCTGTTGGAGCCACCGCTCGGACCACTGTCGCCGCCGAAGCCGCCACCGGACGAGCCGCGCTGCGTGCGGTTGACCTTCGCGGTCGCGTAGCGCAGCGACGGACCGACCTCGTCGACCTGCATCTCGATCACCGTGCGCTTCTCGCCCTCACGGGTCTCGTAGGACCGCTGCTGCAGCCGACCCTGCACCACGACCCGCATGCCGCGGGTCAGTGACTCGGCCACGTTCTCGGCCGCCTGACGCCAGATCGAGCACCGGAGGAACAGCGCTTCGCCGTCCTTCCACTCGTTGGACTGGCGGTCGAAGGTACGTGGCGTCGACGCGACGGTGAAGGACGCGACGGCGGCACCGGACGGCGTGAAGCGCAGTTCCGGGTCGGCTGTCAGGTTCCCGACGACGGTGATGACGGTTTCGCCAGCCATCAGGCCGACTTCTTCTCTTCGGCCTTCTTGGTGCTGGCCTTCTTGATGGCCGGTCGCAGAACCTTGGTCCGCAGCACGGACTCGTTCAGGTTCAGCTGGCGGTCGAGTTCGATGACCGAAGCGGGCTCGGCGTTCAGGTCGATGACGGCGTAGATGCCCTCGGCCTTCTTCTTGATCTCGAACGACAGCCGGCGACGGCCCCAGATGTCGACCTTCTCCACCGAACCACCGTCGTTCTTGATGACGGAGAGGAACGTGTCGAGGGACGGCGCAATGGTGCGCTCGTCGAGCTCGGGGTCGAGGATGACCATAACTTCGTAATGGCGCATGGGTTTAACCCAGCCTCCTGTGGACTATGCGGCCACGGACTCTCCGTGGCAGGAGGGTGCTGCCGACTTCGCGATCAGGCCCGGAGGGCCTGCGAGCGATGTGGAGACACCAGACGTCTCCAACAACCGGACAACCGGTTCAGGCTACCGGGCTGTGCGGCGGAGACGAAATCGAGTCAGGTGCGCGACGGCCGTACCTGCTAGGAGCGAGCCTTGACCTTGGCCGGTAGCGGGTGCAAGAGGTAGGTACGGGCATAGAACGCAGTGGCACCGGACAGGGCGAGCACCGCCGCCAGCACGATCAGGTTGGCCCAGCCGTCCAACGCCGAACTCGGCTTGTTGGCAGCAAGATCCACCGTCTTGGGCGAGCCACCGGACTTCACGCTCTGGTTCGTACCCGTCGCCGTGCCCAGGCCCTTGAACGGGATTTCGGCCGCGTTGATCGACTGACCATCCAGACCCGAGTTCGCCCCGCCACCGGAGTCACCGCCCTTGGGCACCGTGCGTTGCGCGCCGGTCTCGTTGCTCTGGGTATAGGTGGTGCCGAGACCGGGCTTGCTGGCGGACGAGGACGGAGCCCCGGCACCACCGGACTTACCACCACCGGTCAGCCCACCAAGACCGCCGTTCACGCCGCCGAGCACCGGTCCGACTGCGCTGTTGACCGGGGCGGCGACCGAGTTGACGCCCCCGACAACGCTGCCGACGACACCATTGACGATGCTGTTCACCGGTCCGGCACCCGGCACCGAGACACTCGGCGTCGGTACCTGAACGGCAACCGAGCACTGCTGAGCATTCGGGCTGATGACGATCTCGGCGTGCTGGGTCAGCGTCACCACCGGCGGGATGCCCGGCAGCGCGCCGAGAACCGTCTCGGTCCACTCCAGGTAGAACGTGCCCGCTGACGGGAACGCCACCTGCACCCCCGCGTTCGGGACGTTGTAGACCTTGGCCTTTTGCGCGGGCGTCGTCTTCGCCTCATTCAGCACCGACACGCTGTAACGATCGAGCAGGCCCAGGACTGCCGGCGGTGTGAACAGCGCCGTCGTTCCGGGCTGCAGCGCGACCTTGTTGTTGAGCGGCAGCGGGCAGAAATTCGTCCCGAGGCCGGTAGCGGCCAGGGTGATCGGAGTCGGCGGGGTGGTCGCGGCCGATCCGGAACTGGTGCTGAGCAGAAGGGCACCGCCACCGGCCACCACAGCAACTGCCGTGGCCGCGATTGCTCGACGGAACCTCATGCCAGCATCCCTCCTCGTCGGGTCGTGCCGTCGACCTCACGGCCTGACCTTCTCCGCCTGACTCTTCCTGCCACTGCGCGCATTGCTGGTCCGATGACTGCGTTACCAGCAAGTAACTTAGCGGTGTCCTCAGATACAACGAGCTTGCCCGCAATCCGTCACTGCTATCCATAGCTACCCACGAGAACTTCACGCCCGTCGGCTGGCGATGAGCACCAAACCACCCACAGCCACCGAAAACAAACCACCGACGAGAGCCAGCCGGGAGCCGGAGCCGGTCATCGCCAGGTGCGGCCGGCTCGCGAGCGGTGGACTCGACCGCCCGGGTGGCGTTGGCTGGGACGGCACCGGGTGCGACGGCGTCGATGGCGCCGGC
>CAZZZW010000031.1:0-21403 GCA_964658795.1 Phormidium nigroviride PCC 7112
AGAAACTATGAGCAGGTTCACCTTTGGCAGGCGGTTTCCTGGTGGGCATTGAAGTTTCGATACGCCAGCCTCTCACACTCAGCCGCCAAAGAGGCACTACTTGCTCAAACGACCAGTCTGCACATAGATTATGCGCTAATTGACGATCTTCTAGACGAAGCTTGGTACAGAATTCCGCCGGAGGTCAAAGTCGCTACGGTTAGTTCTCCAGGGCCACTGGAGGAGGAAACATAGGTTGCCTCAGCCGCAACTTGTTCAAGCACGTCGCTCCCCAGCTCACGCGACCAACGGGAAATACCGGCGGCTCAGAATACTGTTCGAGGCATCGGTAGAACCGGTATCGACAACGTTTGTGCCGGATACCGCAGTCGCCGTCCACTTGACCTGAACGTCATAGAAGTCCGACGAGTCGGCCTGACCCATCCACATGCGGCTGTACGCCGGATCGCCAGACGGGTTGTTCGGTGACTTCCAGTTTGCGATCACCAGGCCGGCCAGCACCGTGGTGCTCGCGCCCGGACCAAGCTGCGGATGGGTAATCGTCCACGGTTCGCCGGATGCCGTGCTGGCGTCCAGGCACTGCGGGCCGTTGGAGAAGGTGCCAACCCAGGAGACGCCGTTCGGAAAGTCAGCGTCAGGATTGGTATCAGTCTTACTGAGCCGGAACGAGGCAGCGGTGTCCTCGCTGAACTGGCTCGCCGTGCTGGTGATCGTGATCCGCAGCGGAATGAAGCCGGCCGTCACTGCATCGGCACCGCAGGCATCGACTAAGGCTTGGTTCACCGACGGATCATTGACGCTGCGGACCGCGCCCGAAGCCACAGTCACCGTCCAGCTGTAACCGCCGTCCGCCGCATACTGGATCGTGGCATCCGTCGACAGCGCAGCCGGCGCCCTGGTTGTCGGCGCTGCCGAGGACGTAATCGGCGAGCTAGCTGGCGGATCGGGTAGAGCGGCGTTGTCGGCCGCGCTCCGATGCGCCGAACTGGAGCAACCGGCTAAGACGCCGACCAGCAACAGAGCAACTGTCGCACCCATCGTTGTGCGAACCTTCAACGAAACCTCCCGAGGCTGGCGAGTATCCGAAACGCCGTTTCGGTACTACCGACTTCTGACCTGACGGACCGCGCCGGCAGCGTTCGCCTTCAAACCGGGCTCCCCCGCCGTAGCCGCTGACCATGTGCAGTATGCCATGTAAACATGCTATTTAGAGAGCGTGAAGCGGTCAGCGTGGCTGAATGGCGACTGGTACCGCGAGCGACCCGTGGGAGCGTTACACCCGAGAGCTAGGGACGCGGCTGCATCAGCTGCGTATCGAACGCGGCCTGACGCAGGAGCGCTTGGCGGTGGCCGCCAACATCACGTCCTTTACTTACGGCAAGTTAGAAAAGGGCGAATCCAACCCCGGCACGCCGGCCAATCCGCGACTCAAGACGCTGGTAGCGCTCGCCGAGGTGCTGGAGGTCGAGGTGGCAGAGCTACTGCCGTCGTTCAAGCCGGGTGTCGCCTACCAGCTGTGATCATCGCGAACGAGCTCACGCAGATAGGTCAAGCACTCACATGTGCAGACAACGGCTTTCGACGCCATATCGAAGTATGGATGTGAGCCTCGGCTGGCAAGGAACCTAGAACTCATCGTCACTTCAACCGCTCGCGACCGCAGTGGCACAGGCACCTCAGCCATCCGCCATGCCGCTGCGGCCGCGTGCGTGTACGACGCCCGTCACCGGTCGGGAGAGACGGCGAAGGCGGCGAGCCAATCGTGGAGCTGATTGAGCGACGTCAGCATGCGCGTGCGATACAGCCGGTCCAGACGGCGCTGACGAACCCCGTGCACCCATCGGCGTTCGGTGACGACCACATCGCAATTGGGGACGGCGTTCGCAAGCGTCTGCAAGTCGGTCAGGTCGTGCTGGTCGATCGGGTGCATTGAATTGCGCAGCCGCATCTCCCGCAGACACGCAAAAACGTTGCTCGACGGCACGACGCGCACGCACCACCGAATCGCCTCTGGGCCGTAGCGGTACATGAACGCATGTAGGTCGATGCCCAGAGCGTCGGCGGCGTCGTTCCAGTGATCGAGCGTGATGTTGAACTCGTCCGTGGTGACGAAGTCCCGGAGCCGGTTCGCTGCGTAGGGCTCGTCGGCGAGGAACGCACGCAACCGTAGCTCTGTGGCCCTCGACTCGTCACCGCGTCTGTGTTGCGGGAACCGGTCAAGACCATCCTTGGTGAATGCAGCGAACATCAGCTCGTGCCCGGCCAGGTTGATCCACTCCCATATGTCGTCGGAGTCGACGATGTCACGCAGCTGGCTGCCCATGTCCACCGGCGGCCCTTCCGGTGTGGTGTCGGTCGCGACCCATTCGACAGGGCTAAATCGACCGGTGGGGGAATCGAACGCGTGGTTCACGCCCTTGCCAAGGTATGTCGGCGCGGCGACGGGCTCGAAGCCGTGTGCGGCGCGAACCGCCGCGGTCACGGACCAGTCGTGCACGACGTGCAGCGGCGCGATTGTGTCGTAGCGGGACACGTCTCGCATCAGCGTGGCGAGCGCCGTACGCGACGCATCGTCAGTCCTGTGCCACGTCTCTAGGTAGTGGCTGGCGGACAACGGGACGCGCAACTGGTCTGTGTCCCGCAACTCGCAAAGTAGGTCCCGTATGCGGGTCGCCACCGCCTCGCCTCTAGACAAACCCTGCAGCATCTGGACCCATACGAATTGATCCAGATACACCAGCACAGGGGCCGACTCCGGGGAGTGGACTGTCAAGATCAGCGAAGTGAGTTCCTCCGGCAGCGGCCGTCCGGACGGCCGCACGTGTGCAGGCGGGTGCGACGGTTCACGTGTCATCTGTCGCGCTCTCGCTCATGAGACCAGCCTGACAGCCGCCACCGATACCGAGACGACGAACATCGACCCGACGCCGACCCTGCCCGCAGCGGATCTGGCAGGACTCCTTGAGTTGATCTTGATCTGGCTCCCGCTGGTTGACCTGCTTTGTGAGAGGCTGCGTCCGTTTCAGGCGGGGCGCGATGCCAAGAACAAATAGGCGAGAAAAATTGCTCGCGCTGATGGAACGCCGAACGACCAGGTTACCGGCTCGTCGCTGGTCAGGCGGTATCGACGTCTCTGAGCTGACTCAGGCCAGTATGCTCCACGAGTCGACGTCCGATCATCGCGGCGATGTCTACCGCAACCGCGTTCCCGATATATCGCATCGCGCGCGTACGCGCCAAATCGAATGCATAGTCGTCCGGGAAGCTCTGAACACGAGCTGCCTCACGCACAGTGAGGTACCGCAGAGTGTCGTCCGGATACCGGATCATTGCCTCACCACCACATACCCCATGCACTCCAGCCTTGATCGTCTTGGCTGGGCTATCGATTGGGCTACCGGTGTGCCCCTTGTAGCTCCTGGCGCCCGGGATTCCAACGTGGTTCAGTACGTCGTTGGCCTCTTGACCGTCTATCGGCTCGGGGAGACTGCTGACTAGGTCACGGACTGTTCGCCAGCGGTCGTAAGCCGGACGAGATCCCATCCGTCGTAGATCCCGAATGGGAGCGACTAGTCTTGCCGGCAATCCCGGCGGTTGATCTATGCCGTGCTCGGCCCAGTAGCTTCCAGTGACCCACTGATCCCACAATAAAGCTGTTCTTGAGTGGGTCGGAACCAAGCCCGGCCACGTCGTCGCGCCTAGAACGTCCTGTCGAATGGCGACCAGGAAAACTCTGGTTCGCGCCTGCGGGACACCGTAGTCCGCGGCGTGCACGACCTCTCGATATACGTGATAGTTCGCCTTGGCACGCGACTTCGTTAGGCGGTTGCGGTGTTCTGTCCACGTTTCCCCTTCACGCGGCATGATGGACGGTCGAGCTAGCCAAGAGCAGAGGTAGTTGTAATACGGCACGAAATCGGCACGGAGGAGCCCGGGAACGTTCTCGAAAACTGCGAGCTTCGGCTGAATAAGGCGCACCGATTCGATTGCGGCCGGGAACATGTTCCGTTGATCGTTTTCGCCGGCGTGAGCGCCGGCGGTCGAGAACGGCTGGCATGGCGGTCCACCCGCTACGAGGTCGATTCCGTCGAACGAGCCCTTACTGAGGTTCTTCAGCCAGTTTCGGACGTCAATCGCATGGACAGCATCAGCCTTCCACAGTTCCGGCGTCCGTTCAGCGTTCGCACGAAGTAGACCGCACGCCCGCGGATCGAGCTCGACTAAGGCCTCGTGTTCGAAGCCAGCAGCATGCATGCCCAGCGCCATGCCTCCGCCACCGGCAAACAGCTCTATAGACTGAAGAGAACCCGAGCTACGAGTCATGTCCACCCCTGACTAGGGACTCGATCTCATCAGCAACCAGATCTGTGTCCCTGAGGAGGCGGGACTCGAACACTCGATACACGCGCCAGTGATCCTGCGACAGCGACTCATTCACCTCGCGGTCGCGCGCCATGTTCCGTTCTATCTTGGCGCGCCAGAAGCTGCCGTTGTTCATGAGCTCGAACTGCGCATCAAACGATGCGAGCCCCCGGACGCGCCAGGCGTTGCCATGCCAGTAGTCGCCGTCCACGAAGACAGCGAGCCTGGGAGTCGTAAACACAAGGTCCGGGCGTCCGTACAGCTTCAAGTTGAGTCGGTACCGAAGGCCGCGCCGCCACAGCACTCGTCGAATGAGCAGCTCGGGCTTCGTGTCGCGTGACCGGATGGCAGACATAATCCGTGACGTCACTTCAGGATCGCGGGTCACTTGCTCACTCGAGCTTTCCCCCGCACCTCACGCAGCAAGACATCGGTGTGCACTACTTCGACACCGGCCAGCTCGCCGAGCGCAACGTGTCGCTGTCGTTCGGCGTCTGTGATGTGTTCGGCGCGGGTCGCACACAACACGACCACCGCGTCGGCGGCATCGTCGACCTGGGCGACCATCGCAGCCCAAATAAGATCTCTTAGACCACGTCGGCCACCCCACAGCATCAGCCTGACCGACTCTGCGCTTTCGATCACGATTCGGTTTGGCTTCGTGCGCAGCGTCCCTAAACGCGTAGCCCATGAAGGCCCTAACACTTGGCGGGCCAACGCTTCAGGGCCTGGAAGCTGGAGAGTAGCGAACCGAGCGTACGGACCGATGCCCGCCGTAGCTCGGGCGTACTCCTTCATCGGGACATCCTTCAGCCAGACGCGCGCCTTCTCCCGCGTAAGAAGAGGGACGATCCGCTTGCCAATCTCTTCATCGTCGATCCACGCGTCATAGGCGGCCGAGCGATCGGCTTGACTTAGAGCATCCCAAGCTAGGTCCGTCGCGCGGGCATAGCGGGCCGCGATCACGAGGTCTCGCGTTTCGGGAGGAAGATCAGACACCAGTTGCCTCCCGGTTTCAGCCGCCGGCGCTCAGGTCTGGGAACTGAAGGCGCGCCTCATCTAACTCAGTCTCAAGACTAGCGGCGTCAGCAATCCACTCCTTCATGAGGCTCTCGGCGCGCTGATCAGTGAACTCAAAGCGGTTCCTCCCGCTCATGCGCAGCGTCTCAAGCTCGTCCGCTCCTACCTGCTCCCGCATGTTCATCACTGCGGCAACCCGCCTGATGTCACTGACGAAGTCGAGTACCTCAACGTGTGTCTTCCCTGCGCGAAGGCGAAGCCCGCGGCCAAGTTGCTGGACGAAGATGCGTCGGCTGTGGGTCACGCGAGCGAAGACGATAATGTTGACATCAGGAACGTCGACGCCCTCATTCAAGATGTCCACGGCAGTGAGGATTGGGATCTCACCCGTACGGAACTTCAGTAATCGCTGTTGCTGCTCCCGCTTCGGCAGGCCCGCGTGTAGCGCTACCGCGCCCTTCCATTGCGGAATGCCATCCAGCACTCCAGCCATTCGTTCAGCATGTTCGATTCCCCGACAAAACACGATTGCCCTTGGCTGGCGAACTTGGGCCCAGACATCGATCAGCTCGTCCCGAACCGCCTCGTCCCGCTCAGGTAAGAACAGGCGGGCGTTGAGGTCTTTGATCGTGTAGCCGTGCTCGCTCATGTCGCGCACGAAGTCCCAGTCGATGTTGTCCGCAAAGAGTCGGTAGCGAGTGTCAGCCAGGTACCCGAGGCGCATGCCTTCCTCGATCCCAAGGGTGAAGGACGGCTCACCAAACCATCTGCGAATGTCAAACCGATCACCGCGCCACGGCGTTGCGGTGACACCAAAGCGCGGCACGCTATCGAGGTGCGTGAGGAGGTCTGCGAACTGACCATCCTCTGAGACGTGGTGAGCCTCATCCACCATCACCAGGGTAGGGGTGTAACCACCGCGCACGTATGTCAAGGCACTGGCCACGGTCGCACAGGTCACGCCTCGGAGATCGCTCGTCCGTTCATCTTCCGTGAGTAATTGTGTCCGCACTGTCTTGGGTAGGTGGTGCCACATTGCCCTTTCGAGCTGCTCGACAAGGCTCTTCTGATGTGCAACCACCAGAACTCGTCCGGCTGGATGATCAGCGAGGTGGCGTGCAATGACCTCGCCACCCACGACTGTCTTGCCGAGGCCAGTCGCCAGGATCACGAGGGCGCGGTCGGTCGATTCGAGGCTTTCCCATAATGCTTCGAAGGCTCGGGCTTGATACGGCCGCAGCGTGCGTTCCGACAGACGATCGGTCGCAAGACGCTCGTACGAATCTACGAGGTCACGGCCTTCCCAGAGCACGATTCGTGGACCTAATCGGCTGAGCTCTGCGGCTCGGTCACGAGCACTCGGTCCGAACCGTTGATTCGTGACAACCACAGCTCGATCAGCTTGATAGAACGCCAAGGCGCCGAACACCTCGTTCACGGCACCGGAGGTTACGGTGCCGCTGTTCTTCCACTTGGATTGGAAGACCCAGCGAAGGCCACCGCGCGTCGCAATGAGGTCCCCGCCCTGGTCACCAGGCCCGTCGATGCCAACGATCTCCGTGAAGCCAAGATGGGCGAGCAGCCGCTCTAGCTGTCGGGTCAGACCGCGAGGCCCAATCTCCTTGAGGAAGTTAGGCGCAACAAACGATTCGGTCGCCATCGCTACGACCGAGTGACGAGATCTGATGCCAGGTTGTCCAGCACAACCTGGATGAGGCGCAGCTGGCCGAAGCCTCTTGCTGACGGGTCGGACAGATACTCCGCGACCGTGTCGAGGAGACGTGCCACGCCCTCCGCCATTCGATCTCTCGTGTCCTCGCTGGTCCAAGTGGCATACTTGGTCCGGAAGACCTGGCCGTCGAGCATCCGCCCTGGATCGTTGCGCACAAGCTCCGCGAGAGAGCTAGCATCGAGGTACTGGAGGAATCCACCGTCCCGGGTCACGACCCCCCAATCGAGGTCGGCGTTCGCTCCGGCAGCACGAACCTCGGTGGCCTCCTTCCGTCCGGCCGAAAGCGCAAGCCATAGCTCTTGACTGATGTCGACATTCACCTGTAACGCATCGCACGCATCTGAGACGAGGCTTTCTGCTCGCTCGCGGATCGCGGAGTCGGTGAACCGTTGATCGGGAAACTGGGAGATAACCTCAGCGGTTGCTGCCGTCAGGCTCATGTCGCTGGAACTCATCGTGCGCAGACTCTCGGCGATCTCCATCCAGGCAAAGTCACGGAGATCGCGGCCGTATTCGAGGAAGACAGGGTGGTTCGGATTCAAGAACACCTCGATGTCACCGCCACGAAGCGCGTGAGCCAACGACGGAACATTCTGACCTTCAGCATCAACGAGCGATGCAGCAGTCAGATAAGTCTGCACGGTTTTCCGTGCATACCTTCCGAGACTGATCTGACCCTCGATACCTGGCAGCGAACGTGCGCTTGCCCGGTAACGATCGAACCGCTCGCTCTCAGTCTCCGGAGCAGGTGGAGGCTCATCCGGTGGCTCGTCTTGGTTGCCACCGTTAGCGCCGACAGGTTCATCAGCGTCTAGACCGAGCCGGCCACGGAGATCATCGTCGTCGGGATTGGGCGCTGCCGATGTCCCGAGCTTGATCCGGTCGTGCTCTAGAACGTTCTCATACCACAGCTCGTCCGTCTGGTACTCGGCTTGCCCGTTGCGGAAGGCCACGCCCCACTGGCGCGCACGCTCGTGCAGGGCATTGGTGCCATCCCCGGGGACCAAACCCTTCGTACCCGCGTCGTTGCGTCGGTAGCCGGAAAACAGACGCGCGAGCGGCGAGTGATTCTCGTCGTAGTGAAGGTCGCGGGCCTTCCGAGGCTGGATAGGGCCCTCCCCGCGGATAATCCTGATGGCATCGAGCCACTCCCGAGTGTCTCTCTCGAAGTCGTTTTTCTGATAGTTGACTGCGACGTGGTCAAGGTGGATCTCACCGATCAGCCGGCCCTGGTTGGCTGGCAGCTCGATCGGATACTCGACCATGCTGCTGAGTCCGGTGGGGTCGTCCCACGTAAAGATCCGCTTGTCACTGACAAGGATTTTTCGGCCGTTGCGTAGGAAATCGAGCCCATAGTCCGATGCGTGCAAGTAACGTTGGACACCGATCCAGCCATGCACCTTGCGTTCGTAGAGTTTGATGTCCTCGGACGAGCAGTCGGTACAGGCATCTGTGGCAATGGAATACCAAGCTCCGCAGTTCTGGCAGGCGTATGCCGGCGACAGAGAACGGTCGACGATCGCAACGGCCGGTATCTCGACACCGCTCACCATCACAGAGCGATCGGGCGACCAGACGCAGTGGAGGTGCGGTCGGACGACTTGTGAATTGAGCTTCAGAAGGTAGCCACGTCCGACGGTGTTGGTCGTCGGGAGTCCCGGAACCCCGCCGTCGCGCAGAACATATGAATAGACACGCCCCAGTTGGTCCCGCAGGCCCTTGATGAGCTGGGCACGCTTGAAAGCTTGACGCATTTCCGGTGTCAGTTGGCTGACGATGATCTCGGTGCCACTCACCGCCGGGTCGGGCTTCGGTTCGTAGGTCAGTGGGGCCTGAAACGTCCGCCGGGCTTGCATGTCCCGAAACTCGATCTTAACTACCGACCAGGATCGGTCCCCGGCACGGGTCGTCCGCACCTCAACGACACGGCCGAGCCTTGCGGTAGCAATGTTGAACCCCATGCCAAACAGTCCAAAGCTACCATATCGGGTATTACCGCTATAGCCAGCCTTAAGCGATTTCTCCATCGTCGCTTCGTCCATGCCGGGACCGTTGTCAGCGGCACGTACGAAGGCATCCGGATCATCGGCAGTTGAACTCTTCGGCACCTCTAGCCATGCAGTCGGACGCTCGGAGCCCTCCGGCAGCTCCCCCTGGGACTGGAAGGCGTCAAAGGAGTTGTCGATCAGCTCTGCAAGACACTGCCAAGGCTGAAAGGGGATATCACCCAGAACCTCGAGAATCCGAGGATCTGGAGTGAGATCGAGATGGTTTTCCATGCCTGGCCTCTCCGCAGCGGGTGTAAGCATGTTGTAGACCATAGGTCCGACAGCCTGGCGTGCATGGGTCTCGCCCTGCCACCTCGCGACCTAGTCCAGTGCTCTGAGTCGGCTGGGCTTGGACTGACTTACGAGCCGACTTGATAATGCCGCCCGCAGATGCAGCTCTGAGTAGGCAGTGTTTCAAGCTAACATCCGAAATCAGAGCCTGCGAAGCGAAGGAATCCACCTGGTGGACGGTTGGTGCTTGACCCGTGATCCTGAATCCGCGGATGGACCGCCGCCGCCGAATGAACCACGCCACCCACAGAATCGGACCGGTCGACCCCACAGCACACCCTGCGGCAGGCTTATCACCGCCGCTTTCAGCCACGGCGTCCCGCTAGGCGATGCGCAGGAAGGGCCCCATGCCGACCTCCGGCTCGCCACCTCGTGCGGCGTGGAGTCGGGAGCTTACATCTAATAGGCTGTTGATGCCGGCAAACGAAGGGGAAATAATGCCGAATGATGTCCCGTCTAACCAAATCTCAGTAAATACGGTTCCAACATGGCTTGGAATTGCCAACTGGCGGTACAGCAAGTTCTTTGACCGGATGCCGGAACCGCGCTTCGACCTAACCGATGGCTTAGAACGGCTTGTTGCCGACGCCGCGCTTGAGAAACATGAATTCTTCGCGCGCGCACACCAGTCAACCGCCGCTCTCAGACTTTGGGTTTCTCAGGAACTCGTGATGACTAACGCATTCTCGCAGATAGTTTTGAGAGCTGCGTCTCAAATCGAGAATGTCCACGCACGAGCAATTCTAGCCGAAATCGCGTATGGGGAACACGGGCGAGCACGGAAAGGCTTCGCGAAGCGTGCGCACCCCTGGCTTCTTGACCAACTTAGGGAGTCAGTAGGGCTTCTAAAGGAGGAGATACGGCCTCTCGCACCAACAGTGGGATTCATCGGTCGACTTGTCGACCGAATCTGCGATCCTCTAGAAGCTGTCGCATTCATCGGGATCGGAAACGAGCGTCTGATCGCCCCCGAATACGAGGGCATCAGATCCTGTTTCGAAAATCTACTGCCCAAAGCTGACTTTGAACCCTTCCTAAGGGCAAATATCGATGAAGACATCACTCACTCGCGTCTCTGTTATGAACTCGCCGGCTTCCTTATCGCTACCGAAAACGAAAGGCGGCGCTTTCTCGACGCGGCGAAGGAAAGTATTGAATCGCGAATTACGTATTTTGATGAGCTGACGCAGTTGACAAAATAAGGAACCATAGGAATGACCGATTCTATCTCTTCACGCGGGCGCAAGTTATTTGCAGGCTGGCGCGAAGCCATATTCGGAGGTGCCGCTGCGGTCGTTGTATATTCTGTTCCGTACATCATCGCCGCCCTATCCGAATCTCGCGATGTCCTGACCGATAGCTTTCTAACAGATAAGAAACTCGCTAGTGCGGTCAGCTTTACGTTGCTGTTTGTCGGCGCCCTGCTTTCTTTAAATCGCCACGAGACTACAACTCAGCTGAACCTTCACCTGCGGCACCTCGAAAAACTACACGAAATGGTCGACTTGTCACAACACGCCGACTATTCTGGGCTCACCGACATAGTCACACTTTATAGCCGAATCTCGAATCCGTACTTCGCCGGAGTGAAGAACGAACTGCTTTCGCAGTTCAAAGTACGACTTAGTCCGATGGCAACTCAGGGCATGAGCCCTCCACTTTCTGCGGGCGTCTACACGCAGGGTGAGCATCAAGCTTTCGAAGCCGCAATTGGCACGAAGACCCGCATACGCGCAATTGCGACGCTGTTTGAGGGCGATTTCGATCAGGCACCAACTTCCGAGGAGACTGAATATGTCGCCACTAACGCGAGATTCGTGCATGGTGGTGGGGACTTTGAACGCTTATTCGTTATAGACAGTTCTGCTTACGCGGATGCGCTTAAGCGCCCAACGGTAAGGGCACACGTTGGTGAAGCAGCCACCCTTCCGGGCCGTGTAGTTTTCATTGACTTGCTTCGCAAATCAGACCCCGAGCTCGCCGAAAGTATCGGGGCCGGCTTTCTTCTACTAATTGATATCGTTGCTTTCCTTGACACGCCGAGCGTAGATCGTAGAGAACGCGGCCAGATTGTGGTGGATCGAGTTCGATTAGCTCAGTACGAGCGACTTTACGGTCGGTTGAGAGCTTATTCATATCCCATTGAGACCGAAAAGCACCCCCTCACAAACGACGGGTTGCTCGGCTGACTTGAGGAGCAGAGGTAAGTACGCGTATCGGAGGAGGCACCGCCAGAATCGACAGCTTCTGTCACGGCCCAGGGCTGTAAAGCTGTTCAAGGAGCACAAACGTTGTAATTACGACATCGCCTTTGACTTTGCTGTCAGTCCCGGCGACGGGCACGTTCAACCCTTGGCCAACGCACCGCAGGCACGGGCGCGTTCAAGGTTGCCGGCTACGACGGCCGTCGCCGACTGCGCCCGCAGCAATCGGCGACGAACCAGGGTCGAGTGCTCAGCTAGAGACGGTTCATGAACCAGAGCAGGGCGCTGACAATCCCGAGCGTCTTCTGCCATGGCTTCGGCAGGATCCCGAGCGCGGCCATAGCAGAAGCGAGCGCAAGCCACTTCTGCCAATCGTCAAATGAGCCGATGTTTGTTGTGCGAGTCATGTTGTTCACCTCCGCTCGCGTGTCGAAAACAGCCGCCGCGATCTGCGGCCTCTCCAACAGATATACGCCTATCTTTCGGGGCTTTAAACAGTTCGACTGGGCAGGTTCGGTGTAACTTCCATACATGCAGTCGATCACCGTCCCAGGCACCATCAACGATCTGATCGTCGACGCTCGCGGGGATGGTCACGCAATCACCGCTCGGCTGGTCCGGGACTGGACCGAGGCGGGTCTTCTCGACTCTCCGCAACGCCGCCCCCGTGGCAAAGGGCACGGATCGTTCCTAGCCCTGTACCCAGCCAATCAGCGGATGCTGCTGCTCACCCTGCTTCACCACCGACCCGATAACGGCATTGCCAGCCTGGCCCGGATCCCCGTCGGGATCTGGATGTACTGGGGCGATGAATACGTACCGCTGCGACAGGCCCGCCGAGCATTCATGACCTGGCTCGGAGACCCGCGAGTCAGCCAGCAAAAAGCCAAAGACAGCGCAAGGGCATTGTTGGGACAGCTGGACAATCCCGCCGCGTCGACCGCCGCCCGACGTCAACTGATCCAGGTCGTGGCGGACGTCGCTTACACCGGGCGTGCCGACTTCGAGGTGCTGGAACGTGCCGTTCGAGACGTGTTCGAGCCCGATAGCGTCCGCGTCAGGCGCGCACTAGGTCACCCCGCTGCCCCGATCACCGCAGATTCCGTGATCGACCTCATCCGGGCGCGCCTTGCAGCAGTGGGTCTGTTGCACGCTGGCACGGTCTCCGACGAGTCCTTCGTACAGGCCCGGCAGGCGCATCTGATGGTCTTCCACGAATACATCGGGCAGCAGCCTGTTCTCGCCAGGAGCGCCCCGCAACACCTTCCTTCGATCTACGAGCGTCCGAACTGGGAAGCAATGCTGAATAGCTGCTGCTCCGACCTCCTGACCGTTCTCGGCCTGGAGATCCTGTATCCGGAGAACGGGAGACGGATCCGGCAGACGAGCGGAGGCGCGCGGTGAACGATGTGCCGGCAGTCCAGTGGACGGATGACACGCACGAACTGTGCAGGCTCTTCGCTGAAGTTCACCTGACCCTGGGAGCTCTTTATCGGTATGTAATAGACCTCGCATGCTCGAATCCGATTGACGGAGGGTGGCGAGTTCGTGATGCTCGTCGGCCACTGCCTCCGCAAACCCGGGTAGCCAACATCGTGATCAGGGCCCAGCCGGCAGTCAGCCGAAAGATTCTCTCGCGAGTCGCACCATAGGCATTATGCGGCTGTTGGCTATCGGGTTCGGGTTCAGCACGGCGTACGATCTCAAGCCTCTGAGGAGCGTACCGGTGCGACTGCTGCGAGGATTGGCATGGATATATCGAACGACGCACGCTGGGTGCCCCGTGGTTGGGGGCGCCGAATGGAATCGGCAGACGACGTCATGCGGGCGATCGGTCGAATCGGCACCCTTCAGTCGGGTCGGAAGTATGTGTGGCGCGGTACGACGAACTACCGATGGTCGGTGCGTTCCTCGCTGTTCCGCGCACTGATTCGGGAACATCCCGATGAGTTACCCAACGAGACCGCACTTCGTGGACAAGAACTGAAGATCATCGCCGATGCCCGCGAGTGGGGCATTGGGCTTGAGGTGGGCCTTCTCGCGACCGATCTCTATATGCTCGCGTTACTTCAGCACCACGGCGCGCCCACGCGTCTTCTTGACGTAACGAGCAATCCGATGACCGCGCTCTGGTTTGCATGTCAGCATGGACCAGGTTCACGCGGTACGACAGGCGCGTTGATGGCTTTCGACGTGACCGACTTGGACGTCTACCACACCGTGGATCCTGGCCGCTCGCCCACCTACGGCAGCATTGGGGACCCCCTCGGATCCGATCTTCAGTCCGCGCTGACCAAATCCGCCAGCGAACGGCGTCCTTTCTTGGTTCAACCGAGCCTTCCCGATAAGCGAATGGCTGCTCAAGAGGGTCTGTTCATCACTGGTGCTGTGCCGACGGATCCGACCGCCGCAGCGGAGGGCTTTGCCCTGCCACCGGGAGCACCCCCAACGGCGGCGGGACTCGACGTCTTGTTCGCGGAACAAAACCGCAGTCGCGGGCGGCCTCCGCGTCTACCGTTCTGCGTCTTGACGATCCCGACCACGTTGAAGGCAACGCTGGTGCCTCACCTTCAAGCCACCTACAACCGAACGGCGCGGGTGATGTACCCAGACATCGCCGGCTTCATCAAGGAGGGGCTTGCGAGCAATCTGCAGAACTAGGGGCTGGCCGATTCATCTAGCAACGCGTTATGAGGTCCGCGCGACGCGTGCGGTTTTGTGCCAGCTCGTCGTGGTTTGCTCCATTTCTTTCGACATCGAGAGGCCCCCGCGTCATCAGTAATCAGGGTTGGAAAGCTGTCCCAGGAGGTGCAACACATGAGGGTTTTCAAACCCCAACCACGAGAGATTTTGTGGGTTCTGCCCGCGAGAGGCCCCGGGACGTCCGCCGACGGAGTTGTTGCTATTTACTTCAGCGACAAATGACGCTATGTCCGCCTCAGCGACAGATCACCGGGCGCAACCGCTTCTCGCCAAATATGAGGGTCGCGTTCGTGCCAGTGATGAACTTGTTGCCGGCCTCTTCTTCGGCAGTCATGGCGATGATGTCGATCGGTGGTTCGAAGTCACCCCAATCATTCATCGCCCGCAGTGCACTCACGGCGCCGACGTCGCCGTAAATCGCGAGGACATCGATGTCCCTCGGATGCGCGATACGTGTCGCGGAGCCGTTCTCGGCAGCGCTACCTCTCACGGCGCGGCCAACGACAACGGCAACGCAACTGGTCCTCGGCTCATCTGAATGTTCCCCGACCATGGCCCGTCATCGGTGGTACGTCTGTTGCCATCATCGGCAGCGGCCTCGACCAAATCGCCGGCATACCGGTCGTCAAGTCCGGCGATGAGTCGGCAACCAACGTGTCCATTGCCAACAGCGGCTTGCTGTTGGCCACGACGCCTCGACGAGACGCAGTCGGTGCGACGTCGGTGACGGTCACGCCAGCGAGCGACAACGGCCTGTCCGGCGCAGTGACCGACACCTTCAAACCGGCGTAACCGTCGGGCTCGGCCAGCGCGACCGCGGGCATTCATCGCAGCACCGATCTCGCAGCGATTCGAGAAACCCTTTGCTCCGACCAAACGGAGGCACGGCCGTGACGCACACTTCGACCGTTCTCCGTGTCAGCGCCGATTTTCGAAGGCAGCCGTCTGGGGATCGTCTGCACCACGTTCGGCATCCGCCCCGGCACCGATCCCGACCCGCGGTTCATCAAGACCCCTATCCTGCGGCTCGATCACGGTCCGCTTAGCAAGAAGGTTCGAAGGCGACCATATGACAATTGGGAGTCGGAGCTCACGCAGTAGTGGCCGTCGACATCAGACCAAGACTGGCGGCAAGCCTGGAGCCGCCCATCAGCATTACGACCTACGCGATCAGATCGTCTTTGCAGTTGCACCGCATCCGTGATCCGGCCGGACAATCACCAAGCCATTGCATAATTCAACAAAATGGCGCAGCTAGTGCTGAGGCACGATCAGTCCGCCTGGTGGAGTCAATGTCGAAACGACAGCTATGTCGACATTCTCGATAAGGTATGCTTGGTTCAAAATGGCTTGAGGTAGTTCACTTGCGTGAAGCGGCCGACTAGGTGAGGCTGTTTTGAAGTAGCCCACTTCATTCGATATCTGAAGAGGAGTCCAATCGTAAACCCAAATTCCTCGCTGCGCGAACAGCATTTCGTCAGCGTATATTGACGGATCATCCGCAGTAAAGCTTAGAAAACCGTCGCTAAGCACAGCAAAAGACCGAACTTTCTCAACCGCCAATGTCATTTCGGCGATGGAGCTTGCGTCGCCATCTGGAATCGCTCCCTCTCCGGCTGTGAGGAAGACGCCAACATGGCCGCTGGTATCCACACAAAGAAATTCATATTCGGTGCCCCATGCATCGGTGCCCCAGGAATTTGTCCAGGTCGCCGCTAGCCAGCTTCTATTTGTTTTCGCCATCCTCGACACCTCCAATATCTTCCAAATTCGGGAGATCCTGCCATGCGCCAGGAGTCGTACCCTTAACCCCCCTTCGGAAATTGCCATGGAAAGTATTTAGTTTGACAGGAGGAACACAACGGCCTCCACACACTTAACAACTTGGGCCGAACGGGTGCGGTGAACATCACCTCCGATGGATCGACGCCGAGCTGAGCCACCACACTATCTTCTGGGCAACCGCAAGCGTCAGGAAGGCCCGCAGCGATCTGCCCGGTTTCCGTATTCCAGCCAAAAATAACCATCGCCTTCTTGGCCCCGACAGACCGGCCAAGCTCATCCCGTGCCGCGACTGCCTGTTCGTACAGCCCGGGGAAGTCCTCTGGGTCGTAGCCACCACTATTGTGAACAAGCACGCACGGCCCCTGCAGAAGAATTGGCGGAGGTCACGAAAAAATCATGGTCGGTGGCTACCGTGAGATCCCACATGTCGCTCTCGCCTGTGCGCGCCGAAACGGTCGGGCGTGCACTAGAAGCGTCAAGGGAGTCCAGAATGTCATCGCTGCCTAGATCTCCGACAGTCACCCAAGCATGACGGCTAGACGACCAAACCGGATGGTTCAGGGTGGTGTGCACCGTGAACCAGCTCCGGCGACTTGCTCACCGTTCAACACGTCGCCCGGCGGCGTGCCACCGGTTCGCGGAGATGCGCCAGCGTATTCGAGTTACCCAGCAGATCGATCGTCTCTTCGACCAATGCAGGTCATCCAATGATCAGCACAGCGCCGGTCGATCGACGCGAGTCATCACCGGTCGCTGATGATGATTTCCAACGTATTGTCGCGCTTCGGGTTGCCCAGGACTGATCCAACACCTGTTCTCGATTCGGCCGTGTTGAAAGCTGTCCCAACAGGCGCGGCATATGAAAATTTTCAAACCTCAATCCCTAGAGATTGTGTGGGAGCTGCCATCCGAGTAACCGGACGAATTCGGGCGCCCGGTGATTCCCTTGGCCAGCTCCCGGTCCACGCAGTGTGTCCACATCTAGGTCGGTGCCGCCTCGTGCCCGCGACTCGGCCCGAACACCATGCGTGCTGACCGCACCTCGGTGATTGCTCGCATAATTGATGCATGCGTCCGTTTGAGTTCTTGGCCGACATCCATGAGATCGTCTCCGGGCCCGAGCTCGCCGCCCGCGCCCGTCGCGCGGAGCAATTGGGCTATCACGCGCTGGTGATTCCTGATCACCTACTCGGGCAGCTGTCCCCCACGGTGGCCATGGCTACGGTCGCGGCAACGACGTCCACCATCCGAATGTCGGCGTTCGTGACCAATAACGACCTGCGCCACCCGGCCATCCTTGCCCAGGACATCGCCAGCCTCGATGTGCTCTCGGGCGGTCGAGTCGATCTGGCCATCGGGGCGGGCTGGAACAAGCGCGAGTACGACGCCATCGGCCTCGACTTCGATCCGACGCCCGTTCGGCAGGCTCGCCTCACTGAGTCCATCACCGTGCTCAAAGGACTGTTCAGTGGAGCCCCGTTCACCTTCGAGGGTCAGTACTACGCGATCACCGACTACGCCGCCGAGCCGGTTCCGGTTCAGCGTCCGCATCCGCCGTTCTTCATCGGTGGCGGCGGCCGGCGCACCCTGACCCTGGCCGGACGGGAAGCCGACATCGTCGGGCTGGCTCCCCGCATCCGGCCGAACGTCGGCCTCGACACCGACTCGCTGACGCTGGCTGCCACTCGCGAGAAGATCGACTGGGTACGCGCGGCTGCCGGTGAACGGTTCGATGAGCTGCGGTTCAACATCTATCCCTCGGGGTGGCCGGCGGTGATCACCGACGACCTGCGGGGCGAGGTGGCCAAGGTCATCGACGGGCTGCGCTCCCGGACCGGCGTCGAACTCACCGCGGACGAGGTCATCGATTCCCCGCACCTGTTCATCGGGTCCGTCGATCGGCTGGTGGAGAAGTTCCTGCAACTGCGGGAGGAACTCGGCATCTCGTCCATCCTGCTCGGCGACATCGGTGAGCTGGAACCGGTGCTGGAACGGCTGTCCGGCAGCTGAGCCCTCTTCCCAGCCGGTTTGCCCACAGCCCAGCGGGCCGACATCGTCACCCGACAGACCAGCCGATAACGAACCGTCCAGGCGAGTTCAGCCTTGTTCTACCAGACAATGCGTTGCCGCTCGACGTTGCTGGGGAGCAGCGGATCGTGTGCCCAGTCTGCTCGTACCCGGTCTCGCCGTGCCGCCGCAGGCGACCTGGCCGCCGCCGGACGAGCTCGAGATATCTCCGGCGTACCAGGAGTAGCCCGCCCAGCTTTCCGGATCTGCGCGGAGCGGTTTCACGCCTGCGGAGGAAACCGAAGCATTCCGTGCCCAGCACCGAGCGAGCTGAGCCCCCACCGGAGGCCTCATTGGAAGATCACCGGGTCAGACGCGCCGAACCCGACTTTCCTTGCTTCACTTCGCCAGCTGGACGGCGCGGCCGGTTCGACCGGCTCACCCGGCTACGATTCACGGATCGAGCACACACGCTGACGAACCCACGGAGGAATCGATGACGGTTGTTGTTGGGTATGTGCCGACAGACACCGGCTACCTGGCCATTCAGGAAGCCGCCCGCGAGGCCGGATCGCTCGGAGTGCCCATCGTGATCGTCAACGTCGTCGGCACCGAGGGATACCTGGCCCCGACCGCCGCCGATGAGAAGACCCTCGACGCCATCGTCGCCCGACTTGAGAAGGACGGCGTCCGGCACGACCTGCAGCAGGTCAACACGACCGATACCCCCGCCGAAGTGCTGCTGGCCGTGGCCAAAGCACAGAGCGCCCGACTGATCGTGCTCGGCCTGCACCGCCGATCCCGGCTGCAGAAGGCCCTGCTCGGCAGCACGATCCAGACCGTTCTGCGCGAAGCGTCCTGCCCTGTGTTGACCGTCCCGAACATCGACGAGTAGCCCGGAAAAGACTGCCGAAAGTCAGTCGGCGCGCAGTAGGTCCACCTCGAGTGCCCGGGCCAGGTCCGCGATCTCGGCATCGATCGCAGTGGTCATGGCCTTGCTGAACGGCACGTCCCGATGCACCGCGTCGACCCGCAGCACCCCGACCTTGCGATCAGTCGTGGCATCGACCTTGCCGACCAGCCGATCCCCGTACAGGATCGGCAAGGCGAAATAGCCCCAGCGCCGTTTCGCGGCCGGCTTGTACATCTCCAGCTGGTAGTCGAACTCGAACAGATCGACCATGCGCTTGCGGTCATAGACCAGCCGGTCCAACGGCGACAGCACCGCCGCCCGGCCCTTGAACGGCCGGCCGAGCTGCATCGGATCGACCCGCCACTGTCCCCGCACGCCCTCGATCACCGCTGGCTCACCAACCTCGCCGACGTCGATCGGCTCGACCGCACACTCCGGTCCCTCGGCCCGCGCGATCCCCAGCGAGGCCAGCCGCCGCTCGGCCCGGGTCCGCAGTGCTTCGGGCAACGGCACGACGGCATTGTCCGGATAGATCCGCATCGCCAGGTCCCACAGCCGGTCCCGGCCCCGACGACCGGCCGCGGCCACCTCACCCCGTAGCTCCAGGAACTCCAACATCATGTTGGCGTTGCGGTTGTTGTTCCAGCCGCTGGAACGCCACGGCACCAGGCAGGTGTCGTCGAAATCGCGGGCCGCCAGCGGCCCCTCGGCGTCGAGCCGGTCCAGGATCTCATCGCGGAATGCCGAGTTGATCTCAACCCAATCGCTTTGACCGTGCCGCCAACCGGGCACCTCGGCCGCGCCCGGCCAGGCCGCCATCTCGGCCCGGTAGAGCGAGATGTCCTCCCCTGGCCGCAGCATCATCCGCAGCTCGATCAGGCTGCCGTCGCGCAGCGCCCGGGCCACCCCGTCCGGCCGATACCGCGGACCGAGCCGGCTCCAGGTGACCAGTTCGGCGTTGGGTGCCACCGCGGCGGTCGGATCAGCCTGGACCAGCGTCAGCCGGCGAACCACATCGATCAGGTCGGTCGGCCGATCCCGATCCAGCAACTGCGCTCGCACCGCAATGCGGCGGGCCTCGGTTCGCGACAATTCGTGCACTGGGTCAGGTTAGGCGACCGCACCCACAACCCCGCTCCGATCAGAGCCGTACCTGGACGCCTCATTAGCAAACGCCTAAGCATTACGTGGTGGCGGCCTTTCGCTATCCCGGCAAAAGTCCTACAGTGCAATTAACGTCTAAAAGGTACATGTAAGGTCAGATCCCCTCATACAGCAAACTAACGATCTATGGATTCCTGAACGGGAACTTCTGTGAAGATTGAGGCAGCGACGCCCGGCGCAGCGCCCTTGGAGTTCAAGCTATTCGGGCCGCTGCAAGCACTCCACGGCGGTGACACGGTCGATCTCGGTGGTCCACGCCAGCGCACCACGCTGGCCGTACTCCTCCTCGAGGCGAACAAGGTCGTACCGATCTCGCAGCTATTGGACGCCATCTACGGCGATGACTGGCCGTCAACGGCGCGCTCTCAGATCCAGATCCAGATCTCCTCACTGCGTCGGCTCTTCGGTGCCATCGGGCAGCCGAATCTCATTTCCACGCACTCGCACGGCTACAGCCTGACGACCGACACGGCCACGATCGACCTTGAACGATTCGAGAGCCTGGTCCGCTCAGCCCGCAGCGCCGGCGAGCCGGCGAAGGCCATCGGGCCCTACCGCGAAGCCCGGCGCCTGTGTATCGGGCCGGCGTTGCAAGGCCTGTCCGGCCTCTTCATCGAGTCGGCCGCGCGACGGCTGGACGAGTTCTGTCTCGACATCGTCGAAGAATGGATCGACCTGGAACTAGCGCTCGGCCGGCACCACGAACTCGTTGGCGAACTCGCCGAGTTGGTCGGCCAGAATCCGGTCCGGGAACGGTTGCGCGGACAATACATGCTTGCCCTTCACACGTGTGGTCGAACTGCGGATGCGCTGCAGTCATACCAACATTGTCGAGCGACCCTCATTCGTGACCTCGGCCTGGAGCCCGGCGATCAACTGCAGCAGCTACACGGGTCCATCCTGCGCAACGAGCAGGAACTCCGGCCAGGAAAGACAGTCCCGGCCCAGGCGAGCGAACTCGCCGGTGCGCCACGGCTGTTGCCCCAGGACATCGGCGACTTCGTCGGACGCGACGCCGAACTGTCCCGGATAGCTGACTGCCTGAGCACCCGGACGGACAGGACGGATACCCCGGCCAGCCCACTCATCGCCATCGGTGGAGCGTTCGGGGTCGGTAAGACTGCGTTGGCCGTCCATCTATCCCACGCCCTCGCCGGCGAGTACGCCGACGGTC
>CAZZZW010000032.1:0-20758 GCA_964658795.1 Phormidium nigroviride PCC 7112
CGTCACGGCCGCGGATTGGCCGGTCATCCTGGCCGAGTCCACGAACTCCGAATCGCAACGCTGGGGCTTCGGCCACACCACGACGGAGCAGGAAGCCCGCGAGCGAGCTATCCGGGCCGGCCTATTCTGGCTGATCGGTCGTGGCGCCGAGCTGATCATCGTGGACGCCGCCTCCGGCGAAGGTGCGGGCCTGATCTCGCTACGCCAGTCCGGTCCGCCGAACATCGCCGGCATCGGCTACGGCGTACTACCCGAGTATCGCGGCCGTCAGTTCACCAGCCGAGCCCTGCGGCTGCTGGCCAAGTGGGCTTTCTCGCACACCGACATCGTCAGACTCGAACTCGGCTGCAAGGTCGGCAACGTCGCCTCGGCCCGGTCGGCCGAACTGGCCGGCTTCCTACGCGAGGCCCGGCACGCCGGTCGGCTCCGTAACCCCGACGGCAGCTACTCCGACGAATTCGCCTACGGCCTGATCAAGCCGAGCCAAGCCTGACTACTTCTCGTACCGGGCGTGCTTTCCGATGTACTGCGCTCCACCCGGCCCGCCAACCCTGACTACTTCTCGTACAGGGCGTGCTTTCCGATGTACTGCGCTCCACCCAGCCCGCCAACCCTGACTACTTCTCGTACAGGGCGTGCTTTCCGATGTACTGCACTCCACCCAGCCCGCCAACCCTGACTACTTCTCGTACAGGGCGTGCTTTCCGATGTACTGCACGACTCCGTCCGGGACCAGGTACCAGATCGGTCGACGGCCGAGAACGCGCTCCCGGACGGCGGACGACGAGATGGCCATCGCCGGCACGTCGAGCAGCGTGACGATGTCGGAAGGCAGATGATCACCCGACAGGTGATAGCCCGGCCGGGTCACCCCGATCAAGTGACACATCCGGAACACCTCGTCGGCGTCCTTCCACGACAGGATCGCCTGCAGCGCGTCGGCCCCGGTGATGAAGAACAGCTCGGCGCCGGGCCGGATCGCGGCGATGTCGCGCACGGTGTCGACGGTGTACGTCAGCCCCGGCCGATCGATGTCGACCCGGCTGACCCAGAACCGCGGGTTGGACGCGGTCGCCACCACCGTCATCAGGTACCGGTGCTCGGCCGGACTGACCTGCCGATCGACCTTCTGCCACGGCTGACCGGTCGGCACGAACACGACCTCGTCCAGATCGAACAGATCCGCGACCTCACTGGCCGCAACCAGGTGCCCGTGGTGGATCGGATCGAACGTACCGCCCATGATGCCGACCCGGCGCGCCCGGCCGGGCGGCACGTCCACCACCAGCGAAGTGTCGTCCGGTCCTGGTTCAGTCATGGCCGAATCGTAGGGCCAACGTTCAACGCTGAGGTGCCGTGGTCGGCAGGATCGGTGCCGGCAGCGCCGTCTCGCCGGTCAGATACTGGTCGACCGCCGCCGCCGTGGACCGGCCTTCGGCGATGGCCCAGACGATCAGACTCTGCCCCCGACCGAGATCGCCGGTGGCGAAGACACCGTCGACCGTCGTGGCAAAGGACTCGTCCCGGGCCACGGTGCCGCGATCGGTGAACTCGACTCCGAGATCAGTGAGCAAGCCCGCCTTCTCCGGCCCCACGAAACCCATCGCCAGGAACACCAGGTCGGCCTCGAGGTCGAAGTCACTGCCCTCGACCTTCACGAACCGGCCGTCGACGAACTCCACCTCGTGGGCCCGCAAACCAGCCACGTTGCCGTTGCCGTCATCGAGGAATCGCTCGGTGTTGACGGCGAAAACCCGCTCGCCGCCCTCCTCGTGCGCCGAAGCCGTCCGGAAGATCAGCGGCCAGGTCGGCCACGGGTTCTGCTCCGAACGAGCGGTCGGCGGCTTGGCCATGATTTCGAACTGATGCACCGACATCGCCCCCTGGCGGTGCGAGGTGCCGAGACAGTCTGCGCCGGTATCACCGCCACCGATGATGACCACCCGTTTGCCCTCGGCCGAGATGGGCGAGACGTCGAAGTCACCCAGCTGGACCCGGTTGGCCGGTGGGAGGAACTCCATCGCCTGATAGATGCCGGCCAGCTCCCGGCCGGGAATGGGTAGGTCGCGCCAGGCCGTCGCCCCGCCGGCCAGTACCACCGCGTCGTAGCCGGCGCGAAGTTCGGCGGCTGAGATATCGACACCGACGTTGACGCCGGTGCGGAACTCGGTGCCTTCGGCGGCCATCTGCTGGATGCGCCGGTCGACGATCCGCTTCTCCATCTTGAACTCGGGAATGCCGTAACGCAGCAGGCCGCCGATCCGGTCGGCCCGTTCGAAGACGGTCACCTTGTGGCCGGCGCGGGTCAGCTGTTGGGCCGCAGCCAGGCCGGACGGACCCGAACCCACCACGGCCACCGTCTTGCCGGTCTGCCGCGTGGCCGGCATCGGCGCCACCCAACCGTTGTCCCAGGCGCGCTCGATGATCTCCTTCTCGACCTGCTCGATGGTCACCGGTTCCTGGCTGATGCCCAGGACGCAGGACGCCTCACACGGGGCCGGACACAGCCGTCCGGTGAACTCGGGAAAGTTGTTGGTCGCGTGCAGGCGGGTGATCGCGTCCTGCCACTCGTCCCGGTAGACGAGGTCGTTCCACTCCGGGATCAGATTGCCCAGCGGGCAGCCGTTGTGGCAGAACGGGATTCCGCAATCCATGCAACGGCTGGCCTGCTGCCGCGTGACGTCGTCGTCGGACGGCTCGTAGACCTCACGCCAGTCCTGGATCCGGACGGCAACCGGCCGCCGGGACGGCAACTGGCGCTCGTACTTGAGGAATCCGGTGATGTCGCCCAATGTCCACCCTCACGTCGGTGCTGTCTGTGCTCGGCGGGACGGCGGCGGCCCGAAGAGGAAGAATACTCGACGTCGGTCGGCGGCCGAGAAAACACAATATTTGTCACCGGCTCGCGCCTGCTGGACAGAGTGTCCAGAGACCGTCTATTTACCGTCCAAACCGCTCATCAGAGCGACCTTATCCGGCTTGCCGTTCGTCCTCGCTGCAGTACGTTCTGCCGTTGTGTAGTGCCCTTCGGATAACGCAGGCTGCTAGAACGACGCTTAAACCATCCGGAATCGTAGGGAGGGATCGACTTTGTCGACCGGCGCCGTCAGGCGACACCCGATGGTGGCCAAAACTGAATACGTGGCTGAACTCCCCCACGACGTGCAGCCATCGCACCGCCGGTAACCGAAGCCGAACCCGTTGCTCGCGACCACCCGGTAAGCACGACGCACAGGAGGATGTCCGAGTGACCAGTTCCATCGGTCTGCGCCAATTCGAGGTTTCCTTCGACGCGACCGGGCTGTTCGATGACAGCGTGGCCTTCGGCGAGGGCGAACTCCGTCAGGCCGCATCGAGCTACACCGACCTGTTCGTCTACGTCCCCGGCTGGCATGCCACCAAATCCTCGGCCCGACGCCTCACCAAGCGCCTGTTCACATCGCTGAGCGAGCAACTCGGCAGCCGCCGCTCGGAGGTGGCCGCCGTCGCCGTCGATTGGCCGTTCTTCCTCTTTCCCGAGGACGACCCCGGCAGCTCGATGCCGACCGAATCCAACGGCAACCAGCTCGCGGCCAGCCTCGGCTTGGCCTTTCCGGACGGCCAGTTCGAACTGGACGAGATCGGCGACCTGCTCGATCGCCAGCCGGCCAGCCTGCCCGAACTTCGCCGCTTCCACACCCTGGCCACCGCGCTCGTCCGCTCGCCGTCCCAGGCCTTGGAGGACTCCGGCCCGGCTGCCGCCTTCTCGTCCAACTCGGTCACGTTGTTCGCCTACGCGGCGAGCATGAGCAAGACGGTGCACCTCGACGAGAACGATCCGGATCCCACCCGCGCGTTGTGGAGCGGTGCCCGCGAGGTGCTCCGCATCCTGAGCTACTACGAGATGAGCAACCGAGCTGGGGTGATCGGGCGCTACAAGCTCGGGCCGCTACTGCGCCGGCTGGGCGCGGCTCCGGGTCACCCGCGGATCCATCTGATCGGCCACAGTTACGGTGCCCGCCTGGCGGCGTACTCGCTGGCCGGCCTCGATTCCGGCAACAACGCCGACCCGTCGTCCGTCTGGCGCACGCCGGTCAAGTCCTTGACCATGCTGCAAGGCGCACTGTCGCACTTTGCCTTTGCCGACCAGCGGCCGTTCGAACACACCTCGCACGGCGCCCTGGCCTCGGTCGCCGCGCGGGTGGACGGCCCCCTGATCAGCACGTTCTCCAGCCATGACCGGTTTCTGGGGTGGTGGTACCCGACGGCCAGCATGCTCAACCACGAGGACAGCCAGTCGGCGGAGGACCTGGCCTACCGCTGGGGTGCGATGGGACACGACGGCCTCCAGGGCCTGGTACCGACAGACATCTCGATGGGTCCGTGCGGTACCGAGTACGACTTCCGACCCGGTCGGCAGTACCGGCTCGATGCCAGTTCGGTGATCGCCACCAACCAGTCGGCGATGTGTGGGGCCCACAGCGACATCGTCCGGCCCGAGGTGATCTGGGCATTGGTCGCCGCCAGTGGCGGACCGGGCAAGGCCGACTGAGCTACCGCACGTGGCCGTCGCCGTAGACAACCCACTTGGTGGAAGTGAGCTCAGCCAGCCCCATCGGTCCGCGAGCGTGGAGCTTCTGCGTGGAGATGCCGATCTCGGCGCCGAACCCGAACTCCGACCCATCGGTGAAGCGGGTCGAGGCGTTCACCATCACCGCGGCCGAGTCGACCCGAGCCACGAAATGGCGGGCGGCAGTCAGGTCACCGGTCACGATCGCCTCGGTGTGCCCGGAGGACCAGCGTCGGATGTGCTCGATCGCCTCGTCCACATCGGCAACGACCCGAGCCGAGATCTCCAGACCGAGATACTCCTGACCCCAGTCCTCATCAGTCGCCTCCGCGACGTCCGGCTGCGCCGCGAAGCGGTCGTCACCGTGTATGAGAACACCGTTGCTCTGCAAGGCTTTCACGATCCGCGGCACGAACTCCGCGGCCACCGATTCGTGCACCAGCACTGACTCCGCCGCGTTGCACACACTCGGCCGGGACAGCTTGGCGTTCAGCACGATCCGTTCGGCCATATCGAGGTCGGCGGCGGCGTCGATGTAGATGTGCACGTTGCCGATGCCGGTTTCGATCACCGGCACCGAGGAGTTCTCGACCACGTAGGAGATCAGCCCGGCCCCGCCGCGCGGAATCACCACGTCGACCAGCCCACGGGCGTGCAGCAGGTGGCCGACGCTGGACCGGTCCGTTCCCGGTACCAGCTGGATGCTGTCGGCCGGCAGCCCGGCCTTGGCCGCCGCCTCCGAAAGCACCGCGACCAAGGCCCGGTTGGACCGGATCGCGCTGGCCGAGCCCCGCAGCAGAGCGGCGTTACCCGATTTGACGGCCAGACCCGCCGCGTCGACCGTCACGTTCGGACGGGCCTCGTAGACCATGGCCAGCACCCCGAACGGCACCCGCACCTGACTGATCTGCAGACCGTTGGGCTGGGCGAAACCCCGCACCACCTCACCGACCGGATCCGGCAGGCCGGCGACATCACGCAGTCCCTGGGCCATTGCCGCGACCCGATCGGGGTTCAGCGCCAGCCGATCGATGATGTGTTCGGGCGTGCCCTCGGCTCGGGCCGCCTCGACGTCGCGCGCATTGGCGGCCACGACGTCGGCCGTAGCCGCAGTGAGCGCGGCCGCCATGGCCAGCAGCGCCGCGTCCTTGGCCCCTCGGCTGAGCGGGGCCAGTTCGACGGCGGCGGCCTTGGCCCGCGCGGCCACCTCGAGCACGTCCTGCTTGCTGGCGATCTCGGTCATGGCTACAGAATAGGCTTACAGAATAACGAGATCGTCGCGGTGTACGGCTTCCCGGCGCAGATCCGGCGGCAGCTCATGAGTGGAATGGCCGAGCAGCGCCGGCATGTCCTCACTGTCGAAGGCGACCAGACCCCGCGCCACCGGACGGCCATCGGGATCGGTCAGCTCGACCGGATCGCCGGCCGAGAAGTCCCCGGACACCGCCGTGATGCCGGCGGTCAGCAGCGAAACCCGTTTCTGGACGACGGCATTCACCGCGCCGGCGTCCAACACCAGCCGGCCGCGCGGCGTGGTCGCGTGCCGCAGCCAGAAGAGCCGGGATGCGGTGCGCTTGCCGGTGGCCGCGAAGTACGTTCCACCGCGGCCGGCCAGCGCCGCGGCCACCGACTCGGCCGAGGACAGCAACACCGGGATGCCGGCCCCGGTGGCGATCTGGGCCGCGTCGATCTTGGTCGCCATTCCCCCGGTACCGACGGCCGAACCGACGCCGGCCACCCGCACCGTGGCCAGATCATCCGGACCGTGCACCTCGCTGATCAGTTCGGCTCCGGGCTTGCGCGGGTCGCCGGTGTAGAGGCCGTCGATGTCCGACAGCAACACCAGGCCGTCGGCATGCACCAGGTTGGCCACCAGGGCGGCGAGCCGGTCGTTGTCACCGAACCGGATCTCGTGGGTGGCCACGGTGTCGTTCTCGTTCACGATCGGGATCACGCCCAGGGCCAGCAGGCGTTCCATGTTGCGGAAGGCGTTGCGGAAGTGCCCGCGCCGATGCAGGTCGTCGGCGGTGAGCAGCACCTGACCGACCGTCAGGCCGTACCGAGCGAAGGATCGGGCATAGCGCTCGGCCAGCAGCAACTGTCCAACGCTGGCCGCGGCCTGCTGGGTGGCCAGATCGCGCGGACGGGATTTCAGCCCGAGAGGACCGATGCCGGCCGCGATCGCGCCCGAGGAGACCAGCACGACCTGTTGTCCGGCCGCACGCCGCGCGGCCAGCGCGTCGACCAGGGCGTCCAACCGCGCCGGTTCGATCCGGCCGCGCCGGGTCAGCGACGACGATCCCACCTTCACGACCGTACGAGCTGCCGCGGCAATGGAGTCCCGGCCGCCGTCCATCAGCCGCCCCAGCTCATCAGTGAAGCTCCTGCGCGGCCAGTTCCTCATCACTCAGGTGTTGCCGCTTGGCCTTCTTGTCGGCCAGGCGATCGTCGGCCCGGCGGCGATTGTTCTGGGCCAACCGCTCGTCGGTGCCGCGGCGGGTGGGCTGATAACCCTCGATGTCGACGCCACCGGTCGGCTCGAAGTCGAAGATGTAGTCGCCGATGGTCACGCTGGCACCGCGCTGCGCCCCCTGCCGGGCCAGCTCGTCCTCGACGCCGAGCCGGGCCAAGCGATCGGCCAGGTAACCGACCGCCTCGTCGTTGTCGAACTGGGTCTGTCGAACCCACCGTTCGGGCTTGCGGCCGCGGACGATGAAACCACCCTCGACCTCGGGGTCGACGGTGACGGTGAAACCGGAGTCGTCGATCGCGGTCGGGGTGAGCACGATCGGCGCTGCCGCCAGCTCACCCTGCTCGGCCCGATGCTGTTCGACCAGCTCGGCCAGAGCGAAATTCAATTCCCGCAGGCCGACATGGGCCGCGGCCGAGATCGGGAAGACCCGGTAGCCGCGGGCTTCGAGCTCGGCGGTCACCAGCTCGGCCAGGTCAGCGGCCTCGGGCACATCCACCTTGTTCAGGGCGACCAGCCGGGGCCGGTCGTTCAGCTCACCCAGGTCCGAGGCGTATTGGGCCAGCTCGGCCTCGATCGCCTCCAGGTCACTGATCGGATCCCGGCCCGGTTCGAGCGTGGCGCAGTCGAGCACGTGCAGCAGCACCGAGCAGCGCTCGATGTGGCGCAGGAAGTCCAGCCCGAGGCCCTTGCCCTGGGCCGCGCCTGGGATCAGGCCGGGCACGTCGGCGATGGTGTAGGTCGTAGCGCCGGCACTGACCACGCCGAGGTTCGGCACCAGGGTTGTGAACGGATAGTCGGCGATCTTGGGCCGTGCGGCCGACATCGCCGCGATCAGTGAGGACTTTCCCGCCGACGGAAAGCCGACCAGGCCGACGTCGGCCATCGACTTCAGTTCCAGGATCACATCCAGGGTGTCGCCCGGCTCGCCCAGCAGCGCGAAGCCCGGGGCCTTGCGGCGTGGTGACACCAGCGCGGCGTTGCCGAGGCCGCCGCGGCCACCGTGCGCGATCACCACGCTGGCACCGGCGCCGGTCAGGTCGGCCAGCACCGATCCGTCCGCGGCGTGTACCACGGTGCCGTTCGGGACGGCCAGCTCCAGGTCGCCACCGTCGGCGCCGGCTCGGTGCTTACCGGCGCCAGGACGACCATTACCGGCCTTCTGGTGCGGACGATGGTGGAAGTCGAGCAACGTGTGCACCTGCGGGTCGACGGTCAGCACGACGTTGCCGCCCCGGCCACCGTTACCCCCGTCGGGACCACCGAGCGGCTTGAACTTCTCTCGGTGGATCGAGGCGCAACCGTGACCACCGTTGCCGGAGGTCACGTGCAGGACGACCCGGTCGACGAAGCTCACCATGTGCGGGCCGTCCTTTCTGATAGCAGCTGTTCGGGTAACGCGTTTTCAGCCTTGGAACAAAGCAAAGAGCGGGCCGGGAAGATTCCCGCACCCGCTCTTCGCGACGTTTCTCCTGCCGGGGCGGGTCAGCCCTCGGCCGGGACGATGCTCACGGTCTTGCGACCGCGACGGCTACCGAACTGGACGTTGCCGGCCGCCAGCGCGAACAACGTGTCGTCGCCACCGCGACCCACGAGGTCACCCGGGTGGAACTTGGTGCCACGCTGCCGGACGATGATCTCCCCGGCGCCGACCAGCTGGCCTCCGAAGCGCTTCACGCCCAGCCGCTGGGCGGCCGAATCGCGACCGTTACGGGACGAGGATGCACCCTTTTTGTGTGCCATGGCGCTACTTCTTTCCGCTCTCGATGCCGGTGACCTTGATCTGGGTCAACTTCTGACGGTGCCCGATCCGCTTGTGGTAACCGGTCTTGTTCTTGTACTTGTGGATCCGGATCTTCGGGCCCTTGGTGGCGGCGACGATCTCGGCGGTTACGGCGACCTTGGCCAGCGCGGCGGCGTCGGTGGTGACGTCCTCGCCGTCGACGAGCAGGATGGCCGGCAGCGCAATGCTGGCGCCGGCGGTGCCGTCCAACTTCTCGACGGTCACGACGTCACCGACTGCGACCTTGTACTGCTTGCCGCCGGTTTTGACGATGGCGTACATCGTGGATCCACTCCTGTCGAACTACTGGTACTCGCAAGTTCACATGGCTGCGGCCTGACCGAAGACCCGTGTTCAGGGACTTCCGGTCCGCTCACGCAATAACGGCCCGCCAATGTGCTGCGGGCCGTTGTACAGGTTACGGCATGGCGGCCCGGACAGGCAAAGTGGCTGGTCCGGGCCGCCGCCGCAATCAGCGAAGCTCGACGAACGGCCGTGCTCAGCTGTTCCAGGTGATGTCGGTCGTGGTGGCACTGTGGCTCTCGTTGACCCCGCAGGTGGTGTCGAAGAGTTGCTGGCCGAAGTCGGGCGACAGCTGCTCCAGGGACGGGCCGTACAGGGCGATGTTGCTGAAGCCGATGTGGTTGCCCGACGGCATCATCGAGCAGTCGCTGACGCCGTAGGACTCATAAACCCCGCCCTGGGCGGTGCTGTAGGACTCCGGAGCGGTGACGTTCAGCGTCGAGGTGCCACCGTTGTTGTCGTCGGTGGTGGTGATGGTCCACTGGCAGTTGGTCCCGTCGCCGGCGCAGTTGTTGGCCGTCATCGCGCCGTGGATCGTGTCACCGCTGTTCACCGTGACGTTGTTGCCGTAATAGGTTCCGCCCGGGGCTACGTACCACGATGTGATGTACCAGTAGTCACCGCCACCGGCCGCGCTACCGCCGTAACTGAGCACCGGCTGCACGATCGCGTTGCCGGCCGATGGCTCGAAGGACGGGAAGAAGAAGTTGGTCGCCCCAGCGGTGGCTGGTGCACCCGGCACGGTGAAGTCGGCGAACAACTGACGGAACCAGGTCGAGGCACTCCACCAGGACGCCGCCATCCAGCCGTTCGTCGCCGGCACCGGCCCGCTCGGCTCATGGCTCTTCGCGCTGCCGGGCTTCACCAGGCGCGGGTAGGCGCAGGTGTCCGGAGCCTGTACCTGACCGGCCGCAGTGACGACTCGATCGTTCACCAGCTTCGCGCCGGCCGGCAGGTGGTGCACGCACGCCTTGTTGACCAGGCCTGCCGGGGTACGGACCCAGTCACTGGATTGCTCGGCGGCCGCGTACGCAGCGGCATCGTCACTGACCGATCCGGCCGTTGCCGCCGTCGGGATGGCGCCCGTCGGGATAGCGGCCGAGGCCGTCGAGGCCGCGGCTAGCGGTGTGGCCACCAATGTCAGCGCCGCGACGGCCACCAGGCCCAGCCGCAGCGACCGTCGACCCGGCCGATTGTCCATCGTTGTCATGTTTTCGTCCTGTCTCTCGCGAGTGGCTCGACGTCGCTGGGGGAAGCGACGTGACCCGCACGCTAGTCACACAGGGTTAAAACGGACATAAGTCAAATAATGGTTAGGCCAAAATTCTCAAGATCTGAGGTATTACCGGGCAGAGACCGCTCTCACGCCGTGTGTACCGGCGGACCGGCCGGACGGCTGGCCGCACGTCGCCGACGCGGCCGGGATGGCGCCTTCTCCGCCGGTGGCGTCGCCTCGCCGACACCGTGACCCGAAGTGTCAGGCTCCGAACCGGCCGAGGCAGGTCCGGTGGCCGACCCAGTCCCGTTCTCGCTCACCGACTGCAGCTCGGCCACCGACTGGGTGTCCGCCACCGACTGGGTGCTGTCCGCCCCCGACCGGGTGTCGACCACCGATTGCTGCTGCACCGCCGCGATCACGTCGCCGTCCTGGGCCGGCAGCTCGTCGTGGTGGGCGGTCGCCGCAGCGATGGCGGCGATCGCCGATGCGGCGGCCCGGCGCTTGACGTTCTCGGCCTCGACATCGACCGGTTCGGCCGGCGCCTTGGCCGCCGTCGACTTGGTGCCGCGGCTGCGCTTGCCGCGAGCCGGCCGCTCGTCCTCGGCATGGTTGTGCTGTTGCTGGTTACCGCCGGACTTCTTGTCCACCGGCTCCATGTGCACGATGATGCCCCGGCCGTGGCAGTGTTCGCACGGCTCGCTGAACGCCTCCAGCAGGCCCTCACCGACCCGCTTGCGGGTCATCTGGACCAGGCCGAGCGAGGTCACCTCAGCCACCTGGTGCTTGGTCCGATCCCGACCCAGGCACTCGGTCAGCCGACGCAGCACCAGGTCGCGGTTGCTCTCCAGCACCATGTCGATGAAGTCGATGACCACGATGCCGCCGAGGTCGCGCAGCCGCAGCTGCCGGACGATCTCCTCGGCCGCCTCGATGTTGTTCCGGGTGACGGTCTGTTCCAGATTGCCGCCGGAACCGGTGTACTTGCCGGTGTTGACGTCGACCACGGTCATGGCCTCGGTCCGGTCGATGACCAGCGAGCCACCCGAGGGCAGCCAGACCTTGCGGTCCAGCGCCTTGGCCAGCTGCTCGTCGACGCGCAGGTCTCGGAACAGCTCGGTCTCGGCGGTGTGCAGGCTGATCCTTGCCGCCAGTTCCGGCGCGATGTCACGGACGTAGTCCGAGAGGGTGGCGTGCATGTCCGAACCGGCCACGATCAGCTTCGAGAAGTCGTCGTTGAAGATGTCGCGGACGACCCGGATGGCCAGGTCCGGCTCACCGTGCACCAGCTGCGGGCCGTCGGACTTCTTCGCCGCCTTGGCCGAGATGACCTCCCACTCGGCCTTGAGCCGTTCGACGTCGGAGATCAGATCCTGCTCGGATGCGCCTTCGGCAGCGGTCCGGACGATGACGCCGGCCTCGTCCGGGACGACCTTCTTCAGGATCGCCTTGAGTCGGCTGCGCTCGGTGTCGGGCAGCTTGCGGCTGATGCCGGTCATGCCACCGCCGGGCACGTAGACCACGAACCGGCCGGGCAGCGAGATCTGGCTGGTCAACCGGGCACCCTTGTGCCCGATCGGGTCCTTGGTCACCTGGACCAGGACCGAGTCGCCGGAACTCATTGCATTCTCGATCGACCGGGCCTTGCCCTCAAGACCGGCCGAATCCCAGTTCACCTCACCGGCGTACAGCACGCCGTTGCGGCCACGGCCGATGTCGACGAAGGCCGCCTCCATCGAGGGCAGCACGTTCTGTACCCGACCCAGGTAGACGTTGCCGACCGCACTGGCCGCCGACGCCCGGGTGACGTAGTGCTCGACCAGGATGTCGTCCTCGAGCACGGCGATCTGGGTCCGGTCACCGGTCTGGCGCACGGCCATCACCCGCTCGACCGCTTCGCGCCGGGCCAGGAACTCGGCCTCGGTCAGGATCGGCGCGCGACGGCGACCGGAGTCCCGGTTGTCCCGGCGCCGCTGCCGCTTGGCTTCGAGTCGGGTCGATCCCTTGACGCCGCGGACGCCGTCGTCGTCGGCCGCGCTGGAGCGGTTGGATCGACTTTCCCGCACATGCGTGACCGTGTTCGGGGGATCGTCGGTGCCGGCATCGTCCTCGCCCGAGGTGGACCGGCGACGACGGCGACGACGGCGGGCACTGGCCGACAGTGCGGCCTCGGCCACCTCGTCGGCGTGCTCAGCGTCTTCGGACTCGTCGGCATCGGCGTCGGGGTCGGGGTCGGGGTCGGTCGAATCGGTGGCGTCCCCGGAGTCGTTCCCGTCCTCGCCACCGGCGCTGCCGCTACGGCTCCCCCGCCCACGACGACCGCGACGACGACGGCGGCGCGGGCCCTCGGATTCGTCGGTGGCCTCGTCACTGCCGGTGGCGTCGTCGGCATCCACGTCCTCGGCCTCAGCGATCGGTTCGACCGGGAATTCCAGTTCGGCGTCCGGTTCGACGACCGGCTCGGCCAGCTTCGGCTTCGCCGTCCGACGACGCGAGGTCGGCTTGGTCTCACTCGGCGGCTGGAACAGCACGGCCGGCGCGGCCAGCGCCGGCGCAGCCGCCGGTTCAGCGGGGTCGGTGTCGGTTGCTCCGGTCGCTTCGACGGTGACCGGCGCGGCCTTCTTGCTGGCCCGCTTGCGGGCAGCCTTCTTGGCCGGCGCCGCAGGCTCGGTCGGTGCCGATCCGATGGCCGCAGGTTCGGCGGGTGCGGTCTCGGCGGGCACGGTATCGATGGGTGCGGTCTCGGTCGGGCGGTCGGCCACCGGGGTCCCCGCCGTGGGGATGTCAGGGTCAGCTGATACCGGCTCCGCCGCCGGAGCGGCGACCTTCTTGGCTGCCCGCTTACGCGGCGCCTTCTTCGCCGGTGCGGGAGCGCTTGCCTGCGAGCCGGCTTCGGCGGTAGCAGCCTCGAGTTCAGGTTCAGCCAGTACCGGAGCGGCTGGTTCGGTTGCCGCGACCGGATCCGGCGCGATGGCCTTCGCCTTGCGCGGCGCCCGCTTGGCCGGGGCCTTTCGGGCCGCCTTCTTCGCCGGCGCGGAGGCGGCTTCGGCGGAGGTCGATTCGGGAGAATTGTCGGTGGGTTCGGTGTCGAGCATGTGCTCGTCGTACTCCTGTCTCACCACCGGGGCCGTGTGCGTCGGTGCTTGCTAGACACCGGCATCCGGCCGCGCAGCGGCGGTTTGGCGGCCCGCCCGCAAGCAGGCCGCGAAGTCTGTCCTCGCTACGGCGGGAGCCGCGCGAAGCTGATGCTGCGAGCTATTCGAAGGAGGTCATCCAGCGAACAGTTCAGTCGTGCGCAACGGATCCGCCACGGTTGCGGCCTCGTCGACCGGTCCCTGCGCCAGTCGTGTGGCCCGGACGGGCTCGGACGGGGCGAAACCGGCGATGGACTGCAATGCGGCGAGAACATCGTCGGGTCGAACGGTCGGGGTGACCTGGCGAACGACCACCGTCATTATCGCATGGTCCCGGGTCTCGCCCTGCCCCGACACCAGAGCGGGGTCGATCTTGATCGACAGCACCGCCGCCCGAGCGTCGATGTCCCGGCTGCCGTCCTTGGTCAATCGGGCCACCAGCACGGACTCGGCGGCCAGGAACTGCGTCACCGCCGCGGTCAACTCGACCACGTCACCGGCAATTTCCAGCTGCCAGAGCGAGGCCTGGATCTGCTCGGCCAGCGATCCCGGTGGGCAGTCGGCGACGTCCACCGCGCGGATGATGTCCAGTCCCTCGGGCAACACCGCATCGATGGCTCTGACGACCTCATCGGCACTGCGCCGCTCCGCCAGGGCGATCTCGAGGTACTCGGCCTCGGAGGCCACCCCGGTCGGCGCCGCGCCGACGTAACTGATCTTGGGGTGCGGGTGGAACCCGGCCGAGTACGACATCGGGATCTCGGCCCGGCGCAGCGCCCGTTCGAAGGCGCGGGCGAAGTCCCGATGGGAGGAGAACCGCAGCCGGCCCCGCTTGGCGTACTGCAGACGCAGCCGCTGGACCGGCGGGATGTGCACCGCATCCGGGGTACGTCGGGCCATCAGCGGTTACATCTGTCTTCGCGCAAGTGGCTCATCGACCACCGGCCTGCGTTAGTCACTTCTTCACCGCCAGCGGCAGCAAGGACTGCCCGGTCGGGCCGATCTGGATATCGGTGCCCATCGTCGGGCAGACGCCACAGTCGAAGCACGGTGTCCAACGGCAGTCGTCCTGTTCGTAACCGGTCAGCGCGTCCTGCCAGTCGTCCCAGAGCCACTGCTTGTCCAGGCCGGAATCCAGGTGATCCCAGGGCAGGATCTCTTCAGCGTCTCGTTCCCGGGTGGTGAACCAGGCCAGGTCGACCGGGCCGCCGGCGAAGACCGCTGAGGCCGCGTTCACCCAGCGTTCGTAGGAGAAATGCTCGCTCCAGCCATCGAAGCGGGCACCGTCCCGCCAGACCTGCTCGATCACGGGGCCGACCCGCCGATCGCCCCGGGAGAGCAGTCCTTCGATCAGTGAGGGCTGGCCGTCGTGGTAGCGCATGCCGATGTTGCGGCCGAGCGAACGGTCGGAGTTGATCGCGGCCCGCAGCTTGCGCAGCCGGTCGTCCACCACCTCGGGAGCGGCCTGGGCCGCCCACTGAAACGGGGTGTGCGGCTTGGGCACGAACCCGCCGATCGACACGGTGGCCCGGATGTCCTTGGAACCGGTCGCCTGCCGGCCGGCCCGGATCACGTCCTGGGCCATCCGGGCGATCTCGAGGACGTCGTCGTCGGTCTCGGTGGGCAGCCCGCACATGAAATAGAGCTTCACCTGCCGCCAACCCTGGGAGTACGCCGCGGTGACGGTGTTGATCAGGTCCTCGTGGCTGACCATCTTGTTGATCACCCGACGCAACCGTTCCGAGCCACCCTCGGGAGCGAAGGTCAGTCCGGAGCGGCGGCCGTTGCGAGAGAACTCGTTGGCCAGATCGATGTTGAACGCATCGACCCGGGTGGACGGCAGCGACAGCGACACCTTGTCCTCGGTGTAGCGATCGGCCAGTTGCTTGGCCATCGGGCCGATCTCGGAGTGGTCGGCCGAGGACAGCGAGAGCAGGCCGACCTCCTCGAAGCCGGTGGCCGACAGCCCCTGTTCGATCATCGCACCGATGCCCTGCAGCGACCGCTCCCGAACCGGACGGGTGATCATGCCGGCCTGGCAGAACCGGCAACCCCGGGTACAGCCACGGAAGATCTCCACCGACATGCGCTCATGGACCGACTCGGCCAGCGGCACCAGCGGTGTCTTCGGGTACGGCCAGGCGTCGAGGTCCATCACGGTGTGCTTGCTGACCCGCTCAGGCACCCGAGCGCGATTCGGTGCGACCGTGGCGATGAAACCGGACTCGTCGTAGGACACGTCGTAGAACCGCGGGATGTAGACCCCGCCGGTCTCGGCCAGCCGGGTCAGCAGTTCGTCCCGACCGCCGGGTGATCCTTCGGCCTTGAACGCGGCGATGACATCGGTGATCGCTCCGACGATCTGCTCGCCGTCACCCAGGACGGCCGCGTCGATGAAGTCGGCGATCGGCTCGGGGTTGAACGCGGCATGGCCGCCGGCCAGCACAATGGGATGGTCGTCCGTGCGATCGGCAGCCTGCAGCGGAATGCCGGCCAGGTCGAGGGCGGTCAGCAGGTTGGTATAGCCGAGCTCGGTGGAGAAGGAGATGCCGAAGACATCGAACGCGGCCACCGAGCGATGCGAATCGACCGTGAATTGCGGAACATCGTGCTCCCGCATGAGCTTCTCGAGATCGGGCCAGACCGCGTAGCTACGTTCGGCCAGCGCGTCCTCGCGCTCGTTGAGAACCTCGTACAGGATCTGCACGCCCTGGTTGGGCAGGCCGACCTCGTAGGCGTCGGGATACATCAACGCCCACCGGACGGTCGCGGCCTCCCAGTCCTTGACCCGGGCGTTGAGCTCACCGCCGACGTACTGGATCGGCTTGCTGACCTGGGTCAACAGCGGTTCGAGCCGAGGGAACAGGCTGACTGCGCTGGTACTCACGAACCCCAATGGTACGGAAGGTTTTGCCTGCGCCGAGCCAGCCGGAGCAGATCGGCCCGCGGGCGTCAGTGCGGCCGGACGCCGGAACCGGGCTTGAGCACCGGAATCGGCTGGCCGTTGATGGATCCGGTACCGGGCCCGGGACCGGTCGCGGTCGTGGCCAGGCCGAGCGGACTGTAGCTGTGACCGGGGAACAGCGCGGTCAGCGAACCGACCCCGAGCCGCTTCTGGGCGAGTTCCCCGAGCACGTCGAAGACGTCGTTGCAGGCCGGCACGTCACCCTGGTCGGGGGTCGAGGCGGCCAGCTTGGTCCACTTGCCGTGCACCGTGGCGGGCACCAGGCCGCCGCCGAGCAGCCAGACCACACTGCCGTGGCCGTGATCGGTACCGCCACTGCCGTTCATCTCGATCCGGCGTCCGAACTCGGTGACGACGGCGACGGTGACCCGCTTACGCCGGACCGGTCCGAGGTCGGTGAGGAACGCGGCCAACGACGTTGCCATCGAGGTCAGGTTCTTGTCGAGCTGGTTGACCTCGTCGGTGTGGGTATCCCAGCCACCGACGTCGATGGTGGCCACCTGCAGACCGACCTCGGCCCGCAACAGCGTGGCCAGGTCCTTGAGCGAGTCGGAGAAGTTGCCGGACGGATAGACCGCCCCGTTCTGCACACCCGCCTTGGCCTGCGCGGTGCCGGCGGTGGCCAGCGCCGCCAGCGTTGTGGGGACGTCCTCACCGAGCGGTCCGGACAGGCCGCGATACATCGTGCTGATCGCCGTTTCGGCTTGTGCGGTAACGCCGTCCCAGCCCGGAAAGGTGAAGTTCTTCAGCTCCTGGATGATCAGTTTGGATTGCTCGCCGGACAGCGACAACGGCAACGAGCCACCCTCGGCCACGGCCCGGAAGGTGGTGCCGGGACCGAGCTGGGTCAGCGCCCGATCCAGCCAGCCGGTGGTGGCGGTGTCCGAGCCGCGCTCGAGGTAGGCCTGGGCCTGGAAGTGGCTCCGGGTGATCCCACCGGTGGAGACGCCGGGGACGAAGGCCAGCTCCCTGCTGTTCCAGAACGGGGTGAGCGCGTTCAGTGCCCCGTTCATTGCCCAGCCGCCGGACAACGGCACCAGCGACGTCGGGATCAGCTTGGGCCGCACCGACTTCAGGTAGTCCAGGCCGAGGTCGGCGCTGTTCGGGGTCAGGATGCGCAGCCCATCGGCTGCACCGCGCATGAAGATGGTGATCAAGGTGTTGCCGTTGGTGGTCGACGGGGTCGCGGCGTAGGCCGCCCGGGTGGTGACCAGCTGACTGCCCAGCGCCGCGACGCCGGCCATGCCCATACCGGCCAGGAACGTCCGCCGGGTCCACTTGCCGTTGCACCAGGCTGCGTCCTGTTCGGCCAGCCGGGCCTGCACGGTCGCCGCCTGCTGAGTCAGCAGTGCGGTCGCGGTGTCCATGTCGGTCATGATGCGTCTTCCGGGTTCGGGGGCTGTTGTGCTCGTATCGGGTTTCTGCAGCGTGGGTGAATAGATTCAGCGCAGCGCGAACTGTGGCGAATCGAGGATGAGCGGCACCAGGTGACTCAGGTACCAGCGAAGCTGAGACTTGGCCATCGGGGTGCCGGCCGGCTCGTTCAGGAACTGCTGCAATGCGGCCTGGTGCGCGGCCGGCAACTCGGCCCCGGTGAGCTTCACGCACAGGGCGGCGATGGCCGCACCGCTGGTGGCCGGAGCCGGTGTCGGGTACAGCGTGGTGAGGTCGAGTTTGGCGAAGCCGTCCCACCAGCTCTGGGCAAAGCCACGGTGGTACTCCCAGAGCCAGATGAGCGCGCTCGAGGAACGCCACGCGGTGGCCACGTCGGGGTAGCCGTTCGGGGCGGTCCAGTCCAGCGGCACCTGGCCCACGGTCTGGCTCATCCAGTGCAGGTCAGGCAGCGTCTTGGTCAGATCACCGACGCCGTAGCCGAACACCCGGATCGTGGCCAGCAGGTTCTCCAGTGGCCGCCGGACCTTGGCGCCCCGACTGGTCCAGAACTCGGCCGAGCGGACGATGGTCGAGAGCATCGGCACGATCTGGGTGTCGTTGTCCAGGTAGGCCTGGGCCACCGCCGCGACCAGGCCCGGGGTCGGGTTGTCCGAGACGAACCGGACGCACAGTTTCTGGGCCAGCCGGGCGGCGGTCTTGGGATGCTTGGCCAAATAGGTCAGGTAGGCGTCGCCGGCCGCCTCACCACCGGCTGCGGTGCTGTTGGCGTGGCTGAAGCCCATCACCGTGATCGGACCGGTCCAGTGCCGGTTCGGGTCATAGATGTAAGCAAAATCGTCGTTGTTGGTTCGGCCGGTGAGGATCTTGGCCGAGTTCTTGACGTCGTTCTCGGTGTAGTTGCCGAGGCCGACGGTGTGCAGCTCCAACAGCTCGCGCCCGTAGTTCTCGTTCACTGCGGTCTTGGTCGAGTCGGCCAGCGACAGGTACTCCAACATCGCCGGGTTCTTGGCCGAGGCCAGCAACATGTCGCTGAACCGGCCGAAGGCGTAGCGACGGATCACGTCGCGGTCCATGGTGTGCCGGCAGGTCCAGACCGAATCGGTGTGGTTGGCGACGTTGAGGTGGTTGGCGAAGAAGTCGACGGTGGTCTCGTACAGCTGCGCCGGACTCCAGCACTGCAGGCCCAGGGTCACCTCGGTGACCTGGTTCATCAGGTCCCAGCCGTACTCGTTGCCGTTGGCCTTCATCCAGGCCCGGACGTCCTTCGGCGACTTGCCCAGCAGGGTGCCCTGACCGGCCACGCCCTGGTGCGCGGCGTATCCGGTCGGCGCGGCCAGTTGCTTGGCCCACCAGCCGTCGTAGCCCAGAGTGGCGAGGTCCTGCCGGCTGACCGGATCGGGACCGAAGGTGAAGCGGGACAGCAGCAGCGATGACGGGTCCCACGGCAACCCGTTGGTTGCCGTGTGCGCGCTGTTCGCTACCGCCGCCGCGATGGACGGCCAGATGGTGGTGGCCACTGCTGTCACTCTCTGTTTTAGGAAAACTACGCAGAGTTAAACAGACGCCGCGGGCCAGCATGGCGAATACCTAAAATTCGTGTGTGAATTTTTGGATGCGAACTCAGTGCCTGAGTGGTGACGCCGTCGGATCGGGCTGCAAGCGATTCGGATGCGACCCAGCGCGCACCCAGGTCGGGGGATCTAGCGGAACGAGCGCCGGTGGATCGCCTGCAGCAAGCCCAGTGCGATGCCCTGGGCGAACATCGAGGACCCACCGTAGGAGATGAACGGCAGCGGCAGCCCGGTCACCGGCGTCAGCCCCAGGTTCATCCCGATGTTCTCGAACGCCTGGAAACCGAGCCAGCAGACGATGCCGGCCGCGATCAGCCGTGACGCGCCCGAGCTCTCGGCGGCGATCCGCAATCCACGCCAGAGCACGACCCCGAGCAGCACGATGATGACCGCCGACCCGACGAAACCGAGTTCCTCGCCCGCTACCGAGAAGACGAAGTCGGTCTGCTGCTCCGGTACGAAGGCGCCCCGGGTCTGAGCGCCGTGGAACAGCCCCTGGCCGAACAGGCCACCGTGCGCGATCGCGATCCGGGCCTGGGTGATGTTGTAGGCCACCCCTTGTGGGTCCTGATCGGGATGGGCGAACGCTGCGAACCGGGCCAGTTGGTAGTCGGCCAGCACCCCCGCCTTGATCGCCAGGAACGCACCGAGCAGCGCCAGCACCAGCAGCCCGACGATCCAGCGGGTCCGGACCCCGGCCGCGATCAGGACGCCGAGGGTGGCCGAGAGCAGCACCAGCGCCGATCCGAGGTCGGGCTGCAGCATGATCAACGCCAGCGGTGGCAGCACCAGCGCCCCGGCCAGCACCAGCTCGCGTGGGCCCGGCGCGGCACCGTCCGGGCGAACGGATGCCCGCTGGGCGAACATCACCGCCAGGGCGGCGATCAGACCGAGCTTGGCGAACTCGGCCGGCTGGATCTCGAAGCCCCCACCGAGCACGATCCAGGCGTGCGCGCCGTTGATGGTGCTCCCGATCGCGAACACGGCCAGCAGCCCGAGGATGCTCAGCACGTACAGCACCGGGCCGATCAGACGGAAGATCCGCGAATCCGCCCGAGCGGCCAGGAACAGCAGGACCGCACCGAGGGCGGTGTTGAGCAGGTGCTTGGCCAGGTAGGTCTGCGGGTTGGAACCGGCCTCCTGCAAGCGGGTGCGGGTGGCTGACCAGACCAGCAGGGCGCCGATGAAGCACAGCGCCAGGGCGGCCAGCAGCAGTACCCAGTCGTAGCTACGCAACCGTCGCGGGTCGGTCATCGCCCGCAGCGGTGACCGCTGGGTGAGTACCGCGGTCACGCCGGCATCCCCGGTTCTTCGGTCCGGCGGCTCATCGATGCGCACCTCTCTTCGCGCGAGCGGCTCATCGATGCGCACT
>CAZZZW010000033.1:0-13728 GCA_964658795.1 Phormidium nigroviride PCC 7112
CGTCGCGATCGCCTTCTACGTCGTCGTGTACACGATGCTGCTCAAGCGACGCACCTCCCAGAACATCGTCTGGGGCGGCGCGGCCGGTTGCATGCCGGTGCTGATCGGCTGGGCGGCCGTGACCGACTCGTTGGCCTGGGCGCCGGTCGTGCTGTTCCTCGTCGTCTTCTTCTGGACGCCACCCCACTTCTGGGCGCTGGCCATCCGCTACCGCGATGACTACGCCCGGGCCGGCGTGCCGATGTTGCCGGTGGTGGCCACGCCGCTCCAGGTTGCCCGGCAGATCGTGATCTACAGCTGGCTGACCGTGGCCGTTTCGCTGGTGTTGTGGCCACTGGCCACCGGCTGGGTCTACGGGGTGCTGGCGATCGGGGCCGGCCTGGCCCTGGTCGGGGAGTCCCACCGGTTGCTGGCCGCGGTGAGCCGGGGCGAGAAGGGCAAGCCGATGCGCTTGTTCCACCTGTCCAACAGCTACCTGGCGTTCGTCTTCGTCGCCGTCGCGGTCGACACCTTCGTCCTGCGCTAGCAGCGTCCGGCCAGCTGGCCTTCAGCCATCCCGCCCGGCCCTCGGCTATCCCATCCCCGCCCGGCGAGTGGTCACTTCGCCCCTCCGGTGGTCGCTGGAAACTGCCCACCCGAACGTCGAACTGACCACTCAGCGCAAGGCCTGAGGGCGATCAGCCGGCCGGGATCGCGAAGGCCAGGTTGGTCGGGGTCAGCACCGTGAGCGTGCCCTTGCTCGTCTTCACCGAGCCGGCGAACGTCAGCGTGCCGGTGGTCAGATCGGCCGGCACCTCGACCACGTCGTCGACCTCGGTCGTCGGGTCGGCGGCCGCGTTGGAGCTGGTCAATCGACCGGCGCCGGGCACGGTCACGGTGACCAGCGAGGGCTCGGCGCCGTAGGCCTGCTTGTCGCCCTCCAGCCGCAGCGTGGCCGCCACGTGCAGCCATGCCTTGTCCGGTTGCGGGCACTTGGTGCCGTCGGCGGCCCAGTAGGACAGTGACACCTGTTTGATGCTGAGCGTGCCGGTCAGCGTGCCCGCCCCGGCCTTGGTCTGCAGCCGGACCTTGACCGGCCGGGATGCGTTCAGCACCTGGCGGTCGTGGGCCCGGACCGTGACGGTCGGGTTGGCACTGTCCGGTTGCCCGGTCACCAACGAGATCGACTGCTTGACGCCGCTGTCGGTCAGCACCAGGTCGACCTGTCTGGCCTTGCTGGGAATCGCGGTGACGTAGTAGTCCGACGTCTCCGACAGAGGTCCGCGTTCGTTGCCGTCGACCCGGATCGACAGGTCCGGAGATCGATCACCCGCTTCGCCGGCCAGGTCAGCCGTCGCAAAGGCCAGTAGCCGATAGCCCGACGGAGCGGTCCGGGCCGTCTCACCCCAGCCGTAGGAGTCGACGTAGCCGTACTCCACCAGCCGTACCCCGGACACCAGACCGGCCATCGCCGCATTCGTCGGCGCGGCCGTCAGCGGGGTCCGGATCAGGCTGGTCGTGGTCAGCACGTCGCCGACCGCCGCCGGTGGCCGGGGCACGGCCAGCCGATAGCCGGTCGGGGCCTGCTTGCCGTCCGGACGGACGAGCTGGATCGACGGGCGCGGATCGGCGCTGGTCCCGTCGCCGTCCTGGCCGTCGACAGTGAGGTTCATCCGGCCATCGGAGGCCGGTACCGCGGCCACATCGAACATGAGGAACGGACGGCTCGCGCTGCCGTCGACGAACAACACAGGACCGCAGAAGACCTGGTTGCCGACCGGCTGAGCCGCGTCGGCCGCCGCGTTGCCCGCTCGTTCGTAATAGCAGCGGGCGTCGTGGGCCAGCGTGCCGTGCCGGGTCTGGACCGCCTGACGCATCGACCGTTCGGTCTGACTCAGCAACTGCCCGGCGTTGGCGACCGGCGTGCCGTAGCTGGTCAGCTGCAGGTCGGACGCGGGCCGGAACAGCACCCAGCCGGCGCCGACCAGGACCGCCAGGACTGCCACCGTGACGATGCGGACGACGAAACGGCGCCAGAGGGAGATCCCTGGCGCCGCGCGCTTTCCCCGGGCAGCCGACATGTCTGGCCGACCACATTAAATGAGCTGCCTGTGGACTGATCATGGGCACGCTCCGCCAGTGGCCGATGTCCCACGCCGTCCCAGCCGGGCGGGTGGACCGTACGATCCGGTCCGTACGATCGACCGGGTGACCAGCACAATCGCGATCGCCAGCTGTGACGCCTTCGCCGAGAAGGGCTACGCCGAGGACCTTCTGCTCGTGACGGCCATCGAGCAGCTCGGGCTGCAGGCCGTCATCCGTTCCTGGTCGGACCCGACCGTCGACTGGTCGGCCTTCGACGCGACCGTGTTGCGCAGCACCTGGGACTACACGCCGCGCCGGTCCGAGTTCCTAGCCTGGGCCGAGCAGGTGCCGCGGCTGCACAATCCGGTCGAGGTGATCCGGCCCAACAGCGACAAGCGCTACCTGGCCAGCTTGGCCGAGCTCGGCATCCCGATCGTGCCGACGACCTTCTTCGACCCGGACGAACCGGTGCAGCTTCCCAGCCACGGCGAGTTCGTGATCAAGCCGTCGGTCGGCGCCGGCTCCAAGGGTGCCGGGCGCTTCGACGGTGACGTCGAGGTCGATCTGGCCGACGCCGCCGCGCACGCCCGCCACCTGCAGGTCGAGGGCCGGACGGTGATGGTCCAGCCCTATCTGAGCGATGTCGATTCGGTCGGCGAAACCGCGCTGATCTTCATCGGCGGCCGGTTCAGCCACGCGATCTGCAAGTCGGCGTTGCTGCCGCCGGACGCCCGCCATGCACTGACCGAGCCCGGTCTGGCCTCGGCGAACCTGTTCGTCGAGGAGACCATCACGCCACGCACACCGTCGGCCGAGGAGCTGGCTCTGGCTGAGCGGGTGGTGACGACGATCTCGGCCGAGCCGTTGCTGTACGCGCGGATCGACCTGCTGCCGGCCGGCGATGGCCCGGTGGTCATCGAGGTCGAGTTGACCGAGCCGTCGCTGTTCCTGGACTTCGATGCCGCTGCACCGGGTCGACTGGCCGACGCGATCCAGGCCCGGCTCGGCTAACCGGTGACCACGCCGCGGCCGGCCACCGACCAGAGCGCGTCCGACCGGGCTCGCCGCTCCGCCTTGGTACGGATGAAGTTCGTCGCCACCGGCGGGCTGATCCTGGCCGCGATCGTGTTCGTGATCAGTCGCACCGTCGGTCACGGACACGGCGTCTGGCCGTTCCTGCAGGCGGCCGCGGAAGCGGCGATGGTCGGCGGCCTGGCCGACTGGTTCGCCGTGACCGCGCTGTTCCGCCATCCGCTCGGGCTACCGATCCCGCACACCGCGATCATTCCTCGGAAGAAGGATCACATCGGCGAGAGCCTCGGCGAGTTCGTACAGCAGAACTTCCTGACCCCAGAGGTGGTCGGCCCGCGGATCCAGGCCGCCCAGATCCCGCGCCGGATCGGTGAGTGGCTGGCCGGCGGCGATCGTCCCGAGCGACTCTCGGCCGAGCTCGGAGTCGCCTTGGCCGGGGCGAACACGGTGCTGGCCGACGACGACATCCGGCTCGCGCTGGAGGGATTCGCCGACGCTCAGCTTCGCCGGTTGCCGGCCGCCCCGGTGGTGGCGAAGGTGCTCGACCTGGCCATGCAGGGCGATCAGCATCAACTCCTGATGACTGAGGGTCTGCGGGCGCTATCGCGATTTCTGGAAGACAACCAGGAGGTGTTTCGCGCCCGAGTGGCAGACGAATCCCCGGATTGGGTACCCGAATGGGTCGACGGCCGGGTGTTCAACCGGCTGTACTCCGGCGTGCAGAATTTCCTGGCCGACGTCACCAACGACCCCGGCCATCCATTGCGGCGGCAATTCGACGAACGGTTGCGTATCTATGCCGACCGACTGCGAACCGACCCCGAGGCAAGCGCCGCGTTGGAGGAGTGGAAGACCGACCTGCTCGACCATCCGGTCGTCCGCAATGCGCTGTCCTCGCTCTGGACACCGCTGAAGAAGGCGGTGCTCGAGGCGGCGGCCGATCCCGAGTCCGAACTGCGGCGGGTCAGTGCCTCGGTACTGCGACAGACCGGACGGGCCCTGAGTACCGACCGTGATCTACAGGCGAAATGCGATCGCTGGGTACTCAGCGTGATGGAGCATGTGCTGGCCCACTACGCCGGCGAACTGACCGGAGTGATCACCTACACCGTGTCGCGGTGGGACGCCGATGCAACCTCGCGCCGGTTGGAATTGCAGGTCGGTCGAGACCTGCAGTTCATCCGGATCAATGGAACTGTGGTCGGCGCCTTGGTCGGTCTGGTGATCTATTCGTTGTCCCGGCTGCTCTGAGCGGGTATTTCCGCCGACCTCGAATTCTCACAGGAAAGGCCGATCAGGTGAGCACGAGTAGACGAAACGCCTGACGATAGCCATTTCGCCGCGCGCGGTGTGATCGTTTACCCCAGAATGTCGAACGTGTCTGTGCGTGTACTGACTTCTGCGAAATCGCTGGCCCGAGATCTGTGGGCGTTCGGTGAGGATGATCTGTGGCCGCAAGCATTGGTGTTGGCCCCTGATGCCATCGCCGGGCTCTCGGCCGAGTTCGGCCGACTCCGCACCGACCCGGAGGCGGTCAGGAGGATCTGGCCGGACGCCCCGGAGGAGGCTTTCCTGCTGATCCCGGTGATCGAGAAACTCGAGGGTCTGCGCCGTCCGGCGGTCCGGTCCCGCCGGCGGCCGCGCAGCGGTATGCCCGACATCCTGCTCAGCGACGGTGACGAGCTCAGTGACCATCCTGGCTTCGGCGAGGTGCGGAGTCTGGTCGAGGCCGAGACCGCACGCGCCCGGGCCTGACCGTCAGTGCCGGCCGAGACCGGCGAATGACCACTTGCGGCACGACTGGCTGGCTAGACCTGGCCAGTCGCGACCGAAGTGGCCATTCGTCGTGGCAGAAGCGGTCAGCCCGAGGTCTGCACGCTGACATAGTCGATCTTCATCGAGGACCCCGGCTGGGTGTCACCGGTCGGCGTGGTGGTGCCGGCCACGCCATTCGGGAACGCACCACCCATGGCCATGTCCAGGATGATGTAGACGCCGTGGTTGGTGGCGTTGTTCCAGGTCGTGGCGTCCAGCTGGTCCTGGCTGATCTGCCAGTACTGCTGACCATCGACGTACCACCGCAGTTGCTGCGGTGAGGTGCTGCGGTCGAGCTCGAAGGTGTACGTGTGGAAGTTGCCGGTGCACGGGCTGCCGGGGCAGGCGATGTTTCCGCCGAGACCGTTGCCCTCGTTGCACGGACCGCCTGGGCTGACACCGCAGTGCAGGGTGCCATAGACCAGGTTCTGCCCGTTGACATCCTCGAGCGCGTCGAACTCACCGACGCTGGGCCACTGACCGCCCTGACGCAGGGTCGAGCCGAGCATCCAGAACGCCGGCCAGTAACCGAGCGCGGCGTTACCGGTGACATCGGGCAGCTGAATCCGGGCCTCGACCTTGAGGATGCCGGTGGCCGAGGGCTGGAAGTCGTCCCGGACCGTCTCGATCCGGCCGGACGTCCAGTTGCCGTTGCCGTCGCGCTGCGGAGTCAGATCCAGGTCGCCGGCCCCGTCGAGGCTGACGTTGGACGGGTCGCTGGTGGTCGTCTCGATCTCACCGGTGCCATAGTTCGCGCCCGGGCCGATGTCGTACTGCCAGTTGCCGGCGTCCGGAGCGCTGCCGGCCGCGCCGTCGAAGTTGTCCTGCCAGACCGTCGTGAAATCGTTCGGGCTGGCACCGGCCACGGTAGAACTCGACGTACTGGCCTGCGCGGCGCCCGGTAGCAGTGCCGCAGCCAGACCGACGCCGACAACGGCGGCCATTATTCCTCGTGATTTGTTGGTGAATCTCATTTCTGCCTCCAAATCTCATCCTGCGAACCGGTCGGCCGGTGGGCCGACTGGGTGCACGGTCGGCCGGGGGAGCCGAGCGTGCCTCGTGCCGTTCGGGGGGCCTCAGCTCGGTGAGCCGACCGTGACCGTGAAGGTGCCAGGGTTGCCGTCCTCGACCTTGCCCTCGACGTCCACGCCACCGCTGGCGTGCACGTCGTCATAGGGGAAGGCGTAACCCAGCCCACCGCCGGATACCGAGTGCAGGATCCGGGCGTAGTGGTTGGTCCGGGCCTGGGCGTAGTAGTTGGCTGCGTTCTCACCGTCGGGCTGATTGGCGTTGTCCAGCAAGGTGGTTCGGTTCAGGGACGCGGCCAGCCGGGCGCTCAGGTTGCCCATCTCGTCGTTGCCGGTGGTGAACGGGGCCGTGCTGCAGTTGAAGATCGCGTAGGTGGACGGCTTGCCGAAACTTCCGACGCCGGGGAAGGTCAGCGTGTCGCCGCTGACCCGGCCGGTGACCACCTGTCCGCTGGGATATCCCGCGTACTGGGTATCGATGGTCAGATCGGTGTTGGTGTACTTGGCCCAGCACTGGTTGACGTAGTCGTCCAGATAGCCCTGAAACAGACTGGAACCGCCGGTGTTGGGGCTGACCGCGCGCAACGGGTTGCCACTGCCGTCCGTCTGGATCAGCTTGGCCCAGTCGCTGCCGTCGGCCGCGGCTTGATCGCGCAGCTTGCCGCACACGGTCGCCAGGCCACCGTTGGGCAGGCCGGCCACCGATTGGGTTCCGTCCGATGAGACCAAGGACAACGCGACCGGGATCGAGACGAAGTCGACGAAGCTGATGTTGGCGAACAGCTCCACAGCGTTGTAGGTGAGTTCGCAGAATCCCCACTGGGTGTTGATGTTCGGGTCGCCCGGGTTGGCTACCGAGGGCATCACGATGTTCGGTCCCGGGTTGAGGAAGAACTGCAGTTCGTTGCCGATGGCGAACCAGATCCGGCCGCCGGCCAGACGCGGGATGGTGATCGTCGTCGTGCTGCCCGGGCTGCCCAAGGGGATGGAGCAATCGGCACCGAGCGGCTGCACGGTGCCACTGGGCGAGGCCGGAAAGTAGACGGTGTGACCGTCGGACTGCAGCAAGCACCAGGCGTTGCCGTTGTCGATGGCCTGGCCGGTCACGTAGGCGAAGGCGTTTCCGCTGCCGGTGTTGTTCACGATGTTGACGTTCAGCGTGGCCGGCGTGTCGGCGGCGGCCTCGGATCGAACCGAGAATGCGCTGTCGAGCAGGACGGGAGCGGCGAGTGTGGCCGCCGCGGTCGCGGCCGCTGATCCGAGGAAGGCCCGGCGAGAGATCATGGAGCGAACACCTTTCCGTGCGCGGCGGGTGCGGCCGGGCCCGAAGATCCGGACAGCAGCCCGAGGGACCGCGCGGCAGGGGTCGGACCGCGCGGATGTCGCTGTGGTGCGATCCGGTCGATGCGGCTGGACAACGTTGTCAATGGCCGCCGGAGCATGGAGCTCGCGGTCGGACCAGGAAGCCGACAAATCAGACTTGTCGGGAGAACCGGACTGGATCGACCGTAACCCGAATGTTGCCGACGCGCAACACCAAGTTGCCGTGTTTGCTGACTGAGAGCGATCCCATGAGTGCTCGGGAAAGCGTTATCGGACGGCGATCGTCGCTATCTCAGGTGCCGGCGAAGCGGCCAGAGCCGCACTGCGAACTGACCGGAACGGGCGGCTGCCGAGCGTGGCCAGCACCGTCAGAGCGGCCAGCCAGACCAGGCAGGCCCCGAACATGTGGATGCCGACCAGCACGGCCGGCACGTGGGTGAAGTACTGCACGAAACCGATCAGCCCCTGGGCCAGTTCGATGCCGAGCAGCCACCAGCCGGCCCGCAGCACCCGGCCGTCGGCGCCGGCCGCCCGAGCGAGCACGACGAACCCGACCGTGACGCCGATCAGCAACATCACCAGGTCGGCGTGCAGCTGTGCGACCGAGGCCGGCGCGAAGTGGATCCGATGGGTCGCGCCCTTATCACCGGCGTGCGGACCGCTGCCGGTGACCACGGTGCCGACGACCAGCACGGCCGCGGTCACCGCCGCCATCGCCCAGCCGGCCATGGTCAGGGCCGAACCCTCGGCCGATCCGCCGGTACCGCCGCGGACCCGCCACCACAGTGTGAAGGCGATCGCGATGATGATGCTCGACAGCAAGAAGTGCGCCGCCACCACCCACGGGTTCAGATGGGTCAGCACGCTGATGCCGCCGAGCACGGCCTGGGCCGGAATGCTGGCCGCCAGCACCACCGCGAGTGCTCGTTCGGTCCGCTGCTTCAACGCGATGATCAGGGTGGCCAGCACGACCACCGACACCACCCAGGTGAGTTGCCGGTTGGTGAATTCGATAATGCCGTGACCGGCGTACTTCCTCGTCGGCACCAGCGAGTCGTCAGTGCACGAGGGCCACGTCGGGCAGCCCAGGCCGGAGCCGGTCAGGCGGACCGCTCCGCCGGTGACCACGATCAGCACGTTCACCACGACCGAGGCCAGCGCCAGCCGCTCCAGCAGCCGCGGTGAACGCAACCAGCTCACTCCCATCGGAAGAACCTTGCTGCCACCGGCAGCGACACGCCCGCCCAGACCAGCAACGTCAACACCGGCCGGACGGGCACACCGCCACCGTGCTGCAGCACCTGGTGCAGTCCGTCGGACAGCGCGGCCGAGGGCAGAAACCGCAGTACGTCGGCCGCCGCCCCCGGGTAACGCGACAGCGGGATCGCGATGCCGCCGGCGAACAGCAGGATCAGCCAGACCAGGTTGGCCGCGGCCAGCGTGATCTCGGCCCGGACAGTGCCGGCCAGCAGCAGTCCCAGGCCGCCGAAGGCAAAGGTGCCGATGACGATCAGCAGCGCCGCCCACAGCCCGGTGCCGGACGGCCGCCAGCCCAGTACGAGCCCGAACCCGCAGACGAGGATCGCCTGCAAGAATTGGAGGATCAACACGGCACAGGTCTTGCCGGCAATCAGGACCCGGCGTGGCAACGCGGTCGCACCCAGACGCTTGAGGACCGCATACTTGCGCTCGAAGCCGGTGCCGATCGCCAGGCCGGTGAACGACGCACTCATGACGGCCAGCGCCAGCACGGAGGGCACTACGAAGTCGATCCGGCGCGGCGTGTCGAGGGAATACAACAGCGGCAGGTTGAAGAAGAACTCCAGCAGCAGCGGGATGATCAGGGTCAGCCCGACCTGCTCGCCGTTGCGCAACAGCAGCCGCAGCTCCATCCGGGTCTGGGCGGCCAGCATCCGGCCGGCCGGTGCGGCCGCCGGTGCGGGCTTGAACGAAAGCGCGGTTCCTGCTGCGCGATTCACTCCGCCGCCCGCGCGTTCGTCACTGCGGTGCTCGGTCATCCGGCGGTTCCAGTCATCGCAGCACCGGTTGGTCCGCGGCCGGCGTGGCACCGGTGAGGGACAGGAAGACGTCCTCCAAACTCCGGCGTTCGACGCTCAGACCCTCGGCCAGTACCGATTCGGTCGCGCACCAGGCCGTGATCGCGGCCAGCAGCTGCGGGGTGACTTCGGCCCGGACCAGGTATTCGCCCAGGTTCGGTTCGGTGACCACGGCGCCCGAGGGCAGGCAGCGCTGCAGGTCGGCCACGGCCAACCCCGGACGGGCGGAGAACCGGACCGTGCCGGACGACCCGTTGCGGGTCAGTTCGGCCGGCGATCCCTCAGCCACGATCCGGCCGGCGTTCAGCACCACGACGTGATCGGCCAGGTCTTCGGCCTCGGCCAGGTAGTGGGTGGTCAGCACGACCGAGACGCCGTCCTGCCGAAGCCGGCGGATCAGCTCCCAGGTGGTGCGCCGGGCCTGCGGGTCCATGCCGGTCGTGGGCTCGTCCAGGAACAGCAGCTCCGGCCGGCCGACCAGCGCCATCGCCAGCGACAGTCGCTGTTGCTGGCCACCGGACAGGCGTTTGACCGGGGTCCGCGCGGCCTCGGTGAGACCGACGAGGTCGAGCAGCGCATGCGGGTCCTGCGGATGAGCGGCGTAGCTGGCAAAGAGTTCGAGCAGTTCCAAGGCGCGCGCTCCGGTGTAGCCCCCGACCCCGTCCTGCAGCATCACCCCGACCTTGGGCCGCAACCGCTCGGCGTCGGCGATCGGGTCCAGCCCGAGCACCTGGACCTGGCCGGCATCGCGGCTGCGGAACCCCTCGCAGATCTCGATGATCGTGGTCTTACCGGCTCCGTTGGTGCCGAGCAGGGCGAGCAGTTCGCCGCGCTGGACCTCGAACGAGACGTCTGCGACTGCGGCGTGGTCGCCGTAGCGCTTGACGAGGCCGTCGAGCAGGACGGCAGGAGCGGGCACGGCTCTGAGTCTAAGTTCCCCCTCCGAGCGGTGAGACCACAGCGGGCGGCCGCGTGACCTGCTCAACTCGACGCGGGTTCAGCGATCGTTCAGCTGCCGGCCTTTACCGAGCTGCCGTAGCTATCGACGTACTCCTGGCCGGACAGCTTCTGCACGGCCTCGCGGACGGTTTCGGTGACCTCTCGCAACACCCGGGCCGACCGTTCCTGCTCGGGTCGGCCGGAGAAGTCGAGCGGCTCACCGAAGTGCACCTCGACCGGGGCCCGGTGCCACCGCGACTCGCCGGGCGGCAGCACCTTGTCCGTTCCGATCAGGCCGACCGGAATCACCGGGGCGCCGGTCCGCAGCGCCAGTCGGGCGACCCCGGTGCGGAACTTGTGCAGCCGGCCATCCGGTGAACGGGTGCCCTCGGGGTAGATCCCGAGCAGCCGGCCGGATTTCAGCAGTTCAGCGCCGATCTCGATCGTCGATGCGGCCGCCTTGGTGTTGTCCCGGTCGACCGGGACCAGCCCGAACTCGGTGAAGGTCCACTTGGTGAGGCGGCCGCGCAAGCTCGTGCCGACGAAGTATTCGGCCTTGGCGAAGTAGAGCACCTGGCGTCGCGCGCTCATCGGGGTGAAGACCTCGTCCGAGGCCGAGATGTGGTTGGCGGCGATGATCGCGGCTCCGGTACGCGGCACGTTGTGGGTACCGGACACCGTGGGACGAAAGATCGCGCGCAGCACGGGAGACACCGTCAACTCAGCGGCCCGGTAGAGCATGGCGCAAACCTACCGCCAGCCCAGCGGCTGACTGGGTAAGGACAGCCTTACTGGGAAGGCCTGTGGAAATACGTCATACTTGTGTTGTGGAAATCAGCAGCAACCTCGACAGCCCCGGAGCGGGCGTGGTCGAAGCTGCCGAAGTGCGGACTCGCGACGCCGTCGTCCGACTGATCCAGCAGAACGGCCCGCAGTCCGCGGCAGCCCTGGCCGAGCGCCTCGAACTCTCTCCGGCCGGTGTCCGCCGGCATCTGGATGCTCTCGTCGCCGATGGCGCGCTGGCCGAGGCCACGCCCCGGCCTTCGAGCCGGCGGCCGAGAGGTCGCGGACGTCCGGCTCGGGTCTACGAACTCACCGACGCCGGCCGGTCCCGGTTCGGCCACGCCTACGACGACCTCGCGTCGACCGCCCTGCGCTACCTCAGGCAGGCCGGCGGCGAGCAGGCCGTGGTCGGGTTCGCCGATCATCGCGCCGCCACCCTGGCCGCCCGGATCCGCAGCCGGCTGGCCACCCTCGACCGGCAGCCGACCGCAGCCGAGAAGGCAGAACTGGTCGCCGAGGTTCTGACCGACGAGGGCTACGTCGCAAACGCCGCCCCCGCCGGACACGGCACCCAGATCTGCCAGCATCATTGCCCCGTCGCCCACGTCGCGGCCGAGTTCCCCGAACTCTGCGAGGCCGAGACCCGGGCGCTGGCCGAAGCGCTGGGGACCAACGTCCAGCGGCTGGCGACCATCGCCCACGGCGACGGCGTCTGCACGACCCATATCCCGGCCGACAACGCCGGGAACACAGCGATGAACCTCATCACCAAGGCACGAACCAGCACCACAGGAGGCCGTCAGTGACCACAGCAGCAGAGCGTCAGCTCACGCAGGACGAGCAGATCAATGCGTTATCCACCTATAAGTTCGGCTGGTCCGACACCGACGCGGCCGGCTCGATCGCCAAGCGCGGCCTGTCCGAAGACGTCGTTCGCAACATCTCGGCGCTGAAGAACGAACCCGAGTGGATGCTCGAACGCCGGCTCAAGGCGCTGGAGATCTTCGGCAAGAAGCCGATGCCCAACTGGGGCTCGGACCTGTCCGGGATCGACTTCGACAACATCAAGTACTTCGTGCGGTCGACCGAGAAGCAGGCGGCGACCTGGGACGATCTGCCGACCGACATCAAGAACACCTACGACAAGCTCGGCATCCCGGAGGCAGAGAAGCAGCGGCTGGTGTCCGGCGTCGCCGCCCAGTACGAGTCCGAGGTCGTTTACCACAAGATCCGCGAGGATCTGGAGCAACAGGGCGTGCTGTTCCTGGACACCGACACCGCGCTACGGGAACACGAAGATCTCTTCAAGGAGTACTTCGGCACCGTCATCCCCTCCGGTGACAACAAGTTCGCGGCGCTGAACACCGCCGTCTGGTCGGGCGGGTCCTTCATCTACGTCCCCAAGGGTGTGCACGTCGACATCCCGCTGCAGGCCTACTTCCGGATCAACACCGAGAACATGGGCCAGTTCGAGCGGACCTTGATGATCATCGACGAGGACGCCTACGTGCACTACGTCGAGGGCTGCACCGCGCCGATCTACTCCTCGGACTCGCTGCACTCGGCCGTGGTCGAGATCATCGTGAAGAAGGGTGGCCGCTGCCGGTACACCACGATCCAGAACTGGTCGAACAACGTCTACAACCTGGTCACCAAGCGTGCGGTGGCTCAGGAGGGCGCGACCATGGAGTGGGTCGACGGCAACATCGGTTCCAAGGTCACCATGAAGTACCCGGCGGTCTGGATGACCGGCGAGCACGCCAAGGGCGAGGTGCTGTCGATCGCCTTTGCCGGCGAGGGCCAGCACCAGGACGCGGGCGCCAAGATGGTGCACGCCGCCCCGAACACCTCCTCGACCATCATCTCCAAGTCGGTGGCCCGTGGCGGTGGCCGGACGTCCTACCGCGGCCTGGTCCAGGTCGAACCGGGGGCGCACCACAGCCGCTCCACGGTGAAGTGCGATGCACTTCTGGTCGACACGATCAGCCGATCCGACACCTATCCCTACGTCGACGTCCGCGAGGACGACGTGGCCATGGGACACGAGGCGACGGTGTCCAAGGTCAGCGACGACCAGCTGTTCTACCTGATGAGCCGGGGTCTGTCCGAGGACGAGGCGATGGCGATGATCGTGCGCGGCTTCGTCGAGCCGATCGCCCGCGAGTTGCCGATGGAATACGCGCTCGAGCTCAACCGTCTGATCGAACTGCAAATGGAAGGCGCGGTCGGCTAAGAAGTGACTGCAACAACAACTGATTCTCTCAACGCCGCTCTGGAACGGAGCAAGACCGGCTCGCCGGCCGAACGGTTCACCTCCCGTGACCCGGAGGCCTTTGCGGTCCCGACCGGGCGCGAGGAGGACTGGCGATTCAGCCCGATCCGGAAACTGCGCCCGTTCTTCCAGCCCTTCGAGCCGAACGCGGTGATCGAGGGCCGCAACGAGGTACCGGACGGTGCCACGGTCGAGGTGGTGGAGCCGGCCACGATCGCCGGTTTCGGCGCCGCGCTGACGCCGGCTGACCGGGTCAGCGCACTGGCGATGGCCCACGCCCGTCGCGGCCTGCACGTCCAGGTCCAGGCCGGAGCGGAGCTGACCGAACCGATCGTCTTGACCCGGGTCGGGTCCGGTGGCATGACCTACAGCCACCATGTGGTCGAGGTCGGCGCCAACGCCCGGGCCACCCTGG
>CAZZZW010000033.1:13738-20275 GCA_964658795.1 Phormidium nigroviride PCC 7112
CCTGGTGATCGATCACCAGGGCTTGTTCGAGGTCGCGGCCAACATCGAATTCCTAGTCGGTGATGGTGCATTCCTGAACGTCGTGTCGATCAACGACGCCGACCCGGGCTCGATCCAACTGTCGAGCTACGCCGCGCTGATCGGACGGGATGCCGGCTACCGGTTCATCAACGTCACGTTCGGCGGCGACGTGGTCCGGGTGGTTCCGACGGTGCGTTTCGCCGGCCCGGGCGGCAGTGCCGAGCTCTACGGTGCGAGCTTCGCCGGTGACGGCCAGCACCTGGAGGCCCGGCTGTGGGTCGACCATTCGGTGCCGAACTGCTCCTCGAACGTGGTCTACAAGTCGGTGCTCGACGGTGACACCGCCCGCACCGTATGGATCGGCGACGTCCGGATCCGTCCGGAGGCGACCGGCACCAGCACGTATGAACTCAACCGGAACCTGCTGCTGTCCGACGGCGCCCGAGCCGACTCGGTGCCCAACCTGGAGATCGAGACCGGTGAGATCGTCGGCGCCGGCCACGCTTCGGCGACCGGACGGTTCGATGACCTGCAGCTGTTCTACCTGCAGTCCCGGGGCATTCCGGCCGACGAGGCCCGCCGGCTGGTCGTGCGAGGCTTCCTGGCCGATGTCATCTCACACATCGAGGTCGAGGCCATCCGTGATCGACTGCTGGCTCGGGTCGACGAGCGCCTGGGGCGAGTGAGCACCGGGCAAGGGACGGGCGAGTTGGCCGGGGAGCCGGCATGAGCACTCGTCTCTGCGCACTGGCCGAGCTGACCGACAGCGAGGCGTTACGGGTCGAGCTGGCTGAAGTTGACATCGCCGTGGTCAAGGTCGGCGACGAGATCTTCGCCATTGAGGATGTCTGCTCGCATGCCGAAGTGCCGCTGTCCGAAGGGGAGATCTCCGGCTGCACCATCGAGTGCGAGCTGCATGGTTCTCGCTTCGACCTGCGCACCGGCAAGCCCACCGGACCGCCGGCGTCCCGGCCGGTCCCGATCTTCGAAACATCCGTCGTCGACGGCGACGTCTATGCCGAACTGTCGGCACCGATAGGGGAGTAAGCAAACGATGTCCAAGCTCGAAATTCGCGATCTGCACGTGTCGGTGGAAGAAACCCCCATTCTGAAAGGGGTGAACCTGACCGTGTCGTCCGGTGAGACGCACGCGATCATGGGCCCCAACGGCTCGGGCAAGTCGACCCTGGCCTACTCCATCGCCGGGCACCCGAAGTACACCGTGACCTCGGGCGAGGTGCTGCTCGACGGTCAGAACGTGCTGGATCTGGCAGTTGATGAGAGGGCCCGAGCGGGACTCTTTCTGGCCATGCAGTACCCCGTCGAGGTGCCCGGAGTGTCGGTGTCCAACTTCCTGCGGACCGCCGCGACCGCGGTTCGGGGCGAGGCACCCAAGCTGCGGACGTGGGTCAAGGAGGTCCAGACCGCGATGTCGGACCTCGAGATGGACAAGGCCTTCGCCGAGCGCAACGTCAACGAGGGTTTCTCCGGCGGCGAGAAGAAGCGCCACGAGATCCTGCAGATGGCGCTGCTCAAGCCGAAGATCGCGATCCTGGACGAGACCGACTCCGGCCTGGATGTCGATGCGCTGCGGATCGTCAGCGAAGGTGTAAACCGGGTCCGCGAAACCGGTATCGGCACGCTGCTGATCACCCACTACACGCGGATCCTGCGCTACATCAAGCCGGACTTCGTGCACGTGTTCTTCGACGGCAAGATCGTCGAGTCCGGCGGCGCCGAACTGGCCGATCAGCTCGAGGCGAACGGCTACGCCGGTTATGGCGTGAACGAGCCGGCCGCGGTCTGAGCCGGCTGGAAATTCCGTCGTCGACGTGATTGTTGTTGTGGAAGATCGAGGGGAGGTAGTTCATGTCTTTTGATGTCGAGAGGATCCGCAAGGACTTTCCGATCCTGTCCCGCGAGGTGCACGGGGTCCCGTTGGTCTACCTGGACTCGGCGAACACCTCGCAGAAGCCGCAGGTCGTGCTGGACACCTTGGACGAGTACTACCGTCTGCACAACGCCAACGTCGCCCGGGCCGTGCACACCTTGGGCTCCGAGGCGACCAACCTGTTCGAGGGTGCTCGGGACAAGGTCGCGGCGTTCATCAACGCCCCGCGCCGCGACGAGGTGATCTTTACCAAGAACATCTCGGAATCCTTGAACCTGCTGGCCTACTCCTTGTCCAACGCCACCACGTTCCCCGGGGCCGAGCGGTTCAGGCTCGGCCCCGGCGACAACGTCGTGGTGACCGAGATGGAACACCATTCGAACCTGGTGCCGTGGCAGTTGCTGGCCCAACGTACCGGTGCGGAGTTCCGCTATATCCCGATCGACGAGGACGGCCGGCTGGTCGACGAGGCGATCGACGAACGGATTGACGAGCGGACCAAGGTAGTCTCCTTCGTCCACCAGTCCAACGCCTTGGGCACCGTCAACCCGGTGTCCCGCATCGTCGCCAGGGCGAAGTCGGTCGGCGCGTTGACCATCCTCGACGCTGCCCAATCCGCACCCCACCGTCCGCTGGACGTGCAGGAGCTGGGCGTGGATTTCGTCGGCTTCACCGGCCACAAGCTGTACGGGCCAACCGGCGTCGGCGTGCTCTGGGGTCGCTATGACCTGTTGGCCGCGTTGCCACCGTTCATGGGCGGTGGCGAGATGATCGAAACCGTCGACATGTCCGGCACCACCTACGCCGCGCCACCGCACCGGTTCGAAGCGGGCACTCCGATGATCGCCGAGGCGATCGGGCTCGGTGCCGCGATCGACTACCTGTCGGCCATCGGTATGGATCAGGTCCAGCAGCACGAGGAGATGCTGACGGCCTACGCCCTGGACGCCCTGGCGGCGGTCCCGGGTTTGAAGGTCATCGGACCGAACGTGCCGGACCGGCGCGGGGCCACTATCTCGTTCACGGTGAAGGGGATTCACCCGCACGACGTGGCCCAGTTGCTGGACGAGCAGGGGATCGCGGTGCGAGCCGGCCATCACTGCGCCCGGCCGGTGTGTGTCCGGTACGGCATTCCGGCGACCACCCGCGCGTCCTTCGGTATCTACACGACGACGGCCGAGATCGACGCGCTGATCACCGGTCTGGCCAAGGTGCAGGAGATGTTCGGATGAGTGAGCATCGAAGCGAAGCGAATCGGTCGATGAGCGCTCGCGCGAAGAGGCAGGGTGTTCAAGGATGAGTTTGTCGATGGATTCGATGTACCAGCAGATCATTCTCGATCACTACAAGCACCCGCAGCATCGCGAGGAGCTGGCCGAGTTCGACGCCGAGGTACACCACGTCAACCCGACCTGCGGGGACGAGGTGACCCTGCGGGTGAAGCTGGCCGACGGTCAGATCGCCGAACTGGGCTGGGTGGGCGAGGGTTGCTCCATCAGTCAAGCCTCAACCTCGGTCATGAGTGACCTGGTGGTTGGCGGTTCGATCGAGAACGCCCTGCAATTGCAAGAGAAGTTCCTTGAGCTGATGCAGTCGCAGGGGTCAGCCGAACTGTCCGAGGACGAGGCCGAGGAGCTCGACGACGCCATCGCGTTCGAGGGTGTGTCGAAGTACCCGGCGCGGGTCAAGTGCGCGCTGCTGGGCTGGATGGCGATGAAGTCGGCGGTAGCCGAAGCGACCGGAAGTGGGAATTCAGATGACTGAGCCGGACACCCTGCCCAAGCCGTCCCAGGATGACGTCGAAGAGGCCTTGCGCGACGTCGTCGACCCTGAGCTCGGCATCAACGTCGTCGACCTCGGCCTGATCTACGGACTCGACATCGGCGACGACTCCACCATCACCGTGGACATGACGCTGACCTCGGCCGCCTGCCCGCTCACCGACGAGATCGAGGAGCAGGCCCAGATCGCCTTGACCGGTGGGCCGAAACCGCTGGCCAGCGCCATCAAGATCAACTGGGTCTGGATGCCGCCGTGGGGTCCGGACAAGATCACCGACGAAGGCCGCGAACAGCTGCGGGCGCTCGGCTTCAACGTCTGAGTGGCTCAGCAGCCCACATAGCTCACCTGACCGCTCTGGCTGTCGTCGGCCGCCAACCGGACCACTTCGCGGGCGATGTCCTGCGGATCGACCAGCGCGGCTCGCTGTTGATCTGTCAGCCTGGCCTGCTCGGCGACAGCTCGCGGTAGCGCGATCCAGCCCGGCACGATGCAGTTCATCCGTGGACCGTCACGGCGGCTGCCCAGGGCAGTGGTCAGCCGTAGCAGTCCCGCCTTGGCGCTCGCGTAGTCCGGTGCCGCGTAGTCCTGCGGCTCCCGGGCCGCGCTGGAGGAAATGTTGATCACGCAGCCCAGTTGACCGGTGGCCTGCAAGCCCTGGATCAGTGCCATCGGCGACAGCAGGTTCAACTCCAGTACCTTTCGCCACTCGGCTTCGGTCGCGTCCGGGTACTGCGTATCGCCCCAGCCGCCGGCATTGTTCACCAGTACGTAGGGTCCCTGCTGAGCTGCCACCGCGGCTATCAGCGCGTCCCGGTCTGTCTCGTCGGTCAGGTCCGCCTGGATCGCCGCGGCGCGACCTATCCGGCGCCGGGTTGCCGCGGCGGCATCGGCGTCCAGGTCGGCGATGATGACGAATGTGCCTTGGGCGGCGAGGTGTTCAGCGATGATCGCGCCCAGGCCGCCGGCGCCACCGGTGACCAGGGCAGTCGTGTCGGAGAGATCCATGCTCCGAAGCTAAGCCGGGGGTACGACACCTTCAGGCGACTGGCCGGACGCACGGATGCATCTGGATCTCTGCAGAATCGTCGCCCACAGCGAAGCGGTCGCTATCCGCGGCATCTTCGGCATCGAAGTGTGGACCACCGATCGGCGAATGCACCGTGCACCGGGAGCACGGTGCTCGATTCGAGTGCTGTAGTCGAGTCGGGCCGCCGACACCGAACTAGCCGAGCAGATCGTCAGCGGATACGACGGCACGGATGCGTTCCAGCACCTGCGGGTGACCCGCTCGGAGTCGTCGTCCGCGGCCGCTCCGGGACGGACCAAGACCAACAGGGTCAGCCCAGGTTGCTCGCGCTGAAGGTGTTGCAGGCATTGGGGTTTCCAGTGCTGTACCCGGTGCTGAACCACTTCTTGCGCTGGGCGGACGTCCCGTGGGTGTAGGTCGAGGTGTCGGGAGTGCCCGAGCCCAGATTGGTCTGGATCCAGTCGTCGCCGATCCGGCCGGCGGTGTCCAAGGCGTTGGTGATGTCGGTGCTGCTGATGTCGGTGATGAAGGGCTGGCCGCCCGGGCCGGCGGTCGTGGCGTGCTCGGCCCAGACGCCGGCGTAGCAGTCGGCCTGCAGCTCCAGCCGAACCGAATCAGAGCTGGCCCCGGACTTGGACAGGTTCGCCTTGGACTCGACACCGAGCAGATCCTGGACGTGGTGACCGTATTCGTGCGCCAGTACATAGGCATTCACGAACGGGCCCCCGGTTGCGTGGAACGTCGTCCGAAGCTCGTCGAAGAAGGAGAGATCGATGTACACCTTCTTGTCGGCCGGACAATAGAACGGCCCCACCCCGGAGTCCGCCGCCCCGCAACCGGTCGAGGTCTGGCCCCGGAAGAACCGCGTCGGCGCGTGCACGTACGTCGCCCCCAGGGTCGGCAGTGCGCCGGTCCAGTAGTCCTCGATCGACTCGATGTCGGCCACGATCGCACAGTCGGTGTTGTTGTTGGCGTCCTTGCCGGTCTTGCAGGACGATGCCAACTGGGAGTTGTCCACCGAGGTCACGTCGGAGTTGGTGCCGACCCCGGACAGGCCGGTCAGGCCACCGGGCAGTCCGGACGAGCCGCCGCCGCCGATCACCTGGAGCAGGATCACCACGATCACCCCGACGATGCCGAGGCCGCCGCCACCGACCGCGAGCCCGCCTCGGCCCAGGCCGCCGATGCCACCCCCACCGCCGGATCGAGCATCCTCGACGACCGAGGTGTCCAACTGGGCATCGTCGTTGTACTGCATCGCTAGCTCCTTCACTGGATCTCTCGACCCGGGCTCGACCGCAGAGCTCAGCCGCGCTCGGCCGCGAACATGCAGGAAACCAATTGTGCCGCGACCGTACGGTAATCTTGGCCTATGGGCACCGTCCGGGATTGATCGCTGGCGTCAGCTCAGCCGACCATGCCCGAATCGAAGACGAAAGCCTGTTCCCACGATGATCACCGCCACTGACCTGGAGCTGCGCGCGGGCGCTCGCATCCTGCTGGAGCCGACCACGCTGCGGGTCCAGCCGGGCGACCGGATCGGCCTGGTCGGCCGCAACGGAGCCGGCAAGACGACCAGCCTGAAGGTGCTGGCCGGCGAGACCCAGCCGCACGCCGGCGCGATCACCAGCAACAGCCCGATCGGGTACCTGCCCCAGGATCCGCGAACCGGCGATCTGGAACAAACGGCGGCCGACCGCGTACTGTCCGCCCGCGGCTTGGACACGATCTTGCATGAGCTGAACGCGGTCGGCCTGCGGATGGCCGACGAGCACACCGACGACGCCCTGGTCCGGCGCTACGGTCAGCTCGAGGA
>CAZZZW010000034.1:0-15694 GCA_964658795.1 Phormidium nigroviride PCC 7112
CTGATCAGCCGCCCGGACGGGCGAACCGGACTGACCTTGGCGGTGCCGCTGGGTCGGCTGTCCTCGGACCAGGTGCGCTGGCTGGCCGGCCTGGTTCGCGACGAACCGGTCCGGGTCACGCCGTGGCGCTCGATCGTGCTGCCCGAGGTCGGACCGCTGACGGCCGAGGACGCCCGAGGTCGAGGCTTCGGGATGACGCCCGACACGGCGTGGGCGTCGGTCTCGGCCTGTGCCGGCCGGCCCGGCTGCGCCAAGGCGTTCGCCGACGTGCAGGCCGATGCTCGTGCCGCCATCCATCGCTGGCCCGGCCGGGTCGTGCACTGGAGTGGCTGCGAACGGCGGTGTGGCCGTCCGGCCAACACTGACATCGATGTGACGGCAACCGAATCCGGTTATCGGATCGAAGGAAACTGATGCGGGACTACGTCCGCGACGGCGCGGAGATCTATCGGCGCAGCTTTGCCACCATTCGGGACGAGGCCGAGTTGAGCCGGTTCGATCCGGTGACCAGCCAGGTGGTGGTGCGGATGATCCACTCCTGCGGCATGGTCGATCTGGCCGCGGATGTCGCCCACTCGGCCGGGGTGATCGAGGCCGCCCGGGCCGCGCTGCGAGCCGGCGCGCCGATCCTGTGCGATGCCCAGATGGTGGCGGCGGGCATCACCCGTACCCGGTTGCCGGCGGGCAACGAGATCATCTGCACCCTGACCGACCCCCGCGTGCCGGAGCGGGCCAAGCAGATCGGCGATACCCGGTCGGCCGCCGCACTGGACTTCTGGGCCGACCGGCTGGCCGGAGCCGTGGTGGCGATCGGCAACGCCCCGACCGCCCTGTTCCACCTGCTCGATCTGCTCGACGCCGGTGCCCCGCGGCCATCGGCGATCCTCGGCCTGCCGGTGGGTTTCATCGGGGCGGCCGAGTCCAAGCAGGCCCTGGTCGAATCGGGCTATCCGTACCTGATCGTGCACGGCCGCCGCGGCGGTAGTGCGATGGCCGTGTCGGCGGTCAATGCCATTGCGAGTGAGGACGAATGACGGCAACGCTGTACGGGGTCGGACTGGGACCGGGCGACCCCGAGCTGGTGACGGTCAAGGCGACCCGGTTGATCGCCGCCGCCGACGTGATCGCGTATCACTCGGCCCGGCATGGTCGTTCGATTGCACGTTCGATCGCCGAACCCTACCTGCGCGGTGACCAGATCGAGGAGCAACTGGTCTACCCGGTCACCACCGAGACGACCGACCACCCCGGTGGCTACGAGGGTGCGATCGAGGAGTTCTACGAGCAGGCCGCAGCACGGCTGCTGGCCCACCTGGACGCCGGCCGAGACGTCGTCCTGCTGGCCGAGGGTGATCCGCTCTTCTACAGCAGCTATATGCACATGCACAAACGGATCCACGGCCGGCACCGGACCGTGATCGTGCCCGGGGTGACCTCGGTGAGCGCCGCCAGCGCGGCACTGGGCCTGCCGCTGGTCGAGGGCGACGACGTGCTGTCGGTGCTGCCCGGCACGATGCCGTCGGATCAGCTGACCGAGCGACTGCAGCGCAACGACGCCGTCGCCATCATGAAGGTCAGCCGCAGTTTCCAGGAGATCCAGCAAGCGCTGAAGAACGCCGACCGGTTGGAACAGGCCCGCTACGTCGAACGGGCCTCACGCGCCGAACAGGCCGTCCGGCCGGCGGCCGACGTCGATCCGGCCGAGGTGCCCTACATGTCGATCGTCATCGTTCCGGGTACCGAGGCCCAGCAACAGCCGGCGCCCGGTCCGGCCGTGGCCGTCGGCACCGGCCGGGTGGATGTCGTCGGACTCGGGCCGGCCGGCCGGGACTGGCTTACTCCGCAAGCGCAAACGGTGTTGGCCGAGGCCGATGACATCGTCGGCTACACCCCGTACGTGGGCCGGGTGCCGGCCAATCCGCGGCAACGCCGGCACGCCAGTGACAATCGGGTCGAGGCCGAACGGGCCGAGTTCGCCCTGGACCTGGCCCGCTCCGGGCGCCGGGTGGCGGTGGTCTCCTCCGGTGATCCGGGTGTGTTCGCGATGGCCACCGCAGTGCTCGAGGTGGCGGCGACCGAGTCCCGGTTCGCCGACGTCCCGGTCGAGGTGGTGCCCGGCATCACCGCGGCCCAGGCGGTGGCCAGCCAGTCGGGCGCGCCGCTCGGCCACGACTTCGTGGTGATGTCCTTGTCCGATCGGCTGAAACCGTGGGACATCATCGCCCGCCGCCTGTCTGCGGCCGCGGCGGGCGACTTCGCGATCGCGATCTACAACCCGGCCTCCAAGTCCCGGCGGCAGCAGTTGGTCGAGGCCCGTGCGTTGTTGTTGCAGCACCGGGATCCGGCGACGCCGGTGGTCATCGGTCGCGCGGTCGGCAGCGAGGATCAGCAGATCACCATTACTACGCTGGGTGAACTCGATCCGAACCAGGTAGACATGCGTTGCCTGCTGATCGTCGGCTCCAGCCAGTCCCAGATCGTGCGGGCCGGGTCCGAGACCCCCCGGGTCATCACCCCACGGCGCTATCCGAGCTGACCTAACCAGCGCACCGCTTCCTCGACGGTGGCCACCTCGTCGCTGCCGTCCGGCACCGGTGGGCGTTGCACCATGATCATCGGGATATTGGCCAGTCGGGCGGCCGCCAGCTTGGCCGCCGTCATGCGTCCGCCACTGTTCTTGCTGACCAGAAGTCCGACCTGATGTTCCTGGATCAGGGCCAGTTCGCCGGCCACCGAGTACGGCCCGCGGTCCAGCACCAACGTCATGTCGGGCGGCACCGGACCGTCCGGTGGGTCGACGGTCCGGATCAGGAAGCGGTGGCACACGTCGTCGGCGAACACGCCCAGATCGCGCCGACCGGTGGTCAGGAACACGGTCCTACCAGGCCAATCCCGCACGATGGCCGCGGCCGTGGCGATGTCCGGCGCGGCCAGCCAGTGCGGATCGAGTGACCAACGGGGCCGGCGCAGTACCAACCGGGGAATGCCGGTTTCGGCAGTGGCGACGGCGGCATTGGCGGTGATGGTGGCGGCGAACGGATGGGTCGCATCGATCACCGCGGTCACGCCTTCGGCCGTCAGGAACGCGGCCAACCCGGCGGCGCCACCGAAACCGCCGATCCGAACCGGTCCGGCCGGCAACCGGGGGCGCTGCACCCGGCCGGCCAACGACGACAGCACGTCCCGGCCCTCGTGCACCAGGGCTTCAGCCAGGGCACGGGCCTCGCCGGTTCCGCCGAGGATGAGGATGGGCACCGACCGAGCGTAGCCAGCGCGTCACGGCCCCGACACGGCTGCCCGCCTCGGCCGTACCGGCTCGATCCGGGTGATGTTCGTCCAGCCGGTCCAACCACGTTCTTCCAGCAATTCCAGCAACCTGACCGCGCACGGGAACGACTCGATGAACGCGGCGTCCAGCAGCGCGATCACATCGTCACTGATCGGTTGCTCGTCGGGAAGGTCGGCGGCCTGAGCGGCGTCGGCCTCGATGAACCTCACGACCCGATCGGCCAGCGACGGCAACCGCGGGTCAGCGGGAGAACAGTCCACCAGGTCGCCGATGTCGAGGTAGAGCTGGCGCAGCGTCGGATGCTCGATCTGGGTGTGCTTGATCGCCATGAAGGCGGGCACCTCCTGCGGCAGCTGAGCCGCGATCAGGATCCAACTGTCCCGTTCGATCTCGATCAGCCTGTTCGGAAAGCCTAGTTCGCGCATCCGGTCGAGATAGGCGACGGCCTCGGCCGGCAGCGCCAGGCTGTCCCCGGCCGCCAATTGGCTGATCCGCTCGCGGTGCTGCTGCCGTTCCCGGATCTCGGTGCGCAACCGGTGGTCGATGTTGGCGACCGCCGCGGCGAACTCATCCGGGCCGGCCGCCAGCAGCTCGCGCACCCGGGCCAGCGGGACGCCCGCTTCGGCCAGCGTGCGGATCCGGATGAGCTCGACGACGGCCGCCGCGTCGTAGCGCCGGTAGCCCGAGTGATCTCGCTCGGGCTCGGCGAGCAGGCCCTTTGCGTGGTAGTGGCGTACCGCGCGGATGGTCACTCCGGCGTAGCCGGCGAGCTGGCTGATGGTCAGCATCTGGCCATTGTCCAGTTTCCCCGGCCGCTCACGCGATCCGGCGCCGATATGTCCGCATCGCCAGCAGGTAGGCGATCAGCAACAGGCCGGCACACCAGGCGATCGCGGTCCGGCCGTCGGTACCGACCGGGGTGCCGCCGAACAGATGCCGGATCGTGTTCACGATCGAGGTGACCGGCTGATGCTGGGCGAACCAGCGCACCGGCCCCGGCATGCCCGACGTCGGTACGAACGCCGAGCTGACGAAGGGCAGGAAGATCAGCGGGTAGGAGAATCCGCTGACCCCGTCGACGGAGGTGGCCGTCAGCCCGGGGATGACCGCCAACCAGGTCAGGGCGAGGGTGAACAGCACCAGGATTCCGAATACGGCCAACCAGGCCAGCACCCCGGCACCGGAGCGGAATCCCATTATCAGAGCGACGAGAACGACCAGCACGAGTGAGATCAGGTTGGCTACGACCGAGGTGAGGACGTGCCCCCAGAGCAGCGCCGATCGCGCGATGGGCATTGATTGGAACCTCTCGAAGAGGCCGCTGGAGACGTCGGTGAACAGCCGGAAGGCGGTGTAAGAGATGCCCGAGGCAACGGTGATGAGCAGGATTCCGGGTAGCAGGTAATCGACGTAGCGGCCGTTACCGGCGTGAATCGCGCCGCCGAAGACGTAGACGAAGAGCAGCAGCATGGCGATCGGGGTGATGGCCGTGGTGATGATCGTGTCCGGGCTGCGCCGGATGTGGCGCAACGAGCGCTTCAGCAGGACCGTCGTATCGCGGGCGAGGTAGCTGGTCATCGGCCCGCCTCCTTCTGGTTCGCGGGGCCGACGATGGAGAGGAAGACGTCCTCCAGGCTCGGTTGTCTCTCCACGTACTCGACCTTGCTCGGCGGCAGCAGCTGCCGAAGTTCGCCGAGCGTGCCGTAGGCGATGATGCGTCCCTGATGCAGGATCGCGATCCGGTCGGCCAGTTGCTCGGCCTCCTCCAGATATTGGGTGGTGAGCAGGACGGTCGTGCCGCGGCCGGCGATGTCCTGGACGGTCCGCCAGACCTCGTTGCGCGACTGCGGGTCGAGCCCGGTGGTCGGCTCGTCGAGGAACAGCACCGGCGGATCACCGATCAGGCTCATGGCGATGTCGAGGCGACGTCGCATGCCGCCGGAGTAGGTCGACACCCGACGGTCGGCGGCGTCGACCAGCTCGAATCGGGTCAGCAGGCCGGCCGCGGTGTCGCGCCAGCCGTCGAGATGTCGCAGTTGGGCGACCAGTTCGAGGTTCTCGCGTCCGGTCAGCACCTCATCGACCGCGGTGAACTGGCCGGTCAGGCTGATGGCGGCGCGTACCGCGGCCGGCTTGGCGGTCACGTCATGGCCGTTCACCGTGGCCGTCCCGCCGTCGGGCTTGAGCAGGGTCGACAGGATCCGGACGAGCGTCGTCTTGCCGGCTCCGTTGGAACCGAGCAGGGCGAGGATAGTTCCCGAACGGACCCTGAGGTCGACGCCCCGCAGGACCGCGTGGTCGCCGAAGCCCTTGGTCAGGCCGGTGATGTCGATTGCGTGCGCTGTGGTCATGCGGCCAGCGTGCAGCCCTGACGCTGCGTCAAGGTCAAGCCGGGTCGAGATCGGTCCGGCCGCTCGGGCGTGTCCGGCATGGGCGAGAATCAGGGCATGCGCGAACTGCTCGTCATCGGAATCGGTGCCGGACACCCGGACCAGCTGACCGTCCAGGCCGTCCAGGCGATGAACCGGGTCGAGGTGTTCTTCCTGATCGACAAAGGGGATTCCAAGTCAGGTCTGAACGCGGTCCGGGACGAGATGCTCCGCCGGCACGTCACCAACGACCGCTATCGGATCGTCGAGATCCCGGAGCCGCCGCGCGACCGGTCGCCGTCGTTGACCGCGGCCGGCTACCGGGGCGCGGTGCAGGATTGGCACGAAGCGCGGGCCGGGCGGATCGCCACCGCCTTGACCACCGAACTGGGGGCGGACGGCGTCGGCGCCTTCCTGGTCTGGGGTGACCCGTCGGTCTATGACTCGACGCTGCGGGTGATCGAGCGGATCAAGGACAGCGTGGCTTTCGAGTATTCGGTGATCCCGGGCGTGACCAGCGTCCAGGCCCTGGCCGCCGCACATCGGATTCCCTTGAACCGTATCGGTGAACCCATTCACATCACCCCGGCCCGGCGGATCGCCGACGGACTGCCGGACGGCCTGGACAGCGCGGTGGTGATGCTCGATGCCGGCTTCACCGCCACCCAGCTCGACGAGCCCGACCTCGAGGTGTTCTGGGGCGCCTACCTGAGCACGGAGGACGAAGCCCTGATCTCCGGTCGGCTCGGTGCAGTCGCCGGTCAGATCTCCGAGACCCGGGCCCGGCTGCGGGCCGAGCACGGCTGGATCATGGACAGCTACCTGCTGCGCCGGGAACGACCCGGACCGTCAGCCGACTGACCGCTCCCGAGTGGTCGAGTACAGGTGGCTGTCCCTGAAGCCCTCCGCCGCCAGCACCTGCCCGACGATGATCACCGCGGTGCGCCGGATGCCGGCCTCGGTCACCTGCCCGGCGATGTCGGCCAGGCTGCCCCGCAACACCAGCTCGCCCGGCTGGCTGGCCAAGGCCACCACCGCCGCCGGACAGGACGATCCGTAGTGCGGGGTCAGCTCGGTCACCACGTGCTCGATGCTCTGCACGGCCAGGTGCAGCACCAGGGTCGCCCGGGTCCGCCCCAACGAGGCCAGTTCCTCACCGGGCGGCATCGCGCTGGCGCGTTGTGCGATCCGGCTCAGCACCACCGTCTGACCGACCTCGGGCACGGTCAGCTCCCGGCGCAGCGCGGCGGCGGCGGCGGCGTAGGCCGGCACCCCCGGGGTGATGTCGTAGTCGATGCCGAGCCGATCCAGCCGACGGGCCTGCTCGGCCACCGCACTGAACACGGCCGGATCGCCCGAACACAGCCGGACCACGTCCAGTCCGTCGGCGTCGGCGGCCACCATCGCCTCGGTGATCTGATCCAGATCCAGCTGGGCGGTGTCGAGCAACCGGGCATCGGAGGGGCAGTGGGCCAGCACCTCGGCCGGTACCAGGCTGCCGGCGTAGAGGCACACCGAACATTCCGAGAGCAGCCGCTGGGCCCGCAGCGTGATCAGGTCGGCCGCACCGGGACCGGCCCCGACGAAGTGGACGGTCATCGGGCCTCCGGCCGGTCAGATTTGCGAATTGCCCATTGCACAACCGGTAAAGCCGGCCGCCAGGCGGTGAACCGGCCCAGCCCGCCGGCCCGTTCGAGCGCGATCCGGGTCAGGCTGCCACCGAGCCGGTGGTGCCAGGTGGCGACGGTCTGTTCGCTCTCGATCGTCACCGCATTGGCCACCAGCCGGCCTCCCGGCGTCAGGGCCGACCAGCAGGTCTCCAGCAGCCCCGGGGCGGTGACGCCACCGCCGATGAAGATCGCGTCCGGCCGGGGGAGTCCGGCCAGCGCTGCCGGGGCGGTGCCCGCGACCAGCTGCAGCCCGGGCACGCCGAGCCGCACCGAGTTGGTGGTGATCAGCGCCTGCCGGTCGGCCCGCGGTTCGACCGCGATCGCGTGGTTGGCCGGATGGCAGCGCATCCATTCGATGCCGATGGATCCCGAACCGGCTCCGACATCCCACAGCAGCTGGCCGGGGCCGGGCAGCAGCGCGGCCAGGGCGATGGCGCGGATCTCGTACTTGGTGATCTGACCGTCCTGGGCGAAGGCGTCGTCCGGCAGCCCCGGCGTTCGGGGCAGCAGTGGCGCATCCGGATCGGGGATGCACTCGACGGCCACGATCGCCAACCGACTGTGCGGCTCGTCGTCGGCCGGCCGGATCGATTCACGCGCGCTGCCGAGATCGGCCAGTACCGTCACCGGGCTCGACCCGTAACCCCGATCCTGCAACAACGCCCGGACCTCGGCGGCCGACGTCGGCTCCGACACCAGCACCAGCAGCCGGCGCCCGGGTTGGAGGGACGGTTGCACGAGGGCCAGCGGCCGTCCGACCGCACTGACGACGTCCACCTCGGCCAGCGGCCAACCCAGCCGGGCCGCGGCCAGCGACACCGATGAGGGGTGCGGCAGCACGGTGACCCGGTCCGGGCCGAGCAGCCGGACCACGGTGGCACCGATGCCGTAGAACATCGGGTCGCCGCTGGCCAGTACGGCGACGGTGCGTCCGGCCCACCGGGTCAGCAGGTCGGACAGCCCTGGGTGCAACGGGCTCGGCAGCGGGACGCGCTCTGGCGTGATCTCGGCCGGCAGCAGGTCCAACTGGCGCGGGCCGCCGACGACGATCGCGGCAGCCGACACCGCCTGCCGGCCAGGTTCGGAGAGCCCCGGCCAACCGTCGGCGCCGATACCGACCACGGTGATGAGGGGGCTGGGCACGGCTCATAGTCTGCCGGACCCGGTGTGAGAGCATCGACGGCGAACGGCTGTCGTGGAACACCGGTGCGTTCCCGAGTGAACTCGGGAGCAAGTCCGGGGCGGTCCCGCCACTGTGGTCGGCTACCCAGCCGAGAGCCAGGACATCGACAACCGTGCCACCGATCGCCCAGATCGGTGGTCGTCGCTGTCGGCAGGCGTGGACACCTGCCGGGTGAAGGGTGTGAAGCGTGACCGGATTCCCGGCCTCCGAACAATTCCCGTTCAGCGCCGTGGTCGGCATGGACGACATGCGGCTCGCGCTGATCCTCAACGCGATCTCGCCGGCCATCGGCGGGGTGCTCGTCCGGGGCGAGAAGGGCACCGCCAAGTCGACCACCGTCCGGGCGCTGACCGCGGTGCTGCCGCCGGTCGACGTCATCGGCGGTTGCCGGTTCTCCTGCTCGCCCAGCGCCCCCGACCGGCGCTGCCCGGACGGCCCGCACCCGGCCCACCCGGCCACCGAGACCCGCCCGGCCCGGCTGGTCGAACTGCCAGTCGGCGCGACCGATGACCGGCTGACCGGCTCGCTCGACGTCGAGCGGGCGCTGACCGAGGGCGTCACCAGCTTTCAGCCCGGCCTGCTGGCTCAGGCCCACCGCGGGGTGCTCTACGTCGACGAGGTCAACCTGCTGCACGACCACCTGGTCGACCTGATGCTGGACGCGGCGGCCCTCGGTACCAACTACGTCGAGCGGGACGGGGTGTCGGTCCGGCACGCGGCCCGTTTCCTGCTCGTCGGAACCATGAATCCGGAAGAGGGCGAACTCCGCCCGCAGCTGCTGGACCGGTTCGGGCTGACGGTCGAGGTGGCCGCCCCGCGAGAGCCCCGGTTGCGGGCCGAGGTGGTCCGCCGCAGGCTCGCCTTCGACGCCGATCCGGTCGCGTTCACCGAACGATTCTCCGCTGAGCAAGCAACGCTGGCCGAAGACATCAGCAAGGCGCAGGCGATGCTCGGCAGCGTCCGGATCGACGATGCCGCCCTGGACCGGATCGCCTCGGTCTGCGCCGCCTTCGACGTCGACGGGCTGCGGGCCGACATCGTGATCGCCCGGGCCGCCGCGGCCCACGCGGCCTGGCGCGGGTCCGACGTGGTCGGTCGGGACGACATCCGGGTCGCCGCCGAGTTGGCGTTGCCGCATCGGCGTCGGCGTAACCCGTTCGACGCCCCCGGCCTGAGCCAGGACGACGAACAACGTCTCGACGACGCCCTGGGACCGAACGGCGATCCCGAGCACGATCCCGAGCCGGACCCGGACCCGCCGGGCGCTGGCCCGGACGACCGTTCGGATGCCGGCGCGGACGATGCGCCGGAGCGCGGGTCGACTGAGCCCGGGGCGGTGGCGGACCAGCCGCCGAACTCGTCGGAGGAACAGGGCACATCGCCGGCCGCAGGTACGTCGGTGGTCGGCAGCGGCGCGACCTTCCGGACCCGTCGGCTGGAGGTGCCGGGCAAGGGCAGCGGTGCCGATGGGCGGCGATCACGGGCCCACACCGACGCCGGTCGCACCATCGGCGCCCGGATGCCGGCCGGTCCGCTGACCGACGTCCATCTGGTGGCCACCCTGATGGCCGGCGCGCCGCACCAGACCCGGCGCGGCCGACGCGGTCCGGGATTGGTCTTGGAACGTATGGATCTTCGCGAACGCCGGCGCGAGGGCCGCGAGTCGAACCTGGTGCTGTTCGCAGTCGATGCCAGCGGCTCGATGGCCGCGCGTCAGCGGATGGCCTCGGTCAAGGGTGCGGTGTTGTCGTTGTTGCTGGACGCCTATCAGCGCCGGGACAAGGTCGGCCTGATCTCGTTCCGGGGCACCGAGGCCGAGCTGCTGCTGCCGCCGACCTCGTCGGTCGATGCCGCGGCCGCTCGGCTGGATCGGCTACCCACCGGTGGCCGGACTCCGCTGGCGGCTGCCCTGGTCGAGATTCATTCGACCCTGCAACGAGAAAGCCTGCGGGATCCGGACCGGCGGGCACTGGTCGTGCTGGTGACCGACGGCCGGCACACGGCTGGGCCGAGCCCGGTGCCAGCTGCCGGGCTGCTGCAGCGAGCCGGTGTCGCCTGCATCGTGATCGACTGTGAGTCGGGACCGATCCGGCTTGGTCTGGCTGGGGAACTGGCGCTGGCGCTGGCGGCCGACTGCCTGCGTCCGGAGCAGTTGTCGGCCGACGGGCTGGCCGGCGTCGTCCGGTCGCACCGAGAGGCGGCCTGAGCGTGCCCCAAGGCGTACCTGAAACGGTTCCCGACGACGGCCTGACCACCCGGCAGCGACGCAATCGCCCGCTGTTGATGGTGCATACCGGTCCGATGAAGGGTAAGTCGACCGCCGCCTTCGGGTTGGCGCTGCGGGGCTGGAACCAGGGCTGGTCGATCGGGGTCTACCAGTTCGTCAAGAGTGCGAAGTGGCGGGTCGGGGAGGAGTCGGCGCTACGTGCCCTCGGCCGGGTGCATGCCGAGACCGGCGAGGGCGGTGAGGTGGTGTGGCAGAAGATGGGCGAGGGCTGGTCCTGGATCCAACGCGGCGATGCCGAGGACCACGCCGCCAACGCCCGGGAGGGCTGGGAGCAGATCAAGCGCGATCTGGCCGCCGAACGGTTCGGCCTGTACGTGCTCGACGAATTCACCTACCCGATGAAGTGGGGTTGGGTCGAGGTGGCCGAGGTGGTCGAGACGCTGACCTCGCGCCCCGGTCATCAGCACGTGGTGATCACCGGCCGGGATGCTCACCCCGACCTGATCGCGGCGGCCGACCTGGTGGTCGAGATGGCCAAGGTCAAGCACCCGATGGACACCGGGCAGAAGGGTCAGCGCGGAATCGAATGGTGAGCGTGCCCCGGCTGGTGATCGCGGCCCCCGGCAGCGGTCACGGCAAGACCTCGATCGCCACCGGCCTGCTCGCGGCCTTGCGCCGGCGCGGTCTGACCGTGTCGCCGCACAAGGTCGGGCCCGACTACATCGATCCCAGCTACCACGGTGTGGCCGCCGGCCGGCCCGGTCGCAACCTCGATCCGTGGCTGGTCGGCGAGGACCGGATCGTGCCGCTGTTCCAGCATGGTTCGACCACCCCGACCCGGGCCGACATCGCGATCATCGAAGGTGTGATGGGCCTGTTCGACGGGGCTCGGTCCGAGGACGACTTCGCCTCGACCGCGCATCTGGCCCGGTTGCTGGCCGCGCCGGTGGTGCTGGTGGTCGACGCTTCCGGGGTCAGTTCCTCGGTCGCGGCGCTGGTGCACGGGTTCGCGACCTTCGACCCCCGGGTGCGGCTGGCCGGCGTGATCTTCAACCAGGTCGGCTCGGAGTATCACGCCCACCTGTTGCGCAATGCCCTGCAGCCGCTGGGGATTGCCGTGCTCGGCGTGATCCGGCGCCAGGACGAGCTGACCGTGCCGTCCCGCCATCTCGGGCTGATCCCGGCCGCCGAACGCCAGCCCGAGGCGGCGGCCGCGGTGGCGGCCCTGGGCGAGGTCGTGGCCGCCGGGGTCGATCTGGACGAGGTCATCCGGATCGCCGCCACCGCCGGGGAACTCCCCGAGTCCGACGGGCCGTTCGCGACCGCCTCGGCCCCGTCGGTCCGGCTCGCGGTCGCGGCCGGGGCGGCCTTCACCTTCGGCTACGCCGAGCATCCGGAGTTGCTGGCCGCCGCCGGCGCCGAGGTGATCGGCTTCGATCCGCTCCGGGACGAACGGCTGCCCGACGACGTGGACGGCCTGGTCATCGGCGGCGGCTTTCCCGAGGTGCATGCGCTCGAACTGTCAGCCAACACCCGGCTACGAAAGGACATCGCGGCGCTGGCCGCCAGTGGGGCGCCGGTCGTCGGCGAATGCGCTGGCCTGCTCTATCTGGGCCGCGAGCTGGACGGCCGCCCGATGTGCGGGGTGTTCGACATCGCGGCGGAGATGACCGGCCGGCTCACCCTGGGCTATCGCTCGGCCACCGCCGGAACCAGTTCACCGTTGCTGGAAAAGGGTGACATCGTGCCCGGCCACGAGTTCCACCGGACCGCGGTGGTTGCCACCGGGGCCGTCTCGGGCCGGGCCTGGCGGTGGCAGGCCCGGGGCGTCGAGGTCGAGGAAGGCTTCGTGTCCGGCAACAGCCATGGCTCCTACCTGCACACGCATTGGGCCGGTACGCCCGGCCTGGCCCCGCGCCTGGTCGGGACGGCTCGCCGCTTCCGGCAGGAACGGACCTCGGGATGAGCGTGGACCTGAGCCATCACGGTGACGCCGACCTGGTGCCCGGCGCGATCGATCTGGCCGTCAACGTCCGCTCGGGAGGTCCGCCGACCTGGCTGGTCGAACAGGTCCGGGCCGCCGACCTGGCCGGCTATCCGGATCCGGCCCCGGCCCGGGCGGCGGTGGCCCGGCGGCATCACCGCTCGGTGGCGGAGGTGCTGCTGACGGCGGGTGCCGCGGAGGCGTTCGTCCTGATCGCGCGGGCCTTTTCTCCGCAGCACGCGGTGGTGGTGCATCCGCAGTTCACCGAGCCGGAGGCTGCCCTGCGCGCGGCCGGACATCGGGTCGAGAGGGTCACGCTCAGCTATCCGTTCACGCTCGATCCGGCCCAGGTTCCCGAGGACGCCGACCTGGTGGTGATCGGCAACCCGACCAACCCGACCTCGGTCGCCCATCCCCGTGCGCTGCTGCGCGAACTGGTCCGGCCCGGACGGCTGGTCGTGGTGGACGAGGCCTTCGCCGACTGTGTGCCGGGCGAGCCCGACTCACTGGCATCCGGTGACCTGACCGGCCTGGTCGTGATCCGCAGCCTGACCAAGACCTGGGCCTTGGCCGGTCTGCGGATCGGCTACCTGCTGGCCGAGCCGGGCCTGATCAACCTGATCCGACAAGCCCAAAGTCTGTGGGCAGTGTCGAGTCCGGCGCTGGTTGCGGCGGCGGCGACCGCCTCGGACGCGGCGCTGGCCGAGGTCGCGACCTGGTCATCGGGCCTGGTCCGGGAGCGGGACCATCTGCTGCAGCGATTGGCCGAGCTGTCCTCGATCCGGGTGGTGGCGAACCCGGCCGGCTCGTTCGTCCTGATCGACACCGAACGGACCGGAGTCCGAACAGCCCTGTTGGATCAGGGGTTTGCCGTCCGTCGGGGTGAGACGTTTCCCGGCTTGGGCCCGACCTGGGTCCGGGTCGCCGTCCGGGACCGGCGGACCACCGATGACTTCATCGCCGCGCTGAGCAAGGTGATCGGCGATGGTTGAGTCGCCGATGGGTCGAGTGACGCTGGTTGGCGGCGGACCCGGCGCCGACGACCTGATCACCGTCCGCGGCCTCGACCGGCTACTGAGCGCCGATGTCGTGATCACCGACCGGCTGGCGCCGACGGGTTTGCTGGACCGGCTCGGGCCGGACGTCGAGATCATCGACGCCGCCCGCGGACCGGACACCCGCAAGCTCAGCCACGAGCAGATCGTAGCGCTCCTGATCGAACGGGCCGGCCGGGGTGACCACGTGGTCCGACTCAAGGGCGGGGACCCGTTCGTGCTTGCCCACGGTGCCCAGGAGGCCGCTGCCTGCGCCGCGGCCGGGGTGCCGGTCGAGGTCGTCCCGGGCGTCACCAGTGCCACCGCGGGGGCGGTGTTCGCCGGCCTGCCGTTGACCGAGGCCGACGGAGCCGCCGGTTTCAGCGTGGTGTCCGGCCATCTGGCTCCCGACGACCCGGCCAACCGGGTCGATTGGTCGGCGCTGAGCCGCTCGGGCACCACCATCGTGGTGTTGATGGGTGTCCGGCAACTGCCGGCGATCACCCGGCGGTTGCTGGCCGAAGGGATCTCGGCCGAGACCCGTGCCGCCTGCGTCGCCGATGCCAGCCTGCCGACCGAACGGGTGGTGCGGGCCCGGCTGGCCGACCTGCCGGCCACGGTCGTGGCGGCCGGTCTGGGCAACCCGGCGGTGATCTACATCCAGGCCGGAATCACCCGTCCTGGACGACGGATTCTCGTCCTTGGCGGCAGCCGCTCCGGCAAGTCCCGGCACGCGGAGCGGCTGGCCGCGGGGTCACAAGTCCGGTACCTGGCCACCTCGGCGGCCCGGCCCGACGATCCGGAATGGCAGGCCAGGATCGAACGACACCGCCGCCGCCGGCCGGCCGGTTGGACCACGATCGAGAACCCGGACCTGCCCACGGAATTGTCGACCGGGAGCACCGGGACAGTGCTGGTCGACAGCGTCACGACCTGGCTGGCCGGCACGATGGACGCCTGCGACTGCTGGGCAGAACCGCCGGTGACCGGAGCTCGGCCGCGACTGCAGCGGGCCGTCGATCGGCTGGTGACCGACTGGTCCGATACTGCGAGCCGGGTCATCGCCGTCTCCGACGAGGTCGGCGGTGGCATCGTGCCGGCGACTGCGGCCGGTCGCCTCTTCCGTGATGTGCTGGGCGAACTGAACCAGCGGCTGGCCGCGGCCGCCGATGAGGTCTGGCTGGTCACCGCCGGCATCCCGGCGCGGTTGAAGTGACATGAGCCTGCTCCGATCCTTCAGCCTGTTCACCGTGGTGCCGGTTCCGGTGCGGGCCGAACTCGGCGACGGCGACGGCGCGGCGGCGCTGCTCTGGCTACCGGTGGTCGGCGGGTTCATCGGCGGCGTTTCCGCCTTGCCGTTGCTGGCCATTCGCCAATGGTCACCCCACGCGACACTGCTCGGGGCAGTGCTGGCGGTGGCCCTGTCGGCCGGGCTGACCCGGGGCCTGCACCTGGATGGGCTGGCCGACACCGCCGACGGACTGGGCAGCCGCGCTCCGGCCGGGCGGGCCCTGCAGATCATGCGCCAATCCGACATCGGGCCGTTCGGCGTGCTCACGCTCATTCTCGTTCTGGGCTGTGACATAACGGCATTGAGCGCGATGCGTGGCACCGTGTGGGTGTCACTGGCCGCCCTGGTCGTCGCGGCGGCGACCGGGCGCGTCGCTGCGCTGGCCGCTGCTCGGCGCGGGATTCCGGCGGCGCGCGAGTCCGGCTTCGGTGCCCTGGTGGCTGACGGCATCGCCGCACCGGCGGTGCTCGGCTGGCTGCTCGGAGCCCTCGCTCTCGGCGCAGTCCTGGCCGTGACAGCAGGTATCTCGCCGGCCTGGTTCGTGGTCCCGCAGGTGGTCAGTCTGCTGGTCGGCGCGTCGTTCCGGCGCCACGTGGTCCGTCGGATCGGTGGCGTGACCGGCGACGTCTTCGGTGCCCTGATCGAGC
>CAZZZW010000034.1:15704-20206 GCA_964658795.1 Phormidium nigroviride PCC 7112
GCGGGCCGGGATCGCCCTGCGATGACCGACGAGACCTGGACGCGACCGGTGCCCCGGATCGGTGATGCCAGTTCGGCCGCGAGCCGGGCGGCCGACCCGACGGCGTGGGCGTTCGAGCCGGCGGCGATCCAGGCGCTGCACGCGGTCATCCAGGCCCGGCGAGACATCCGCCGGTACCGGCCCGACCCGGTGCCGGCGGAGTTGCTGCGCCAGGTACTCGGAGCCGGTCATCAGGCGCCGTCAGTGGGGCAGTCACAACCGTGGCGTTTCATCCTCGTCACCGAGCAGTCCAGCCGGGATCGGGCTGCGGTGCTGGCTGATCGGGAACGGCTGCGCCAGGCCGACCAGCTCACGCCAGATCGCCGGGCCCGGCTGCTCGACCTGCAGCTGGAAGGCATCCGGGAGGCGCCGGTGGGCATCGTGGTGGCCTGTGACCGGCGGGCCCCGGCGGCCGGTGTGCTCGGCCGAGCCACCTTCGCCGACGCCGATCTGTGGAGTTGTGCCTGTGCGATCCAGAACATCTGGTTGGCCGGGCGCGCCGCGGGTCTCGGGCTCGGCTGGGTGACGCTGTTCCAGCCGCAGGACCTGGCCGACCTGCTCGGACTGCCCGACGGCGTGGTCACCCTGGGCTGGCTGTGCCTGGGCTGGCCGGATGAACGGCCGCCCGAGCCCGGACTGGAACGGGCCGGCTGGTCGCGGCGCCGGCCACTGGACGAGGTGATCGTCAACGAACGGTGGCCGGACGAGGACGGACCCACGGCGCCGGCGTCCCATCTGGCCGCGCCGCCGCCGGCCGCCGTGGTGGCCGGCCGCGACACCGGCGACACCCTGCTCACCGCACCGGGTTCCCTGGGCGTGCTGGACCAGGTCGTGAACCGGGTGCTGGCGCTGCGACCGGAGCCACCGACCACCGGCACGTTGCTGCTGGCCGCGGCTGACCATCCGGTCACCGGTCACGACGTGTCGGCCTTTCCGGCCTCGGTGACCGAGCAGGTGTTCCGGGCCACCCGAGCCGGGGTTTCGCTCGGTGCCACCACGGCAATCTCGGCCGGCCTGGCCATCCGTGCGGTCCGGGCGATCGCGACCGTGCCGGGCGATCTGGTGACGGCCGACGCCATGTCGGCGGCCGACGCGGACCGGTTGATCGACCACGGTCTCGCGCTGGCCGCCGAGCTGACCCCGGCCGGTCTGATCTGCCTGGGTGAGGTCGGTATCGGCAACACCACGGTGGCGGCCGCGCTGGCTGCGAGCCTGCTCGGGCGACCGGCCGAGCAACTGGTGGGCCTGGGGGTCGGCGCCGATGCGGCCATGCTGAGTCGCAAGCGACACGTCGTGCACCGGGCGTTGACCCGGGCCGACAAGGCTCATCGGGATCGGCTGCGAGCGCCCCGGACGGCCTTGCAGGCCCTCGGCGGACCGGAGATCGCGTTGCTGTGCGGCGTCATCCTCGGCGCGGCCGACCAGCGACGGCCGGTGGTGCTGGACGGTCTGGTCACCTCGGTCGCGGCCCTGGTCGCGGTTCGGATCGAACCGGCCGTCCAGAGCGTGTTGGTGGCCGGGCAGCAGAGTCGCGAACGGGCGCATGCCGCGGTGCTGACCGAGCTCGGCCTGGAACCCCTGCTGCAACTGCGGTTGCGGGCCGGGGAAGGGGTCGGTGCCTGCCTGGCCGCGCAGCTGCTGCTGACCGGGCTGTCGGCCCGGGCCAACGCCGCCCAGGTCACGGAGAATCCCTCGCTGCAATAGGGATGGTCAGCCGGCGGACCGGGGCCGAGCCGTCCAGTACCGCGACCGATCCGTTGGGTACGTCGGCCCAGAAGTCCTCACCGACGGCCAGACCCGCGTGCAGGGCGAGGGCAGCGCGGATCAGGTCGCCATGGCTGACCACCAGCACCGGACGTTGCCGAGCGCGATACTCGGCCAGCACCTCAGCCGTCCGGTGATAGAGCTCCCGGCTCGATTCGCCACCACCGATCCGCAGGTCCGGATCGGTCCAATCCAGCTCGGCCACGGCCGCGTGCGTCTCGTCGTAACCCAAGCCGTCCAGCCGGCCCAGCGAGCGCTCCCGCAAACGAGGATCTACTTGCACGGTCAGGCCGAACGCCGCCGCGACGATCTCAGCAGTGTCGGTGGCCCGGGTGAGGTCACTGGTCCGGACGATCGGGTCGGGCTCGGCGTCGAGGTCGAGTCCGATGGCGGTTGCGGCGGCGGCGGCCTGGGCCCGGCCGAGCTCGGTCAGTCCTGGCGCGTCGGCCTGGCCCTGTGACCGCCGTTCGAGGTTCCACCGCGATTGGCCATGCCGGACCAGGTAGATCATGTGCCACACCGTAGCGTCCGGCCGGCATCAGGCCGGCCGGCCTACTGGCCGCGGTCGGGTGCCTCACTACCCGTGATCGAGACCGACGGCGACGGCTCGGGCTCGCGTCCGTCCCGAGAGCCGGAGGGCCGGGAGGCTGACGGTTCCGGCGACTCGGACTCCCGGTCCGAGCCGGTCGGGTCGTGCGGCTCAGCTGCCGGCGGTGTCGGGTCGACCTCGGCCGGCGGCGGCACCTGACGGGTCGGACTCAGCGACAGCGTCACCGATGGCGGAAGCGAGGTCGCGGCCGGACTTGTCGGCCAGTGCCGGACCGTTCGTGCCGATACCGGCGCGGTGGGCGCACCGGGCCGGACGGTTGCGGGGCTGCCCTGGTTCGGGCGCTTTCCCGCTGCGGCCGCAGCCGAAACGCCAACGGTGAGCACGGCCGCCGTCGCGGCCATCGCGGCCACCGCGCCGCGCGACGGCCGGATGCGTCGCAGTCGGAGTCGGCCGGCCAACTGGATCGACGGCACTGGTGCGGCCGCGTTTCCGAATCGGCTCAAGGCAGACAGCAGCGCCACCAGCTCGGGCTGGTCGCCGTCGAGACCGGACTCGATCAACAGCTCGATCGGGTCCGGTCGGTCGGGGGCCGGCGCTGACGGTGACATCTCACGCCGGTAATCGTCGTCGCGGGTCATCTGGTTACCCGGGCCGGGTCGAGCACCTCGCGCAGCTTGAGCAGGGCGCGTCGCTGCAGTTGCTTGACCGCGCCCTCACTCCGGTTCATCGCCACGGCGACCTGGGCCACCGAGAGCCCGGCCACGATGCGCAGACCGATGACATCGGCCTGGTCGTCGGGCAGCTGGGCCAGGATGTCGATGACACGCTGGTCGTCCAGCCGGGCCAACGCGCCCGACTCGGCCGACTCGACCAGGCGCCGATCCTTCGCCGGTTCGTATTCGACCAGGTGCGGCGCGCGCTGGCGACGGCGGTAGTCGTCCACCAGTCGTGCGTGGGCGACCGAGAAGGTCAGGCTCCGCAGGCCGTTCGCGCCCCCGTGCAGCTGGGGTAGACGGGTCAGCACGGTCAGGAAGACGTCGTTCGTCGTGCCTTCCGGATCGAATGCACCGCGCGCACGCAGGTAGCCCAGCACCTGCGGTGCCAGGCTGCGGTAGAGCCGCCCCAGAGCGGCTTCGGAGCCTCGTCGCGCATCGGCCACGAGCTCATCGGTCAGTTCGATCGCCACGGCCTGCCTTCGTGTGGGCGCTGGCATCGCGTACGCCCGTCGGTCGGTCCGTTGGGTACGTCCTACGCGTTCGGTAGTAGCAGGGCAACCAATATGACGAGATCGTCATGTGCCTCAGCGGCAGCGAAATCTCTCCGATCGGGTGCGTAACCGAATCGAGACCGTGAGCGATGACCTCATTGACCCCCGAGAGGATTCCCCACCTCCACCCCGTGCCGAGAGGAGATTGCACAGTGCGTCGACGCCCCCGAGCGACCGCTGCGGTGCTTGTCACCGGTGGCCTGGCCGCCGCTGTCGTGATGCTTGAGACGGCCGATGCGTCGTCGGTCCCCACCCCGAGCAAGCCCGCAGCGCCGATGACCCGCACCGCCGACCCGGCTACCCTGCATCGCCTGGAGTTGCTGCGCGCCGAACTCGCCCGGGCCGGTGCTGACGCCAGTCGGATCCGGGCCGAGATCGCCGCCCTGCGAGCAGCACTGGCCGGCCGTCGCACGCCGGCCCCGCCCGCGTCCGCCGTGGCCGTACCGCCGAGCACCGCACCGGCTGACCCGGCGGTCCCCGCGCAGCCGGCGGCCCCGTTCCATTCGCCGGCGCCGCGGCCGACACCGTCCGCCCGCGCGACCCGTCCGACGGCGGCTCCGCCATCGGCCGAGCCGTCGGAGGATCCGACCTCGCCGCCGAGTTCAGGGCCGTCGGCCGCGCCGACCTCGACCGACGGGGGTGGTGACGATGACTAGGCGCCGGGCCGGCTGGACCGGGGCGCTGATCGCCGTGCCGGGGGCGGCCGCCGCCTTCGCCGGCCTGGTCGGCTGGGCCGTACAGAGCGAGCCGGCACCGGCCGAGCACCCGGTGGCGGCCCCGGTGAGCAACGTGCGAGCCGGCACGGACCTGACCGTGAGTCACGCGATCGTTCGACAGGATCAGGAGCTGGCCGAGCTGCAACGTCGGCTGCACGTGCTCCGC
>CAZZZW010000035.1:0-7474 GCA_964658795.1 Phormidium nigroviride PCC 7112
CTGCTGCACTTCGACGCTCACTTCGAGAACATCCTCACCGACGGTGAACGGGTCTACATCAGCGATTTCGGGATGGCGCTCTCGTCGGCCTTCGAGCTGTCGGAGGCGGAACTGGCCTTCTTTCGAGCCAGTCAGGACTACGACCGTGGCTACCTGTCCAGCTGCCTGGTGAACTGGCTGGTCACCGCGGTGCACGGCCTGCAGATCGGTGACGGTGACCGGCGGTTCGCCCTGGTGCGCGCCTACGCCGAGGGCCGGCGTCCGCCCGGACCGTCGGCCGAGGTTGCCGATCTGATCGCCCGGCACGCGTCGCTGGCCGTCGTCGTGTCCGGGTTCAACCGGCGCTTCCGGCTCGAGAGCCGCCGGACGCCGTACCCGGCTCATGAGGTCGCCCGGTACTGATCCGCCTCAGGCGCCGAGCACCTTCTCCAGCAGATCGGCCAGCTGGTGACGCTCGCGGGCATTCAGCGCGCCCAGGACCTCGGACTCGGTCACGTCGGCGTCGAGGATGGCCCGACGGAACAGGTCGCGGCCGGAGCGGGTGAGCTTGATCTTCATTCGCGTGCGGTTGTCCGGATCCTGGGTGCGCTGTACCAGTCCGCGCTCGACCAGCAGATCGAGCCGGTGGGTCATCGTGGACGGTGACACCCCGATGACATCGGCCAGCCGGGACGGTGTCGAACATTCGTCCTCGGAGTGCAGTGCCAGTTCCGACAGGACGCCCCAGTCGCCCTTGTGCAGCTCCAGTTCGGCCAGCTGCAGGCGGTAGTAGTTGTCCAGCCGCTTGCTGATCCGGCTCAGTGCGGTGACCACCCGCTGGACGTCGGCGTCGGCTCCGGCGGCGGTGTAGCCGGCCACTGCGGCCTGGTAGTCGGCCAGGCTCGAGGAGCGTCGCGGCGCGCCGGATCCCGGTGATCGTCGCTGCGGAATACCGGGCGTGCTCGCCATGTTGACCAGTGTACAATCATTTCGAAATCGAAGTTCGACTTCGAAGTTCTGGCATACCGGACATCTTCGAAGTGCTCACCACGTTCCAAGGAGTGCAAGTGCGTACCGCTCTCGGGCGCACCATCGTCCTGCTGTCCGGCGGCTCGCTGGCCACGGCAGGCTGGGGTGCGGTCTTCCCGTTCTTATTCGCCGACATCGCTGACGCGCGTGGCCTCGGGGCCGGCGTGGCCGCGGCCACCTTCACCGCCTTCGCGCTCGGCTCCATCGTGGCCGCGCCGATCGCCGGCACGCTGGCCGATCGGACCGATCCGGTCCGGGTCGCGGTCTGGGCCCGGCTGGCCTTGGCCGTCTTCACCGGTGCCCTGGTCCTGGTGCACAACCCGTTGCTGATCTGGCTGGTCGCTGCCGGTTTCGGTGCGGCCCTGGCGATGGCCCAACCGGCCATCCAGGTGTTGCTGCTGAGCATGGCGCCGGTTGAGAAGCGCCGGGACGTCTTCGCCTGGCAGTTCATCGCGCTGAACCTGGCCGCCGCCGGGGGAGCGGCGGTCGGCGGCCAGCTGGTCGACCTGTCCAGCCAGGCCGGTATGCGTCCGGTCTATGCCGTGGCCGTCATCGCTGCGCTGGCCTCGGCCGTCATCGTCGGCTTCGCCGGGCGCGAGCACGCCCCGGTGGGACCGGCGGTCGAGAATGCCCCGGAAACGGTGTCCTATTCGGCCATCCTCCGGTTGCGTCCGGTCCGCTGGTTGCTCGGTGTCGCGCTGCTGATCACCCTGGCCTGTTATGCCCAGTACGACGCGGGGTTGCCGGCCTACGTGCTGGCCGCGACCAACGTGCACGCGGCGACCCTGGGTAGTGCGGTGGCGATGAACGCGGTGCTGGTCGCGGTGCTGACCGGGCCGGTAGTGGCGTTCACCCGCAAGCGACCGGGCACCAGCCTGCTGGCCGTGTGTGCGGCGATCTGGGTGCTGTGCTGGCTGGTCTTCGGCCTGCCGCTGTTCCTGCACGGCCGCGACACGTTGTTCGTCATGCTCGGGTTTGCCGTTATGTCAGTAGGTGAAACCATGATGGCCCCGATCCTGTCGCCGCTGGCCGCCACGCTCGCGCCGGAGGGTGCGGCCGGACGGACGATGGCCTCGGTGACCGGCGCGACCACGGTCGCCACCGCGATCGGACCGGTGTTGTCGTCCGGCCTGCTCGGCATCGGGCATCCGGGCGGGTTCATCCTGCTGCAGGTGGCCTGTTGTGTCGGCGCCGGGCTGGCCGCGCTCCGGCTCGGCCGGTTGATGCAACCGCGGGCCGCCCGGCGGCCGTCGGTACTGGAACGACTGGCCCTCGTCGAGACCCGCTGATCGAGGCAACGCGAACGGCCCCGGATCCGTCCTGGATCCGGGGCCGTTCGAGTTCTGGCTTAGTTCTCCCGGGTGTTCTGAAAGGACGAGGCGAGTACGCCGGGCGCGGCGTTCCACTTCTGATCCAAGGAACCGTCACAGGCCTCGATGTCGACCGCGGACCAGACCTCACTGCCGACCGGAGTGGTCAGGCCGAGGCAACGCCCGAGGCTGTCGATGATGTTGTACATGGCCGAATACGGCAGCGAGCTGTTACCGCCGTTGCGAACCCACCGCTGCAAGGTGTTCGAGGTGTCGCAGGCCAGCAGGGTCGGATACACCTTGCCGGATGCGGCCGTGGGTGAAGTGATGCAGTACCGGACGGAGCCGGTAGTTGTGGCGAGCTGGCCGTAGGTGCTGGTCAGCGCGCTGTAGGTAAATCGCTGGTTCCACGCGACTGCGCCGGAGAACGGGTTTTGTTTGCAGGGATAGTCGATGAAGTGATCCGCTCCCGTGTTCTGCCCGGTCACGTCCATACACCGGCCGAACTCGAGGTAGTTGACGTATTGCGGATCGGCCGCGGCACCGGCACCGACCGAGGGAGCTGGGATCCAGGCCTGCGTAGGGTCGGAAACACTACCCGCGCAGGTCGCCACTGTGACGGCCTGACCGGCCGACTGGGACGCAGAGTTGATACAGATGTTGCTCAAACTGCCGTCGATCTTCGAGGTGACGTTCGCGCCGCGGAAGTGACCGTTGTCGTCGAAGCTCCACTGCTGCTCGTACGGCGGGCTGCCCAACGTTTGACACTGCTTGAGATAGAGGGCATTGCCGTTGCTCAGTGGTGTGTTGCTGTCCAGGCACAAACCGTTCGAGTTCGTCCGGGTCACCGAGGACGCCAACTGGATCGTGAGATCGGTGCGATAGGTGAATACCTGCTGGGCGATGGGGGGCGTGCTGGTGCTGCAGATCTGCATGTAGATCGGCGACGTGGTCGACGGATCAGGTGTGCCCGTCCCGGCATCCATGCAGACGTTCGTGGCCGAGTTGGGATAGAGCCGGATCACACCACCGGCGATGTTGACGTTGCTGGTCTTGAAGATGTACGTGCTGACCAAGGTCCGGCCCGAGGTTGTCCCGTTGACGGCTGGACCATCCGTACCGGTCGAGGTGATGAGCGCATAGGACGGGGTGGCGGTGCCGGTGCTGGCTTGGTAAGGGCCGTAACCGGGAGCGCAGGTCATCGGGACGGGGTTCGCCGTCTTTACCGGATCTACCGTGTAGTAGTCGACGTAGACGGAGTAGGCGCCGGTGCCCACGCTATTCACGTTGCCGACGAAGGGGTTGTTCAGGGCGTGCGTCCAGCAGGGCAGAGCGGCCGAGTGACCGGTGCCGGCGCTGTCGGCGGTGTTGCGGATCATGCCGGCCACCACGTCGATTCCGGCCTGGGCGGCGTCCAGGGCGTGGTCGCGACTGGAGGTGAATCTGGTCGTCGCGGTCTGGCTGACGATGATTGGCACCATCAGGCCCGACAGGATGGTCCCGACGAGCATGACCAGCATCAGTAGGGGCAAACTCCCTCGGTCATCGGACTGCAGGCGCAGCCGACGGCTGGGCGGCGGCCGGCGTAGCGAGCTCTTCACGGTCGGCCCGCCTCTCCGCAAACGTTCGTGCTCGTAGTGGTAGCGGTGGTGTTCACCGCAGGCAGGGTCAACGACGATCGCGAGGTGGTCGGCGGGCTACCTGAGACCGCAACCAGAGTGACCAGAAGCTGCTGATACGTGACGCTGGACCTGGCCGGCACCAGCGTGAACGGCACATCCGTCGACGAGCTGGCCACTCCGCCGTTGGTGATGTTGTTGCCCCAAGGTGACCAACCGGTCAGCCTGGTCGCCGTGGAGCTGACTGGCACCCAGGTACGAACCTGCAGCTGAGTGGCTGTCCGGTCCACCCGCAGCTGGGTGCAGACCTCGGTCCCGGTGTTCGTGGTGCGGAACTCGACGTACCAATCCCCGGTGGTGCCGGTGCCAGAGGACTGGCCCGGGGTGCTGACCGCGGAGGCGTAGCGGATCGATCTGTCCATGCGCTGAAAGGCTGTACTCAATTGACTTGAGGTGGTGGCCAGCGCCTCGGCCTTGGTCGAGGACGAGGTCATCAGGACGATCGAGGTGGTGAAGATGCCGCCGAAGATGACCATGATGGCCATCCCGACGAGCATCTCCATCAGGGTGGTTCCGGCATCGGCGTCACCGCCAGCGTGTAGGCGCGTCCGGAGACGACTGACGAGACTGGTCATGAGATCGTCCAGGTTCCATTGTCGGTACCAGATGAGGTGCCGTTGATCGACAGGGTCACGGTGTAGCTGCCCGTGACGGAGGTACTGCTGGACACCTTGCCGTTCAGGTAGACGGTCCCGCTGCCTTGGTTGACGGTGACGGTGAGGTTGGTATTTGCGCCCGACGCACCCGAGCTCGTACTCAGGCCGATGCCACTGCTTGTCGGCAATCCGCTGACCGTGATGGTGCACGTCTTTTTCGCCGTGTTCGTGCAGCTGTAGGCGAAGTCCTGTTCCGGCAAGGCGCTCCGGCTGGTCGCCACCGGCCAGGTGCCGGCAATACTCGAGGCGCTGCCGACGGTCCAGCTGAATGACGCCGAGGCAGCTGAGATGCCGTCGGCGTCGGTCACCGTGATGGTCGCGTTGGGGTACGTGCCGGCTGCACCGGTGATCGGACCGTACATATTGCCTGTGCTGTCGAAGGTGACTCCAGCCGGCCCGTTGTTCAGCGCGTAGCTGCAGGGCGAATCGGGACAGGTCGTCGTCAGCGATATTCCGACGGCCGAGTTCACCCGGGAAGCCAGGTTGCCTGGAGTGGTGACGGTCGGCGGCGCGGTGATCGTCCAGGTGAACGCTGCCGTCGTTGCGGTCGCGCCGTCGGCGTCGGTAACCGTCACCGTGGATGAAACCTTGGTTCCGGCGGCAGAGGTGATCTTGCCGGTGATCAGGCCGTTGCTGTCGACCTTGAGGCCGGCGGGAACGTTGTTCAGCACATAGCTACAGGTCGGGTCCGGGCAGGTGGTGGCGAGCTGCAGCGGCGCGATGGTTGCGGCCGTCGTGTCGACCTGGGCACCGGGCGAGGTAACCGTGGGAGCCGCGACGACGATCCAGTTGAACCCGGAGGTGGTGGCCGTCGCGCCGTCGGCATCGGTCACGGTGACCTTGATGCCGGAGTAGGTCTTGGGAGAGCCGCCGACGGTACCGACGATGCTGCCGGACGAGTTGATGGTCAACCCGGTTGGCTGTCCGGAGATGCTGTAGGTGCAGGGGCTGTTCGCGCAGCTGTTGGCCACCGCCAGCGACACCACCGAGGTGATCGAATTGGTGCCAGGATTCGGCGTGGTGATCGTCGGCCGAGTCACCACGGTCCAGGTGAAGGAGGTGGACTTGGTGGTTCCCTGGCCGTCGGTCACGGTGATCGTCACCGTCTTGCTTCCGAGCGTCGTCGCGGTTCCCGAGATCACCCCGGTGCTGCTGTTGATCGACAGGCCGGCGGGCAGGCTCGAGCTGTCGGTGTAGCTGTAATCGCCATCACCGCCGGAGGCCGACATGGTCAGGCCGGGGGAGGCTTGTCCGAGGGTGTCGGTCTGAGCCGACTGACCGGTCAGGGCCAGCGGTGGATAGGCGATCGTCCAGATGAAGCTGGTCGTGGTCTGTCGGGTGTTGGTCGAGTCCTTGACCAACAACGAGACGGAGTACGTACCGGGGGTGGTGGGCGTCCCGGTGATGCGCGCCTGATTGCTCACGGTGGTGACGGTCAGGCCTGGCGGTAGCGTCGCCCCAGGATCAGACCAGGTGTACGGCGCGCCGGCGCCACCGGACGCCGAGACCGTCACGGGGGTGATAGCGGTACCGGTGACGTTGGCCTGGGCACCGGGGTTGGTGATGGTCAGGGGTGGTAGCACCGTCCAACTGAAGGTGGCGGGGCTGTTCGCGTTACGGGCGTAGCCGTCGGTCACTTGCACGGTGGTACTTACCGTTCCGCCCGTTCCGGTGATCTTGCCGGAGATCAGGCCGGCCGCGTTCATGGCCAAGCCGGGTGGCAGGGCACCCGCACTCACCAGCCAGGTGAAGGTGGGGACTCCGGTTCCACTCTGCACCGCCATCTGCAGGTTGACCGTGTCGCCGACGGCGAACGTCGTCTGGGAGCCTGGGTTGACGATGATCGGCACGGCCGGCGGGGCCTCGTTCAGGTTGAACACCGGGTCTGCGGCTGTGCTGACCAGAGTGCTGGTGACGTAGAGGCAAGCAGGCGCGTTCGCTGTGGTCGTCCCGGCCGTGCACTTGCTGTCCGGCCAGGTCACGGCCACGACCGCGCGGAGGTATTTGACGCTGCTCGCCGTCGAGGTGGCGGTACAGCCGTTCGTGTTCGAGGTGTCGAGCCAGCACCAGCCGAGGTAGGTGCTGACGGTGTAGGTGATGTTGTTGATGACCTGGGTGGTCGGTGTGGTCGGCAGGATCGGAGTGGCCACGGAGGTGTCACTGGCCTGCTGCATGCTGGTCAGCCAGGGCTGGACGCCCGACGGAGCGGCGGCCCACTGCGCCGTCACCGCGCCGCTGGTGCGACCCGGCACCAGGTCCGAGGGCTGGAGGCTGCGAATGGTGCCGACCGAGGTGTCGGCGACTTGGACCGCCGCTTGACGAGCTCGCTGTTGGTTGTTGGTGTGGATCACGGAGATGAACAGCATCGCCAACGCAGCCATGATCACGGTGATCAGGCTGATCGAGATGATCGATTCGAGCAGCACGAAGCCGTCGTCCTGCTGCCCGCGCTGAGCGGGCAGGAATCGGCTGCGTATGCGGCGAGCTCTGGTCATCGGAGGATTCAGGAGCCCGACGCCAGCAGCTTCTGCAGCGCGGCCTGGGCATCCGGGGTGGTCGGAGCGGAGAACACGTTCAGCACCGTCACCACGGTGGCAGAGGGGTCGATGGAGCTGACCTGACTTCCGGACGCCGGCGTGAAGCTGGTCGAGGTGACCAGGACCCGGCGCGGTCCAACGTGCTGAAGCAGTCGGATGAACTCATACTGCTTGGCGGCCGGTCCGACCGAGGTGACCGTGACCGTGGTGGAGAACAGCGTGCCGACAGCCGACCCGGCAGCTGGCTTGGCTGTCGTTCCGGCCGGCGTCACCGGCGCGGCGTC